>JAQGHX010000210.1 GCA_028288745.1 Roseomonas sp. | reverse complement strand
CCGACCAAGTGGCGGGGCCCGCGGGCCGCCCGGTCCGGCGGCCCGCAGGCGCTCGCCGCCGCCGCAGCCGCCGGGTCAGGCGCCTGCCAGGAACCGCGCTGCGCCATCCACCAGCACCTGCGCGCCGGTCGCCAGATCCTCATCCGTGGTGTTCTCGGACCAATGGTGGCTGACGCCGCCGATCGAGGGCACGAAGAGCATCACCGCCGGCACCTGCTTCGCGATGTACTGCGCGTCATGCCCCGCGCCGCTCGGCATGCGCTGCCAGGCGCCGGGCGCATGGGCCTCGGCCGCCGCGTCCAGCGCCCCCATCAGGCGCGCGTCGCTGAGCGCGGGGGTGGAGCGGCTGATGACCTGCAGGGTGGTGGCGCAGCGCTCGCGGCGGTTGCTCTCCTGCACCAGGGCGCGCAGCGTGGCTTCCATCCGCCGCAGCGTTTCCACCGAGATATCGCGGAACTGGAACAGCACTTCCGCCTTGCCGGGAATGATGCTGGGCGCGCCGGGCTCCACGGCGATGCGGCCGGCGGTCCAGGTGCTGCGCTCGCCACAGATACGGGGGAACTCGGCATCGATGGCGGCCAGCAGGCGCACCGCCGTCAGGCCGGCATCGCGCCGCTCGGCCATGGTGGTGCCGCCGGCATGGTCCTGCTGCCCTTCCACCACCAGCCGGAACTGCCAGATGGCGACGATGCCGGTGACCACCCCGATGCGCAGGCCCGCGCGCTCCAACTGCGTCCCCTGCTCGATATGCATCTCGAAAAAACCTTTGTAGCGGGAAGGGTCTATCTGCATCCGCGGCAGCCCCGCCAGACCGGCGGCGGCCAGCGCATCGCGCAGCGGGGTGCCGTCGGTGCGGTTGCGGCTGCGGTCGATCTCCGCATCGTCCAGCTCGCCGATGATCGAGCGGCTGCCGAGGAAACCGCCCTCGAAATGCCCTTCCTCATCGGCGAAGGCGCAGACATCGACAGGCAGGCCCGCGCGCGCGATGGCCAGCGCGCCGACCACGCCGAGCGCCCCGTCCAGCCAGCCGGCCTCGTTCTGGCTCTCGATATGGCTGCCGGAGAGAATATGCGGGCCGGCGCCGGAATGGCGGCCGAAGACATTGCCGATGCCGTCGATCGTGGGTTCCAGGCCGGCCTCGCGCATCCGCTCCATCAGCCAGCGGCGGCTTTCCATGTCCTGCGGGCTGTAGGTCGGGCGATGCACGCCAGTCTTGAAGGCGCCGATCCGGCGCAGTTCATGCAGGTCCCGCAGGAAGCGGGCGGTATCGGCTTGCGGCATCTCGGGCTCCGGCGCGGTTGGGTTCGCCGCCGATGGTGCGGTGAGGAAGCGCGCCCGGCAACCCGCCTTCGACACCGCCGCGCGGCGATGCCAGGATGCGTGCCGCCACCGCAGGAGAAAACGCCGCCATGCTGACCCATTTCCCGCCGCACGAACCTGACCGCATGCCGCCGCTCTCGCTTGCGGTGCGGGTGGGCGATCTTCTGTTCGTCTCCGGCATGGGGCCATTCGATGCCGAATGGCGCATCGCCAGGGACGACTTCCCGGCACAGATGCGCGCGGTGCTGGACTGGCTGGACCGCGTGCTGGCCGAGGCGGGCACCGACCGCAGCCGGATCGTGAAGACCAACGTGCTGCTGACGCGCGAACAGGACATCCCCGAGATGAACCGGCTCTATGCCGCGTGGTTTGGCGGGGGCCCCTACCCCGCCCGCACCACTGCTGTCGTGCGCGCCCTGCCGGTGCCGGATTTCCTGCTGGAGATCGAATGCGTGGCGGCGGTGGGGTAGCGGCTCAGCGCGCTTCCAGCGTCAGCCCACCATCGACCACCAGGGTCTGGCCCGTGACCATGCCGGCGCCGCCGAGGAAGAAAAGGATCACCTCGGCCAGGTCGCCCGGCTGGCAGCGGCGTTTCAGCAGGGCCTTCTCGGCGCTGGCCTGCTTGCGGGCCTCGGTCCATTCCACCATCCAGGGACTGTCCACGGCGCCGGGGGCTACGGCGTTCACCCGCACGCCGGGCGCCAGCGCGCGGGCCAGGTTCTTGGTCAGGCTGATGACCCCGGCCTTGGTGGCGCCATAGGCCATCGAGCTGCCGGGGCTGTCGATGCCCGCGATGGAGGCGACGTTCACCACCGCGCCGCCCGCCGCCATCAGGGCCGGCGCGGCGGCCTTGGAACAGCGGAACACACCCAGCAGGTTCACCTGCAGCACCGTCTGCCACAGATCCTCGGTCATCCGGTCCAGGGCGGCGGGCGGGATCAGGCTGCTGGTGCCGGGGGTGCCGGCATTGTTGACCAGGAAGTCCAGGCCGCCCAGTTCCGCCACCGCCTGTTCCACCATGCGCGGGCCATCCACGGCATCGCCGACATCGCCGGGCGCGGGCAGCACATCCAGCCCGGTGCCGCGCAGTTCCTCCAGCACGGCGTCCGCGCGGGCATCGCCGCGCAGGTGGTTCACCGCCACGCGGGCGCCGGCCTCGGCCAGCATGCGCACCGTGGCCAGCCCGATACCCGAGGCACCCCCGGTTACCAGCGCGCGTTTGCCGTGCAGGTCATAGCGGATCATCAATCGTGTTCTCCGTGCTTCGCGGCCAGCCTGCGCGGGGCGGCGCCATCGGGCAAGCCTGCCCTGCCGAGGCTTTGCTTGCCTTCCGCGCCCCCCTCCGCTACCGCGCCCCCACCCGCATGACCCAGCCAGACGCCCCTGCCCTCCCCGCCCTGCGGGCCGAGGATTTCGATTTCGCCCTGCCCGAGGCCCTGATCGCCCAGAGCCCCGCCCGCCCGCGCGACTCCGCCCGGCTGCTGGTGGTGGGCGACGGTGGCGCGCGGGACATGGGCGTGGCGGACCTGCCGGCGCTGCTGGGCCCCGGCGACCTGATGGTGGTGAACGACACCCGCGTCATTCCCGCCCGCCTGCGCGCCCGGCGGGGCGAGGCGCGGGTGGAAATCATGCTGAACCGCGCCGAGGCCGGTGGCCTGTGGCACGCGCTGGTGCGCGGCGCCAAGAAGCTGCGCTCCGGTGACGTGCTGGCGATCGACGGCGCGCCGGAACTCGCCCCCCGCGTGGTGGAACGCCAGGATGGCGGTGCCGTGCTGCTGGATTTCGGCCCCGACCAGGCGCTGCTGGCGGCGGCGCTGGAACGCGCCGGCGAAATCCCCCTGCCCCCCTATATCGCCCGCCCCGATGGCCCGACGCCGCAGGACCGCGAGGATTACCAGCCGATCTTCGCGCGCCAGCCCGGCGCGGTCGCGGCCCCCACCGCCAGCCTGCATTTCACGCCGGGCCTGCTGGCGGCGCTGGCCGCGCGCGGCGTGGCGCAGGTGGAAGTGACGCTGCATGTCGGCGCCGGCACCTTCCTGCCCATCCGCGCCGAGGACCCGCGCGCCCATACCCTGCATTCCGAATGGGGCGAGGTGACACCCGAAGCGGCCGCCATCATCAACGCGACGCGCGCACGTGGCGGCCGCATCGTCGCCATCGGCACCACGGCGCTGCGGCTGCTGGAAAGCGCGGTGGACGATGCGGGGGTAATCCAGCCCTTCAAGGGGCTGACGGACATCTTCCTACTGCCGGGGCACCGCTTCCGCTCGGCGGATGTGCTGCTGACCAATTTTCATCTGCCAAAATCGAGCCTGTTCATGCTCGTCTCGGCCTTCGCCGGCATGGGGCGCATGCGCGACGCCTATGCCCATGCCATCGACGCCGGCTACCGCTTCTATTCTTATGGCGATGCCAGCCTGCTGTTCAGGGAAGACCCCGCCGCATGACGCTTTCCTGGACCTGCCAGTGCCGCCACGGCGCCGCCCGCGCCGGCACGCTGCACACCGCGCATGGCGACGTGGCGACGCCGGTCTTCATGCCCGTCGGCACCGCCGGCACGGTGAAGGCCATGACGGCGGATGCGGTGCGCGCCACCGGCGCCAGCATCGTGCTGGGTAATACCTATCACCTGATGCTGCGGCCGGGCGCCGAGCGGGCCGGCCGGCTGGGCGGCCTGCACAAGATGATGGACTGGCACGGCCCGATCCTGACGGATTCCGGTGGCTTCCAGGTGATGTCATTGTCCAAGCTGCGGAAGATGGACAAGGACGGCGTCACCTTCCAGAGCCACATCAACGGCGAGAGGTTCCGCCTGACGCCGGAGCGCAGCATCGAGATCCAGCACCTGCTGGATGCCGACGTGACCATGTGCTTCGACGAATGCATCCACTTCCCCGCCCCGCATGAGGAAGCCGCGCGCGCCATGCGGCTGTCCATGCAATGGGCCGCGCGGTCCCGCGCCGCCTTCGTGCCGCGCGAGGGCTATGGCCTGTTCGGCATCCAGCAGGGCAGCACCTTCGAGAATTTACGGGCGGAAAGTGCCAGGGCACTGACGGATATCGGCTTCGAGGGCTATGCCATCGGCGGCCTGGCCGTCGGCGAGGGTCAGGAAGAGATGTTCCGCACGCTCGATTTTTCCGTACCCATGCTGCCGGAGACGCACCCGCGCTACCTGATGGGCGTCGGCACGCCGGGCGACCTGATCGGCGCCGTGCGGCGCGGCGTGGACATGTTCGACTGCGTCATCCCCACGCGCTCCGGCCGCACCGGGCGGGCCTATACCAGCCGCGGCGTTGCCAATATGCGCAACGCCAAAAACGCCGAGGATACTGGCCCGCTGGACCCGGAATGCGACTGCCCCGCCTGCACGCGGCATTCGCTGGGCTACCTGAACCACCTGTTCAAGGCGGGCGAAATGCTGGGGCCGATGCTGCTGACCTGGCACAATATCCGTTATTACCAAAACCTGATGGCACGGCTGCGCGCCGCCATCCTCGCCGGCCGCTTCGACGAGGAAGCCGCGGCCATCCAGGCCGGCTGGGCAGCCCCACAGGAGATCGCCGCATGAGCAGCAGTCACGATGTCTCCGGCCTCACGATGCTGGGCCACGAGACCCGCCAGCCGGCCAGCCCGGAAGAGGCGGTGCTGGAGCGCGTGCCCACCCCGCATCCCGGGCTTCGCTATTGCGTACGCTTCACCGCGCCCGAATTCACCTCGATCTGCCCGATGACGGGGCAGCCGGATTTCGCGCATCTGGTGATCGACTACGTGCCGGGCGAATGGATCGTGGAAAGCAAGAGCCTCAAGCTCTACCTGACCAGTTTCCGTAATCACGGCGCCTTCCACGAGGCCTGCACCGTGGGCATCGGGCAGAAGCTGGTGGAGACGCTGTCGCCGGCCTGGCTGCGCATCGGCGGCTACTGGTACCCGCGCGGCGGCATCCCGATCGACGTCTTCTGGCAGACCGGCGCCGCGCCCGATGGCGTGTGGATTCCGGCCCAGGACGTGCCCAGCTACCGTGGCCGGGGATAACGCCACCCGCATCCGCGAGGCGTCGTCCGCGCGCATCCGCGCGAAGGCGCTGGAGATCGGCTTCGATGCGGTGGGCTTCGCGCCCGCGCATCTGGGGCCGGAGGTGCGGGCGCGGCTGGATGCCTTCCTGGCCGCCGGGATGCAGGGCGAGATGGGCTGGCTTGCCGACCGCGTGGAGCAGCGCGCCCACCCGCGGGCGCTGTGGCCGGAAGCCGTGTCCGTCATCGCGCTGGGGATGAATTACGGGCCGGAGAGCGACCCGCTTTCCATCCTGTCCCAACCCGACCGGGGCGGCATCAGCGTCTATGCCCGCCACCGCGACTACCACGACATCGTCAAGAAGCGGTTGAAGATGCTGGCGCGCTGGATGGTCGAGGAATGGCGCGGCAGCGAATTGAAGGTTTTCGTCGACACCGCGCCGGTTGCCGAAAAGCCACTGGCGCAGCGGGCGGGCCTCGGCTGGCAGGGCAAGCACAGCAACCTGGTCTCGCGCGAATTCGGTTCCTGGCTGTTCCTGGGCGAAATCTACACGACGCTGGACCTGGAGCCGGGCGCGGCGGAGGTGGACCATTGCGGCAAGTGCACCCGTTGCCTGACCGCCTGCCCGACCGATGCCTTCGTCGGGCCCTACCGCCTCGATGCGCGGCGCTGCATCAGTTACCTGACCATCGAGCACAAGGGCCCGATCCCGGAGGAATTCCGGGTGGCGATGGGCAACCGCATCTATGGTTGCGACGATTGCCTCTCCGTCTGCCCCTGGAACAAGTTCGCGCGGCATGGCAGCGAGCCCGGCCTCATCGCGCGGGAAGACCTGAACGCGCCCAGGCTGGCGGAACTGGCGGTGCTGGATGACACCGCCTTCCGCGCGCTGTTCAGCGGATCGCCCGTCAAGCGCATCGGGCGGGACCGCTTCGTGCGCAACGTGCTGATCGCCATCGGCAATTCCGGCATCCCCGCGCTGCGCGACATCGCCGCCCCCCTGTGCGAAGACCCGGCCGAAGTCGTGGCCGATGCCGCCCGCTGGGCCGTGGCCCGATTGGAGAAAACCCTATGACCGAAACTGCCCTGGTGCTGTTCAGCGGCGGCCAGGATTCCGCTACCTGCCTCGCCTGGGCGCTGGACCGCTTCGACCATGTGGAGACGCTGGGCTTCGATTACGGCCAGCGCCACCGCGTGGAACTGGAATGCCGCGCTGCCTTCCGCGACGGAATCGTGGCCCGCTACCCCGCCTGGGCGCCGAAGCTGGGCGATGACCATACGCTGAAACTGGACGCGCTGGCCGCCGTCTCCGACACCGCACTGACCAGCGAAACCGAGATCGCCATGCGCGAGGACGGCCTGCCCAATACCTTCGTTCCCGGCCGCAACCTGATCTTCCTCACCTTCGCGGCGGCGCTCGCCTACCGGCGCGGCCTGCGGCACATCGTCACCGGCGTCTGCGAGACCGATTTCTCCGGCTACCCCGACTGCCGCGACGACACCATCAAGGCGCTGCAGGTGGCGCTGAACCTGGGCATGGAAAAGCGCTTCGTGCTGCACACGCCGCTGATGTGGATCGACAAGGCGGCCACCTGGCGGATGGCGGAGAGATTGGGCGGCAAGCCGCTGGTGGACATGATCGTGGCCGATACCCACACCTGCTACCTGGGTGACCGCACGCATCGCCACGCCTGGGGCTTTGGCTGCGGCACCTGCCCGGCCTGCACGTTGCGCAACAAGGGGTGGATGGAATATCAAGCGCACGGCTGACGCGCGGATCCCCTGCGCGGCGGCACGCGGATGCACCCGCCCCATCAGGGAAAACTCGCAGATGACCGATACCCGCCGCCTGGAGGGTTTCCTCGCCCTTGTTGCCTTCGGGCTCACGATTCCCGCCGCCAACTGGCTGATCGGCAATGCCGGCACCTTCTGCGCCCCCGGCGGGCCCTGCCTGATCCCGGTGGCGCCCGGCGTCATGGCGCCCTCCGGTGTGCTGATGATCGGCCTCGCGCTCGTGCTGCGGGACATGGTGCAGCGCCGGCTTGGCCTGGGCTATGCCTGGGCCGCCATCGCCGCCGGCACCGCCATCTCCGCCTTCCTGGCGCCGCCCGCGCTGGTCGTGGCCTCCGCCGCCGCCTTCCTGATCAGCGAGACGGTGGACCTCGCCGTCTATACCCCGCTGCAGAAGCGCAACCTGGTGCTGGCGGTGCTGGCCTCGGGCGTCGCGGGGCTGGTGGTGGACAGCATCGCTTTCCTGCTGATCGCCTTCGGCGACCTGTCCTTCCTGCCCGGGCAGGTGCTGGGCAAGCTGTGGATGGTGCTGCTGGCCCTGCCGCTGGTGGCCTGGATCCGGCGCGCCGACGAGCGCCGCGGAATCCAGCCCGCCTGATTCACGCTGGCCCGCATTTGGGCTAGCATGCCGGCGATGGATGCCACGAACGATGCGCTCTCCTGGTCCGCGCTGCTCGCTTTGCGGGACACGCCGGGCGTGCCCCCGGCGGATGCGCTGGGCCGCCTGTTCGCCCCGCTGCTGAGCCATGACGCCGCCGATGGCTGCATGGTGCTGGGGCGGCTGGCGCAGACGCTGGACGGGCGCATCGCCACGGCCTCCGGCTCCAGCCAATGGATCGGCGGCCAGGGCGATATCCTGCATACCCACCGGCTGCGCGCGCTCTGCCATGCTGTGGTGGTGGGCGCCGGCACCGTCAAGCACGACAACCCGCGCCTGACCACGCGCGAATGCACCGGCCCCAACCCCGTCAGGGTGGTGCTGGATACCAACCGCCGCCTTGGCCCGGATCACGACATCTTCGCCGCCGGCGGCCCGCCGACCCTGCTGGTCTGCGCCGAGGATGCCGTCGGCGGCGACGCCCATGGCGCGGCCGAGGTGCTGCGGCTGCCGCGTTCCTCCATCGGCGGGCTGGACATCGCGGCGCTGCTGCCGGCACTGGCCGCGCGCGGCCTGAGGCGCATCTTCGTCGAGGGCGGCGGCCTCACCGTCTCGCGCTTCCTGGCCGCCGGTTGCCTGGACCGGCTGCATGTCACGGTGGCGCCCGTGCTGCTGGGCTCCGGCATTCCCGCTTTCACCCTGCCCGAGGCCGCGCGCATCGCCGATGGCCTGCGCTTCGCCTGGGGCATTCACAGGCTGGGAGAAGACGTGCTCTTCGACATCGCGCTCCATCGCGCCCGCCCCTCCATCTGCCAGGCCGCCCCTTGAGGGCCCGCGCCTTTTGGGCCACCGCCCCCGGCACCGGCGAGATCCGCGAGGAAATCCTGCCCATCCCGTCGGGCGACCAGGTGCTGGTGCGGACGCTGGCCAGCGGCATCTCGCGCGGGACGGAGAGGCTGGTGCTGGAAGGCCATGTGCCGGAAAGCCAGTGGGCCGCCATGCGCGCGCCCATGCAGGCGGGCGATTTCCCCTTCCCCGTGAAGTACGGCTACGCGGCGGTGGGCACGCTGGCCAATAGCCAGCGCGTGTTCTGCCTGCATCCGCACCAGGATGTCTTTCTGGCACCGCTCCACATGTGCATCCCCGTGCCCGATGCCGTGACCGACCACCGCGCCGTGCTGGCCGCCAATATGGAAACCGCGCTGAACATCCTGTGGGATGCGCGGCCCGTGATCGGCGAGCGTGTGCTGGTGATCGGCGGCGGCGTGGTCGGCCTGCTCAGCGCGTGGCTGCTGGGGCGCATGCCGGGCACCAGCGTGACCGTGGTGGATACCGACCCGGTGCGGCGCGACGTGGTGGAGCAGCTCGGCATCCGCTTCGCCCTGCCCGGCGATGCGCCGGGCGAACAGGAACTGATCGTCCATGCCTCCGCCAGCGCCGCCGGGCTGAAGCGCGCGCTGGAATGCGCGGCGTTCGAGGCGCGCATCCTGGAAGCCTCCTGGCACGGCGACCGCGAAGTGGCGTTGCCGCTTGGCGAGGCCTTCCATGCCAAGCGGCTGCAATTGCTCTCCACCCAGGTCGGCGCCGTCTCCCCCGCCATGCGCGGGCGGCGCACGCATGGCGAGCGGATGGCGCTCGCGCTCTCGCTGCTGGCGGAGCCGGTGCTGGACGCGCTCTGCGGCCCGGTGCTGCCTTTCGAGGAACTGCCGGCGCGCATCGCGGGTATCGTCGGCCCGGCCGCGCCCGGGCAGATCGCGCCCCTCTGCCCCGTCGTCACCTACTGAACGCCACCACGAGAAGAAAATGATCCCGATGTACAGCCTGACCGTCGCCGACCACGTCATGGTCGCCCATAGCTTCAAGGGCGAGGAGTTCGGCCCGGCGCAGCGCGTGCACGGCGCGACCTTCGTGGTGGAGGCCGAGTTCCGCGCCGAGAAGCTGGACCGGCTGAACCTGCTGATCGACATCGCCGCCGCGCGCGTCGAGCTGCGGAAGATCCTGGACCAGTTCGACTACAACAACCTCGACACCATGCCGGTCTTCGCCGGGCAGAATACCAGCACCGAGTTCCTCTGCTCCTATATCCATGGCGAGTTGGCGAAGGCCATCCGGGACGGCCGCTTCGGTGAGGCCGCCAAGGCCGTTCAGAGCATCAAGGTGCTGCTGCGCGAAAGCCCGCTGGCCTGGGCGGCCTACGAGGCCGCGCTCTGATGGACATCGCGCTGCTGGTGCCCGGGCCGTTCAGCATCGTCTCCGGCGGGTATGGTTATGACCGGCGGCTGGTGGAAGGCTTCCGCGGCGCCGGCCACAGCGTGCGCGTGGTGGAACTGGAAGGCCGCCACCCCCTGCCCGACGCGCGCGCCGAAGCCTCGGCCCGCGCGGCGCTGGATGGCGTCCCGGACGGCACGCGCATCGTCATCGACGGCCTCGGCCTGCCCGCCTTCGCCCCACTGGTGGATGAGCTGGGGCGACGCCGCGCGGTCGGGCTGATCCACCACCCCACGGCGATCGAGCCTGGCGTGCCGGAAGACGAACGCGCGCGGCTGAAGGAACTGGAAACCCTGCTGTTCCCGCGCCTCGCCCGGCTGGTCGCGACATCGCGCCTGACGGCGGACCGCCTGCCGCTGGAATTCCCGGTCGATGCCGCCAGGATCGGCGTGGTGGAACCGGGCACCGACCCGGCACCGCGTTCCCAGGGTTCCGGTGGCCCGGGTTGCGCCATCCTCTCGGTGGGCGTGCTGGTGCCGCGCAAGGGGCATGACGTGCTGCTGCGGGCGCTCGCGAGGCTCTTCGACCTCGACTGGCACCTGACCATCGCCGGCGGGCCGCGCGACCCGGTGCACGCGCAGGGCCTCGCCGCCCTGGCGGAAGACCTGAACATCGCCCCGCGCGTGACCTTCGTGGGCGAGGTCGCGCAGGACGCGCTGGATGCGCTCTATGCGAAGGCCGACCTCTTCGCGCTGGCGACGCATTGGGAAGGCTATGGCATGGCGGCGGCGGAAGCCCTGGCGCGCGGCCTGCCGCTCGCCATCACCGCCGGCGGTGCCATCGCGGACGTGGTACCGCGTACGGCGGGGGTGATCGCGCCGCCGGGGGATGTCACCTCACTCTCTCGCGCCATGCGGCGGCCGATCTTCGACCTCGCCCTGCGCGCCGAGATGGCCGAGGCCGCCTGGAAGGCCGGCCAGGCCCTGCCCCGCTGGCCCGACCGCGCGCGCGCCTTCCTGACCGAGATGGATGCAGCGGCATGAGCGACGGTTTCGACGGCGACTGGCTGCAACTGCGCGAGCCCTTCGACGCCCGCGCGCGTTCCGTGCCGCTCGCGCTCGCCCTGGCCGATGCGCTGCCGGAGCGGCCACGCATCCTCGACCTCGGCGCCGGCACGGGTTCGCTGTTCCGCTGGCTGGCGCCCTATATCGGCCGCACGCAGATCTGGACGCTGGTGGATGCCGACGGGCGGCTGCTGGAACGCGCCTTCCTGGACATCGCCGAGGCCGCCGAGCGTGCCGGCTGGCTCGTCACCCTGCCGAAGCAGCAGGTGATGCTGGTGCACACGCCCGTCGGCGTCTGGCGGGTGGATGCGCAACTGGCCGATCTGGCGGAAGCCCCCGCCAACCTGAAGCTGGACCGGAACGATGCCGTGGTCAGCACGGCACTGTGCGACCTCGTCTCGCGCGGCTGGGTGGCAAGGATGGCGGGCGCGCTGCAGGTGCCCTTCTATGCCGCGCTGAATGTCGATGGGCACGAACGCTTCGCGCCGCCGCACGCGGATGACCGCCTGATCGCGCGCGGGTTCCGCCGCGACCAGTTGCGCGACAAGGGCTTCGGCGGCCGCTCGCTTGGCCCCGACGCGCCGCGCGAAATGGCGCGCGCCTTCCGCGCGAAGGGCTTCGCCGTCACCACCGCGCCCAGCCCGTGGCGTATTCCCGCCGGCGCGCCCAGCATGTCCGGCGCGCTGGCCGATGGCCATGCCGATGCCGCCGGCAGTGCCCTGCCACGCCTGCTGGCGCCGCGCATCGAGGCCTGGCGCGAGGCCCGCCGCCTACAGGCGGCCCGTGGCGCGCTGGTCGCGCGCGTCGGGCATACCGACCTGCTGGCGCTGCCGCCGGCGCTGGCGAAGCGGCCCCGGACCATCAATTAAAAAACCAACGAGGAAACGACCATGGCCATTCTCGGCTGCATTGCCGACGACTTCACCGGCGCCACCGACCTCGCCGCCATGCTGGTGGCGAACGGGATGACAACGGTGCAGGTCATCGGTGTTCCCACCGGTCCGTTGCCGGATGCCGACGCGGTGGTGGTGGCGCTGAAGTCGCGCACCGCGCCCGTGGGGCAGGCCGTGGCCGAGAGCCTCGCCGCCTGCGAGGCGCTGCTGGCGGGCGGCGCAAGGCAGATTTTCTTCAAGTACTGCTCCACCTTCGACAGCACGGATGAAGGCAATATCGGGCCTGTCGCCGATGCGCTGTCGCGCCGCCTGCAATCGGGCTTCGCCATCGCCTGCCCGGCCTTCCCGGCCAATGCGCGCAGCATCTACCAGGGCCATCTTTTCGTCGGCGCCGCGCTGCTGAGCGAAAGCGGCATGGAGAACCACCCGCTGACGCCGATGCGCGACGCCAACCTCGTGCGCGTGCTCTCCCGCCAGACGGAGGCGCGCGTCGGGCTGGTGCCCTTCGCGGTGGTCGAGCAGGGCGCCAATGCCATCCGCCGCGACTTCCACCGCCTGCGCGATGCCGGCCATGGCTATGCCATCACCGATGCGGTGACCGACGCGCACCTGCGCGAGATCGGTACCGCCTGCGCCGGGCACGCGCTGATCACCGGCGGCTCCGGCATCGCCATGGGGCTGCCGGATAATTTCCGCGCCCAGGGCCTGCTGCCGGAACGCGGCGATGCCGCCATCCTGCCGGAACCGCGCGGGATGATGGCGGTTGTGACAGGCTCCTGCTCCCGCGCCACGCTGGGTCAGATCGGGCTGGCGCGTGACCATGTGCCGGTGCTGGAACTCGATGCGCTGGCTACGCCCGATGCCCGGGCACTGGCGGCCCAGGCGCGTGCATGGATGGAGGGCAAACTCTCCGATGAGCGGCCCATCGTCATCGCCGCGAGCGCGCCCCCGGAAAAGGTGGCCGCGTTGCAGCAGAAACTCGGCCGCGACGCCGCCGGCGCACTGGTGGAAGACGCCGTCGCCACCATCGCCGCCGATCTGGTGGCGCGCGGCGTCGGCCGGATGGTGGTGGCCGGGGGCGAGACCTCGGGCGCCGTGGTGCAGCGTCTCGGCATCACCAGCCTGCGCATCGGCCGGCAGATCGACCCTGGCGTGCCCTGGACCTATGCGGAGCCCGGCGGGCTGCACCTGGCGTTGAAGTCGGGCAATTTCGGCGCGCGGGACTTCTTTCTGAAGGCCTTCCAGCCATGACCGAGCAGGACCTGCGCGAGCAACTCGTGGCCTTCGGCGCCAGCCTGTTCCAGCGCGGATATTCCGTCGGCAGCGCCGGCAATATCAGCGTGCGGCTGGATGACGGCTACCTGATGACGCCGACCAATTCCTCGCTCGGCAGGCTGGAGCCCGCGCGCATCAGCAGGCTGGACCGGGAATGGCGGCATGTGGGTGGCGACAAACCCTCGAAGGAGGTGTTCCTGCACCGCGCCGTGCTGACGGCGCGGCCGGAGGCGGGGGCGGTGGTGCATCTGCATTCCACCTGCGCCACCGCCATCGGCTGCCTCGCGGCGCCGGGCGATGCCGCGCCCATCCCGCCGTTGACGCCCTATTTCGTCATGCGCGTCGGCCGCACCCTGCCCATCATCCCGTATTACCGCCCGGGCGACGCCGCGATGGAACCGGCGGTGCACGAGGCCGCCCGCGGCGCGCGCGCCATGCTGCTGGCCAACCACGGCCCCGTCGTATCCGGCGCGACGCTGACCGATGCCGTCTATGCCGCCGAGGAGCTGGAGGAAGCGGCGAAGCTCGCCCTGATGCTGCGCGGCATGCCCGCCCGCGAACTGACGCCCGCCCAGGTGGACGATCTGCTCGCCACCTTCGGCTGAAGAGAGACGCCATGGCCCTGACCCTCGCCCTCGTCGCGCATGACCGCATGAAGCCGGCGCTGGCCGAATGGGCGGCGCGCCATGCCGCCGAACTGGCGCCGCACGCGCTGATCTGCACCGCCACCACCGGCAGCGTGCTGCGCGAGCGCAACCCGGACCTGTTCGTCTCCACCGTGAAGAGCGGGCCGCTGGGCGGCGACCAGCAGATCGGCGGCATGATCGCCGAGGGGCGCGTGCAGGCGATGATCTTCTTCCCCGACCCGCTGGCGCCGCAGGCGCACGACGTGGACGTGAAGGCGCTGCTGCGCATCGCGCTGGTCTATGACGTGCCCTGCGCCTTCAGCCCGGCCACGGCCGACCTGCTGGTGGCAGGCGGCCTGCTGGCGCGCTGACCCGGTGGCCCATGGCCCGCGCCAGGGGGTGGAAGTGCGCGGCGCCGTGCCGGCGGATGCCGCCGACCTGGCGCGGCTGCTGCGGCAACTGGGCTACGACATGAATGCGGCGGAGGCCGCCACGCGGCTGGAGACCGTGCTGCGCGACCCCCAGGGCAGCTTGCTGGTGGCCGCCGATTATGGCCCCGTGGTGGGCGTGATCGCGCTGCACTGGTGCGCCATGCTGCCCTACCCACGGCCGGTGGCGCGCATCACCACCCTGGTGGTGGACGAGCAGGAACGCCAGCGCGGCATCGGCCGCCTGCTGCTGAAGGCGGGCGCGCAGGCGGCGCGCCAGGCCGGCTGCGACGTGCTGGAACTGACCACGGCGGCGCACCGGGCCGAGGCCCATGCCTTCTACCGCGCGCAGGGTTTTGTGGAATCCTCGCTGCGCTTCACCCGCAGCCTGCGCCGCAACCGCCCGGCGGAATGACCGGCCCGGCGCTATCGCGGGAACCAGGGCCTTCTCGGGCGGCTATAGCGACGTGGCTGGGTCCAGGCGGCAGATGAAGCTGCGCCAGCCGGGCTCCTCCGCCACGCGCTCGTAAAGGGCGATGGCGGCGCGGTCCTCGGGCGGGACGAACCAGCGCAGGTGGCTCCAGCGGCGTTCGTGCCCCAGATCCGTCAGCGCGCCGATCAGCCGGCGCGCGATGCCCTGCACACGGGCGGCCGGCAGCACGAACAGGTCGTCGAGTTGCCCGCAGCGGCGGGCGAAAACCACTTCCGGCAGGTCATGGAAGATCGCGAAGCCGAGTGGTTCCGCGCCCCTGAAGGCGCCGAGGATCTCCGTGCGCGTATCATCCGCCAGCAGCGCGAGCGCGGTGCCGGGGGCCAGCGCGGCATCGCCCGCCAGCACCCCGCGCATTTCCGCCGCATAGGCGTCCAGCAGCGGGCCGATCGCGGCCCGCCCGCCGGGTGGCAGAAGGCGAAGGATCAGGGCAGCACCGAAAGGTCGATCTCGTCCTGCAGGGTGCCGTCATGGAAGAAGCGGCCAAGATTGGCGGTGGCGCCCTCCACCTTCGCCATCATCGCATCCAGCGTGCCGGCGGCGACATGCGGCGTCAGCACCACGTTGTGCAGGCCGAGCAGCGGGTTGTCGGGCAAGGGCGGCTCCGGCTCGAACACGTCGATGCCGGCGGCGCGGATGGTGCCGGCGGAGAGCGCGCGGGCGAGCGCGGCCTCATCGACCACGGCGCCGCGGGCGCAGTTCACCAGGATGGCCTCCGGCTTCATGGTCGCCAGGCTGGCATCGTTGATGAGGTGGCGCGTGGCGGGCGTGGCGGGCAGGTGCAAGGTGACGACATCGGATTCCCGCAGCAGCACGTCCAGCGGCACGCGGCGGAAGCCCAGCGCCAGTTCCAGCCCCTCCGGCAGCTTCATGACCGGGTCGGCATACAGGCCGCGCACGTTGAAGGGCTGCAGCAGGGCCGCGACGGCCGAGCCGATGCGCCCCATGCCGACGATGCCCACCGTGCGCCCGCGCAGGTTGCGCGAGATAGGGCGGATGGCGGTGCCCAGCCACTCGCCACGGCGCATGGCCGCATCGGCGCGCGGAATGTGGCGCAGGCAGGCGAAGATCAGCGCCAGGGCGTGCTCGCTGACCACCTCGGGCGTGCCCAGCGGATTGATGGCCAGGCGGATGCCGCGTTCGCGCAGGGCCGCGATGGGGGTCTCGCCTTCCCAGCCCACGCCCTGGTGCTGCACCAGCTTCAGGCGCGGCGCCAGCGCCACCCATTCGGGTTTCAGCACGGCGGGGGCGACGATCACCGCGTCGGCGATGGCCAGCTTCTCCAGCCGCTCGGAATCGCTGTTGGCGGAGAGGGTCAGCAACTCGCAGCCTTCCGGCATCGCGGCGTGCCACAGCGCGTAGACCTTCTCGGGCGCGTGGCTGAGATAGAGGACGCGCCGGATATTGTCGCTCATGTCGTTTCTCCCGTTCGCCACAGGCTAGGCGATAGGGGGAGGACTGCAAAGCCGGCGGGGCGCATGAAAAAAGGCGCCGCTGTTGCCAGCGGCGCCTCCTTTGTCAGCCGAAGCGGCTTCAGTTGCCGCTCAGCTCATCCATCGCAGGCTCCGGGGCCGCGGCGGGCGGGGTCATCGGCTCCACCGGCGGCACCGGGGCGGCTTCGGCCTTCGCGGCGCGCGGCTTGCGCGGCGTGGCGGCCTTCTTGCCACCATCGGCCCGCTTGGACAGCGCCGGCACGGGCACCGGCGTTTCCACCGGCGCGGGAGCCTCGACCTTCGCGACGCGCGGCTTGCGCGGCGTGGCGGCCTTCTTCGGCGCGGCGGCGGCAGTCTTGCGGGCCGTGGCGGGCTTGCGCGTGGCCGCTGCGGTCTTCTTCGGCGCGGCGGTCTTCTTCGCCGGCGTCGCCGCCGGCTTGCGGGCGGTCGTCGCCTTCTTCGCGGAGGCGGCGGCCTTCTTCGGCGTCGCCGCCTTGCGCGCCGGGGCAACGGCCTTGCGCGTCGTCACCGGCTTGCGCGTCGCGGCCGGCTTCTTGGCGGTGGTGGCGGTGGACTTGCGCGCCGTGGTCGCCGCCTTCTTCGCGGGGGCGGCGGCCTTGCGGGTCGTGGCGGGCTTGCGCGTCGCGGTCGCCGTCTTCTTCGCAGGGGCGGCAGCCTTGCGGGTCGTCACCGGCTTGCGCGTCGCGGCCGCCTTCTTGGTCGCGGGCGCGGCCTTTTTCGCCGTGGCCGGCTTGCGCGCCGTGCTGGTCGCCTTCTTGGCGGCGGCCGGCTTGCGCGCGGTGCTCGTCGCCTTCTTTGCGGCGGGCTTGCGCGTGGCGGTGGTCGCGGCCTTGCGAGTCGTCGCCGGCTTCTTCGCGGCGCTGGCGGTCTTCTTGGCGGCGGCCGGCTTGCGCGTGGTCGCGGCAGCCTTCTTCGCCGGGGCAGCGGCCTTCTTGGCGGCCGGCTTGGCCACGGGCTTGCGGCCAGCGGTGCTCGCCTTGCGCGTGCCGGCGGTGCGGCGGCTGGTGCTCACAGCCATCGGCTGCGCCCGGAGCGGGGTGGTGTCGTTGTCGTCGCTCATATGCTGGCTCTCCTTGCCGAGTCGTTCTGCGCCATTGCGGGCAGAGACGATGCCGTTTGGTGTCGCGATCTGTTCAGTGATAGCCGCAACCTGCTCTCCCCGGGGTGCCTGGCGCCATGCTGTGCATGTCGGCTGAGGAGCAGAAAACGAAGCCCGCGCATCGCGCTGTCCTCCTTTTGCCGCCCGTTACCCTTGCGCCCGGCCCAAGGTTTGAGCATCGTCCTTCCGAATAGCGGCGCTCTGGTAGCGACCCGATCGGGGATGACGACTTGACAGTGTCTCCACGAATCGCATCGGTCCGTTGCGTCTGGAAACACGCTATCTTCACGCCCAATCCGGTTGTCAACGAAATCCGCGTGCACGCGTTGCATTTCCGCGTGCGCGAAGATGTCGCGGCACGCGCTTTTTCATGCATTCGTGGCAGAAGAACGGCAGCGGCGGCATGCGGCATGTTGCCGCTGAGGGCGGGAAGGATCGGAAAACCCTTCCCGCGCTGTCAGGCCGTCGCGGCCGGACGGTCAGAAGATGCCGGGCTTGCCCTCGGCCAGGGCACCGCGCGGCAGCGCGACGTTGAGCAGATGCAGCTCGCCCGCCGTCAGCTTCGGCAGGTCCTGCACCACTTCCAGGAAGCGCGCGCTCTCGCGCGGCGCCAGGATGCCGTCGGTCAGGATCTCGAACTTGCGGATGTAGTCCGCGCGCCCGAAGGGCTTCGCGCCCAGCGGGTGCGCGTTGGCCACCGCCATCTCATCCACCAGCGAGGTGCCGTCCTTGAACAGGATCTCGACCCGCGCGCCGAAGGCCTTCTCCGCCGGGTCGATGGAATGGTAGCGGCGCGTCCACTCCTCCTCCTCCCGGGTTTCGATCTTGTGCCACAGCCGCACGGTGTCGGCCCGCCCGGCGCGGCGTGGCGCGTAGCTCTCCACGTGGTGCCAGGCGCCGTCCTGCAGGGCGACGGCGAAGATGTACATGATCGAGTGGTCCAGCGTCTCGCGGCTGGCCTTGGGGTCCATCTTCTGCGGGTCGTTGGCGCCGGTGCCGATCACGTAATGCGTGTGGTGGCTGGTATGGATGACGATCTTCTCGATCGCCTCCTGGTCGGCGATCTTGTCCCGCATGCGGAAGGCGAGGTCGATCAGCGCCTGGCTCTGGTATTCGGCCGAGTGCTGCTTGGTGTAGGTATCCAGGATGGCGCGCTTGGCCTCGCCCTTCTCCGGCAGCGGAACATTGTAGAAGACATCCTCGTACACCCGCTCGCGGTTGCTGCGGCCGTCCAGCACCCAGGCGATGACGGAATCCTCGCCCTCATAGATCGGGCTCGGCGCGCCTTCCCCGCGCATCGCGCGGTCCACTGCTTCCACCGCCAGCTTCCCGGCATGGGCAGGAGCAAAAGCCTTCCAGGAGGAAATCTCGCCCTTGCGGCTCTGGCGGAAGGTGACGGTGGTGTGCAGCGCCTGCTGCACCGCCTGGTAGATCACCTCCTGCTTCAGGCCGAGCAGGCTGCCGATGCCCGCCGCAGCCGAAGGCCCGAGATGCGCGATGTGGTCCACCTTGTGCTCATGCAGGCAGATGGCCCGCACGAGGTTCACCTGGATCTCGTAGCCCGTGGCGATGCCGCGGATCAGGTCGCGCCCCGAGTTGCCCATGGTCTGCGCCACGGCGAGCACGGGCGGGATGTTGTCGCCGGGGTGGGAATAATCGGCGGCGAGGAAGGTGTCGTGCATGTCGAGCTCGCGCACCGCCGTGCCGTTCGCCCAGGCCGCCCATTCCGGGCTGAAGCCACGTGACGCCGGCAGGCCGAAGATCGCCGCGCCACCCTTGCGGGCATGGCCCAGCGCCATCGTCCGCGCCGAGGTGGGCGCGCTGCGGTTGATCGCCGCGATGGCGACCGAGGCATTGTCGATGATGCGGTTGATGATCATCTCGGCCACCGGCTTCTGCACCGCAACCTTGTCGGCAGCGACGCCGGCGATCTTCCAGGCCAGCTGGTCTTCGCGCGGCAGCAGCGCCTTGGACGGATGCACCTTCACGGGATGCGATTTCATGCGGATTGTTCCTCCTCCGAATCTGGGCTTTCGGTTGGTGTTGTGCGCCGGGCGTGCGCCATCGTCCACCGCGCCGTTGGCGTATGGGCCTTCCATATCCCGATGCCGGCCGCTCCGGCACTGGCCGCGCGTACCGCTTGCGCGCGCGGAGCCGTTGCGGGTGAGCATGGTTCTCCGACCGAATGGAAAATGAATATTTATCCATGAAATTGTTCGCGGCGCTTCCATCATGCGTCGCGAGCCTGCATTATGAAGACGCGCGCCGCCGTGCCAGCCACGGTGACGGTGGCCGCGTTGGCGTCCCGCCCTGCACGGCGTGGCGCTGGGGTGCGCGCGAAGCCCGGGGGGGTTTGGTCCGCGCGCAGAAGGGGGACTTACTATCATGCCGCATCACGGCCTCGCCGGATGGCGCCTGCACGCGTTAGTGCTGCTCGCGGTCATCCTGGCCATGTTCAGCGGCACCGCCGCGCGGGCACAGATCGGCAGCGAGCGTTACGCCGCCATCGTGCTGGATGCCGGGACCGGGCAGGAGGTGTTGGCCATCGCCGCCGATGAGCCGCGCTACCCGGCCTCGCTGACCAAGATGATGACGCTCTACATGGCCTTCGACGCCATGGAGCGCGGCCGGCTGGACGCCAATACGCGCATCCGCGTCTCCAGCCACGCGGCGTCGCAGCCGCCGTCGAAGCTGGGGCTGCGGGCGGGCAACACCATCCTCGCCCGCGACGCCATCATGGCGATGATCACCAAATCCGCCAACGACGCCGCCACCGCGCTGGGCGAGCACCTGGCGGGCAACCGTGGCGAGGCCGCCTTCGCCCGCATGATGACGGTGCAGGCCCGCAGCATCGGCATGACCCGCACCACATTCCGCAACGCTAACGGTCTGCCGGACCCGCGGCAGGTGACGACGGCGCGCGACATGGCGCGGCTCAGCCAGGCGCTGATCCGCGACTTCCCGGAACGCTACGGCTATTTCAGCGTGCAGTCCTTCTCCTGGCAGGGCCGCGAGGTCTATGGCCACAACCGCCTGCTGGATAACTACGCGGGCGCCGACGGCATCAAGACCGGCTTCATCAACGCCAGCGGCTTCAACCTGGCAGCCAGCGCGATGCGCGGCGGGGTGCGGATGATCGCGGTGGTGTTCGGCGGCGCCAGCAGCGCGGAACGCGATTCGCATGTCATGTCGCTGCTCGACCGTGGCTTCGCCGAGGGCGGCCGCTACGTGCCGCCCACCGACATGATGATGGCGGGCCGCCGCAACGGCCCGTCGCTGGTGGGCACGGCCCAGGCGGCACCGCTGGCTTCCGCTCTCGGCGCACGGGCCGGAGCCACGGTGCGGCCGGTGGTCAGCCGGCCGGCCATCGCAGCACCCGCAAGGCCGCTGCCCTCGCGCGGC
>JAQGHX010000204.1 GCA_028288745.1 Roseomonas sp. | reverse complement strand
CGGCCTGGGTCTCGGCCAGCACGGCGGCGACGATCTCGCCCACGAAGCGCGCGACCTCCGCCGCCATGGCGGGCTGCGGCGCGGCGGCGCGGGCATCGCCGGCCGGGTAGGCAGGGTCGCTGCCGGGCGGGCGCACTTCCCATGGGATGCCACCCACGCCATCCGCCGCCAGCGCCGCGCCATCCAGCACCGCGACCACACCCGGTACCGCCAGCGCCGCGCCATGGTCCATGCCCAGGATGCGCGCATGGGCATAGGGGGAACGCAGGAAAGCCAGATGCAGCGTGCCGGCCGGCACCGGCGCATCGGCCACGAAGCGGCCCTGGCCGCGCAGCAGGGGCTCGTCCTCGCGGCGCAGGCGGGCATCGCCGGGGGGAAAGGGGTTGGCGTTCATGGCGCCACCGGTTCGCAACTGCGCCGCGTGCCCGGCGCGCAATCGGGGCAGCCGACATAGCGCCACAGCGGCACGGGCTCTGCCCAGGCCCGGCGGTTCGCCTCCGCCAGATGCGCGCGGATAGGGCCAATGCGCTGGCGCACCGCCGCCGCGTCGGCCTGCAAGGCCGGCATCAGCGCCGCAGCCTGTTCGGCCAGCGCCTCCTCGTCCACCGTTGTGACGCGGCCATCCTCGACCACCACGCGGCCATCCACCAGCACCGTGCGCACGCCGCGCCCGGCCTCGGTGAAGACAAGCTGGCGGGCCGCGCTGTTCAACGGCACGAAGCTGGGGTCGCCGAGGTCGAGCAGCACGAGATCCGCCTTCATCCCCGGCTTCAGCGCGCCGATGCGGTTGTCCAGCCCGGCGGCGCGCGCCCCGCCCAGAGTCGCCGCGCGCAGCGCCTCGGCGGCCAGGGGCGGGTCCTCCTCGGGGTCGTCGGAGACGGCGGGCAGGGTGCAAAAGGCCTTCATGACCTGGAACAGGTTCTGCGCGTCCGAACAGGAGCAGTTGTCCGCCCCCAGGGCCAGCCGCACCCCGGCGCGGCGCAGCGCCTTGATTGGCGCCACGCCGCTGCGGGTCTTGAGGTTGCCCATCGGGTTGAGCGAGACGGTCGTGCCGGCCTCGGCGATCTCGGCGATCTCGTCCTCCGTCAGCCAGACGCAATGGGCGAGCGAAAGGCGCGGCCCCAGCAGCCCGGCCCGGCGCAGGAACCCCACCAGCGAGCCGCCGCCGATGGTGCGGCGCGCATGCACCACCGTGGCGCGGCTTTCATAGAGATGCGTGTAGACCGGCAGGTCCAGCCGCGCGGAGAGATCCGCCAGTCGCTCCACCGTCTCCGGCCGGATGCGCTCGGGCGCGGAGGGGCCGATGCCGAAGGTGACCAGCGGGCGGGCATGGCGCCGGGCCACGATGCTGGCCTCGATCCGCGTCAGCGCATCCTCGCCTTTCGGGAAGAGCGATTCGGGGCCGGAGAGCCGCCAGCGTTCGGCTTCCGGCACGCAATCGGCCAGGAAAGGCACGCTGGCGGTGGAGGGCAGTTCCGTGAAATGCGGCGCGTAGACGCAGCGCAGGCCTACCTGCTGGTAGCAGTCCAGCACCAGGTCCAGGTCATCCTCGTCGAACGGGTGCAGGCGGTTCATGTCCTGCACGCAGGTGATGCCGGCCCGCAGGCACTCGATGGCGCCCAGCAGCGTCCGCACCCGCAATTCCTCGCGCGAGCGGCGGGGATAGGAGGGCGGCAGGGCCAGCATGGTCCAGAGTTCCAGCGGCAGCGGCTCGAACATCCCTTTCTGCAGCACGTCATGCGAATGGTAATGCGCGTTGAACATGCCCGGGATGGCCAGTCGCCGGCGGCCGTCGATGATGCGTGGCGGCGGCAGGCCCTGGCGGGCCGGGTGCGCCGGGTCCCCCAACCCCGTGCCGATGGCCGCGATGATGTCGCCCGCGACCAGGATGTCGGCGCGGGCGGGCCGGTCGGTATCGCCGTCATGGTCATAGACCAGGGCGTTCTCGATCAGCAGCGTGGTCATGGCGGGCATCATGCGCGCCCCGCGGCGTGCCGGCTGCGTAGCAGGGCCGACAGCAGCGGCCAGGCCAGCAGCAGCACGGCGGTGGTGAGCAGCAGCGCCACGATCGGGTGCATCAGCATGCCCAGGACGCTGCCCCCGGCGATGGTCAGCCCCTGGTGGAAGGAGGTCTCGGCCATGGTGCCCAGCACCAGCCCCACCACCAGCGGCACGACCGGGTAGCCGAAGCGCCGCGCGAAATAGCCCATCACGCCGAAGCCGATGCAGAGGAAGACGTCGAAGACGCGCTGGTCCTGCGCATAGACGCCGGCGAAGCTGATGACGAGGAAGACCGGCGCCAGGATCTCCGCGCGCAGCAGCGTGACGCGGGCGAAGATATCCGTCATCAGCATGCCGATGGCCGCGAAGAGCAGCGCGCCGACCATCAGGCCCACGAAGAAGCCCCAGATCAGTTGCGGCTGGCTGGTGAACAGCATCGCCCCCGGCCGCAGCCCGTGCACGGTGAGGGCCACGAGCAGCAGCGCCGAGGTGGCGCCGCCGGGAATGCCCAGGGTCAGCGCCGGGATCAGCCCCGCGCAGACCGCGCTGTTATTGGCCGATTCCGGTGCGATCACCCCTTCCGGCGCGCCTTCGCCGAAGCGTTCCGGCGTCGCGGAGGCGCGCTTTTCCACGGCATAGGCCAGGAAGCTGGCGGCCACCGCGCCGACGCCCGGCACGATGCCGGTGACGATGCCGATGACCGTGCTGCGCACCAGCGCGACGGGGTAGCGGAAGGTGTCCTTCACGCCTTCCCAGACGCTGCCTTCCAACTTCGCCATGCGCGAGACCGCCTCGCGGCTGACAATCCATTCCATGATCTCGGACACCGCGAACAGGCCGACGGTCGCCGGCACCAGTCCGATGCCGCTCTGCAGGTCCAGGATGCCGAAGGTGAAGCGCGCCTCGCCGATGACGGCGTCGACGCCGACGAAGGAGAAGGACAGGCCGAGCGCCGCCATGACGATGCCCTTCACCCGCGCGCCCTCCGACAGCACGGCGACGACGGAGAGGCCGAGCAGCGCCAGCGCGAAATATTCCGCCGGGCCGAAGGCCTGCGCCAGCGCCAGCAGCGGCTTGGTCAGCAGGATGACGGCGACCATGCCGGCCACCGCGCCGAAGAAGCTGGCGCCGATCGAGAGCCCGATGGCCACGCGCGCGCGCCCCTGCCGCGCCATCGGGTAGCCGTCGAAGCAGGTGGCGGCCGAGGTCGTCTCGCCCGGCACGTTCAGCAGGATCGAGGTGAAGGAGCCCGAGCAGTTCGCCGCCGCCGAGATCGAGGCGAGCATGAGCAGCGCCGAGAGCGGCTCCATACTGAAGGTGAAGGGGATCAGCAGCGCCATGGCGGTGATCGGGCCCAGCCCCGGGATCACGCCCACCCACATGCCGCCAAAGGTGCCGAGCACCATGAACAGAAGCTGCTGCGGCTCAAGGCAGGCGCGCAGGCCGATTAGGAGGTTTTCCAGCATGGGGCTCAATCTTCCTGGTCGGTGTCGAGCAGCCGCTCGATGAGCAGGCCCTGGGGCAGGTGCATGTCGAAGACCTCGACGAAGACGAGGCGGATGCCGATCATCGTCAGCGCCGCGATGGCGAGCAGCAGCATCGGCCGGCGGTATTCCAGGATCCAGGGCAGCACCAGCAGCGTGGCGGCCGAGGCGATCCAGAAGCCGAGCAGCCAGAGCAGCACGGCATAGACCAGCGGCGCGCCGATCGAGAGCGCCGCGAGCCAGCGGGCCTCACGCGCGTCGCGTATCTCGGGCGCCTTCACGCCCCCCATGAGGATCTGCACGACGTTCACCACGGCCGCGATCGCCCCGGTGGTGCCGATGATGGCCGGGAACAGGCCGCCCGCGCTCCGCGACAGCAGCCCCGTGGCCGCGATGTAGATGAGCGCGCAGGCGAGGAGCACCGCGAAGGCCACCCCGCTCTTCTTGGCGTCGTCCATATGTCCTCAATCCTCGGGAAAAGGGGCGCGTCGGAAGCGGCAGGGCGCGTGGCCCGCCGGACCAGGGGGCCGCATCATGGCGCCGCTTCGCCCAGCGGCAGCGACTGGCCCGCCCCGCTCGCCCGCGCATGGCGCCAGGCGAGCGTCGCCAGGGCGAGGTCGCAGACCGCCATGCCCTGGATGATGGCCACGACATTCTCCCCCGCCGCCCGGCGGCCGGGCTTGAGGCCGGCGGCGACCTCGCCGATATCAGCGTCCAGCCGCGCCACCACGGCTTCGCGCGTCAGGGCACCGGATTTCAGCCAGCCGGCGACGCTGCCGGCCACGCAGGCGAAATCCATGTCGTCCACCACGAAACGGTCGGCCCAGCCCAGCACCGACGCATCCAGTTCCGCGTCGCCGCCCATGCCGATCACGGTGGCGCCGGGCGCCAGATGCTCCGGCCGCAGGAAGGGCAGTTCCGCGGCGCTGAGGGTCATCACGAGGTCGGCGCCCGCCACGGCTTCCTCCGGCGTCGCCACCGCCTCCACCACCAGCCCGGGGATGGTATAACGGCGCGCGAAATCCTCCGCAGAGGCGAGGCGGCGGGAGGAGACGCGCACCCGCTCCAGCCCCGGCAGCACCTGGCGCAGCGGTTCCAGCAGCTCCCGCGCGATCTGCCCGGCGCCGACCAGCCCCAGGCTGCGCGTGCCCGGCTTCGCCAGCAGCCCGGCCGCGACCGCGCCGGTGACGGCGGTGCGCAGGCAATGCAGCCCGAATTCCTCGATCAGCGCGAGCGGGCGGCCAGTGGCGGGGTCGGCCAGCCAGAACCAGTCCTCCGTCAGTTCCCGCCCCGCCGTGTCCCAGTGGTCGGCGACCAGCCGGAAGCCCGCCACGCCCTGGCCGGTCAGGATGCCGCCCTTGATCTTGAAGACCGCGCCGCCGCCGCCCATGCCCATCGAGGAGGGGCGCGACAGCACCTGCCGCTGGTGGCCGTAATCGTGCCAGGCGGCCTCGATGGCGGCGATGGCATCGGCGCTGCTCAGCAGGCGCCGGGCCTCCCCGTGCCGCAGCAGCAGGAAATCCGGCGCGCTCATGCCGCCCCCGCTTCGGCAATGGTGGCGAAAAGGCCGCCGCCGGCGGGCGCCTGCCCCTCGGCGCCGCCGCTGACGAAAATATCGGCTGCGCCGAACAAGGCGCCGGCCACGCCGCTGGCGGCGGCGCGCAGGTGCTTGTCGGGTGTCAGCTCACTGCCCAGGATGGTGGTGCGCCGCCCGCGCAGCATGCCGCCCGGCGGCGTGCCGAGTTTCAGGAACATCGCCCGCAGGGGCGAAGGGTCTTGCATTACGCCATCCTCATTCCAGCGCGCGCCCAGCCTGGCGGCCAGGCGGCGCATCGCGCCGACATCCAGCGCATCGGCAAGGCCGGTCGCATGGATTGTCAGGTTGCCGCCGGCGCCGGGGCGGTTGCCCAGCACCACGATCTCGTCATGGTCCAGCTCGGTGCCCGAGAAGGCCATCGCGCGGCTGCCATGCAGCGCCGCGCGGGCCAGCGGCCCGGCGGCATCCAGCGCCGCGTCGGTGATCTCGCCGAGCGCCAGGGCGGCGCCAAGCGCCCCCGCCGCCCGTGCCGCGCCGGTGGAGCCGGCGCGCGAATCCTCCGCCGCGCCAGCGGGCAGCACCGGGGATTTCACCAGCACCAGCCCGACCTGCGCGGCCGTCAGCCCGGCGCGCGCCATGGCGGCACGCACTCCAGCGGCCACGTGGCGGGCATGGGCCGCCCCGCCGCGCCCGGCATAGGGCACCTCCGCAGTGCGGGCCGTGGCCAGGGCGAGCCGGGGCGCGGTGGTGGTGGCGTTGGATTCCTCCAGCACCACCAGGGCCATGCCGAAGGGCGAGGCCAGCCCCTCGCAGCCGGTAGAAAACAGGCAGGTGGTCCGCGCCAGCAGGGCCGGGCCGCCCGCCGCCAGCACCGCGGCCTGCGCCGCGCCCGTCGCGACCTCGCGCGAGAAGTCGTTCAGCGTCGCCGGGCCCTCGGTCTTGCCCAGGACCACCAGCTCGCGGATGCTTTCGGCCGGATGGGCGCGCAGCACCGCCGCCAGCGCGCCGAAATCGGCCAGGCGCCGCCAGGTGAAGACATGCAGCTCAACGCGCATCGGCGGGCCTCACGCCCCGAACACGCGGACGCCGCACTGGGCCTCCATCCAGCGGCCGAAACGGAACTTCATTTCCGGCCCGTCAATCGGCGGTGGCTCGATCTTGTGGCCCAGCGGCTCGACCTCCAGCGTCCAGAGCCCGTGGCCGGGGCGGCGGATATCGTCCAGCCCGGCCCGCAGACCCTCGACCGTCTCGAACTGCTCCGCCCGCGCGATGCCGAGGGCACGGGCGAGGGCGGGGTAATCGTTCTGCGCCGCATTGGGCAGGGCGGCGTCGAAGGTCGAGCCGTAGCGGCGGTTCGACACCACGAAATGCTTGAGGTTCGGCAGGCCGAGTTCGCGTTCCACCATGAGCGTGCCCGGGTTCATCACCAGCGCGCCATCGCCGTTCAGCACCCAGACGTCGCGGCCGGGCACGCCCATCGCGAGGCCGGCGCCGAACATCGGCGCCAGGGACATGCTGGCCTCCAGGTAGAAGACCGTGTCGCGGTCGCCGGTCAGGTTCCACCACATCTCGGAGGCATTGCCGGCGGAGAGCACCACGATCTCGTCGCGGCGGGCCTCGATCAGCGCGCGGAAGCACGCTTCCATCGTCATCGTCATTCAATCGGCTCCGCGCAGCATGTCGCGCGAGAAGCCCACCACCACGGGGCGGGCAATGGTGCGGGAGTGGCGGATGGCGCGCCCGACCAGGGGCATATCCGCCGGGCTGTGGATTTCGGTATAGGGCAGCGCCATCGCCTCCAGGATCGGCCGCAGGTAGAGGCCGTTGGAGACGTGGTACTTCGCCTTGTCGCCGATATCGCCCCGCAGGGTGATGAAGATCGGCAACGGGATCTGGTAGGTGTAGCTGATCTTGGTGATGGCGTAGATGCAGGTCAGGAAGCCCGAGGCCCCCATCAGCGCCAGCGCCGGCGTGCCGGAGAAGAACGCGCCGGAGCAGAGGCCGATGGCGCTTTCCTCGCGGTTGACGGGCACGTGGCGGAAGCGCGCATCCGTGGCGAAACGCCCGATCAGCCCCGCGATCCAGCCATCCGGCAGGCTGGCCACCAGCTTGATGCCGGCGCGCGAGGTTTCCTCGACGATGGCGGCGCTGAAATCCTGTTTGCCGCTGTCCGGCATTGGCATGTTCCAATCTGGTAACGGCCGCCGGGTGGCGGCCAGGCCATGCGCCAGGGCGCGGCGCGGGCGGAAAGCCGCCCGCGCCGCCGCCGGCCTCAGACCTTCAGGGCGTCCTTGAATTCTTCGATCAGCGCCTGTTCCGTGCTCAGGCGGCGCTGCACATCCTCGGGTTCCATCAGTGTCAGTTCCTCGCCCTGGCGTTCCATGCGGGCGGCCAGGTCGGGGTCCTTGAAGGCATCGCGGAAGGCGGCCGTCAGGGCGGCGCGGCGTTCGGCCGGCACGGCGGAGCGGATGGAGGCGAAGAAGAGCTGCACCACCGATTGCACCGTCTTGCCCTGCTCGGCGGCGGTGGGGACATCCGGCAGCGACACGGCGCGCTTGCCCGAGATCATGGCGAAGACATACAGGCTGTCCAGCGCGCGGGAGGCCGATGCCGCGCCGCTGCAGGCGGCGTCGATATGCCCGCCGCTGACCGCCGCATAGGCTGCGCTCGACCCGTTGAAATGGACGATGTCGTAGTTCACGCCAAGGTCGCGACGCAGCGCCAGCAATTGCAGGTGGTGCGCGCCGCCACGGCCGATCGAGCCCACCACCACGCGCCGCTTGCCGCATTCCGCGACGAAGTCGGCGATGTTGCGGATCGCGCCGTCCTTCTTGGTGCAGAGCTGCCCGGGGCTCGCCACCCAGCCGTAGAGCGGGGCGAAGTCGCTGGCCTTGTAAGGCACGTCGAACAGCGCGGTATCGACGGACACGCCGGGCGCGACTTCCGTCATGATGGTGTGGCCGTCAGCGCGCGCGCTGAACAGCTTGTTGCGCGCCACCCGCCCGCCGGCGCCCGTGGCATAGTCCAGCGTGGACTTGAAGCCCTTGGCCTCGACGAAAGGCTGCACGGTGCGCGTGTTGAGATCGATGGAGCCGCCCGGCGACTGATAGATCAGCCAGGTCAGCTCGCGTTGCGGAAAGCGCGTCTGGGCCCGTGCTCCGCCGGGCAGTAGAGCGGGAATGGAAAGCGAAGCAGCCGCCAGCAACGCACGGCGATGCAGGGAAACGGTCATGGGCAGACGAGTCCTCCGGAACCGGAAGCGAAAATGCCGCGTGCTAACAGCGGGCCTCTTTGGGCCCTGTTCCTCGTGGCGGAGTATGGCGGCCGCCGCGGCAAGGGTCCAGCCGGTTTGATGCGTGTATCCAATTTTTTCGCAACGACCGGCCGTGCCCACCTTCCGCCACGCGGGCCTTTCAGACCTTCGCGATATCCAGGGTGGAGGCCGCGAACATCTCATCGACCGGCACGCGGCGGGCGGCGAGCCCCTGTTCCTGTGCCCAGCGCGTCATGGCTTCCAGTTCCGGTCGGTTGGGGGCGATGCCATAGGGCCAGAAATCCGGACCCAGGACGGCCTCGGCGCGCTTCAGGTCGTCCGGCAGCCAGGGCAGCATACAGGCCAGCGTGCCCACCTGGCGCAACTCGTGCAGCGCCACGTCGCGTGCCTGCAGGAAGGCCTTGAACACGCTGGCCGCCAGCCAGGGCTCGCGCTCCACCAGGCTGCGGCGGATGCCGATGAGGTGCATGATGGGGAACAGGCCGGTGCCGCGGTGCCAGGCTTCCTCCTCCGTGCGGAAATCCGGGAAGAGCCGCGCGATATTGGGCGCGCCCCGCACGAAGCAGGAGGGCGCGCGCGCCGTCACCAGCGCGTCCAGCTCGCCCGCCTCCAGCATGCCGGACAGGCTGCGGCCGGGCGGGATGGGCTGCAGGTCGAATTCTGGCGGCAGCGAGATCGGCGTGCGCTCGGTGCGGCCGGGCTGCTCCTGCCCGCCATTGCGCCAGTGGATGTCGGTGGAGGCGACGCCATAGGCATCGGACAGGATGCCGCGCGCCCAGAGGCAGGCGGTCATCTGGTATTCCGGCAGGCCCACCAGCCGGCCGCGCAGGTCGGCCGGCGAACGGATGCCGCGATCGGTACGGATATAGAAGGCCGAGTGCCGGAACACGCGGGAGACGAAGGCGGGAATGCCGATATAGGGCGCGTCGCCCCGTGCCGTGGTCAGCAGGTGGCTGGAACCGGACAGCTCGGTGATGTCGAAATCCTGGCTGCGGTAGGCGCGCGCGAAGCATTCCTCCGGCTCCAGCGCGACGGCGTTGAGGTCCACCCCCTCGATCTGCACCCGCCCGTCCAGGATGGGGCGGGTGCGGTCATAGGAGCCACAGGCGAGGGTGAGTTTCAGCTTGGCCATGCGGCACGGATCTCCGGTTGTGGCGGGCCGGTGCGCGTGCCGGCCCTTGTCACGAATCTGATTTGGATACGATGATCCAAACAGGCTCGAAGGGGAAGACGGATGGCGATGGATGGAACGCTGCTGATCGAAGGCGCCATGGTCTACGACCATGACGGGGACACGGATCATCCGCCCGTCGCCGATATCCTGATCCGCGACGGGCGCGTGCTGGCGGTGGAACCCGGCCTCGGTGCCGCCGCACGCGCCGGGGAGGACCACCCGCTGCGCCAGGCGGTACTGGCCGCCACCCGCATCGAGGGGCGCGGGCGGCTGGCGCTGCCGGGTTTCTTCAACGCGCATTACCACTCGCACGATACGCTGCTGAAAGGCGCGTTCGAGACATTGCCGCTGGAATTATGGGGGCTCTACGCCCTGCCGCCCTCCTATCCCCGCCGCTCACGCGAGGAACTGGTGGCGCGCACGCTGATCGGCGCGGTGGAATGCCTGCTCTCCGGCATCACCACCGTGCAGGACATGGACCGCATCCACCCCTATGACGAAGGCGACATGGCGGCGGTGCTGGAAGCCTATGACCGGGTCGGCATCCGCTGCGTCTTCGCGCCCCACTTCGCCGAGGTGCCGCTGGTCGAAGCCACGCCCTTCTGGGCGGATTGCATCCCCGCCGCCGAGCAATGGCGAGTCAACGGCCCCGCCGGGCCGCTCTTCCCGCCGGGCGAGGACATCGTGCCCCGCCTGCTGGCCGCCATCGCGCCGCACCGGGGCCGGTACGAGCGCATCACCTTCGGCCTCGGCCCATCCTCGCCGGAGCGGCTGCGGCGGCGCACGCTGGAGCAACTGGCGGAAGCGAGCCAGGCACAGGACCTGCCCATCTACATCCATGTGAACGAATCCCGCGCCATGGCGGTGCACGGGCTGCAGCATCTCCAGGAATTCGGCGGGTCGCAGATCCGCTACCTGGAATCCTGCGGGCTGCTCGGACCGCGCCTCTCGCTGGCTCATTCCGTCTGGCTGACGGAGCAGGAAGTCGCCCTGATCGCTGAGCGCGGCGCGAGCGTCGCGCTGAACCCGGTGGGGAACCTCAAGACCCGCAGCGGTGTCGCGCCCTTCCGCCGCTTCCTGGAAGGCGGCGTGAATGTCGGGCTCGGCTGCGACAACTGCTCATGCTCGGATGCGCAGAACATGTTCAAGGCGATGAACATGTTCTGCTCGCTCGCCGCCATCGCCGACCCCATGCCGGGGCGGCCCACCGCCGCCGACGCGCTGCGCTGCGCCTGTTGCGGCGGCGCGAAGGTGGCCGGGCTGGGCGACGAGCTCGGCCATATCCGGCCGGGCTACAAGGCGGACCTCCTGCTTCTGGACCTCGACGACCCGTCCTTCCTGCCGCTCAACAGCGCCGCGCGGCAGGTGGTCTATACGGAAGGCGGTCGCGCCGTGCGCACCGTCATCGTCGACGGGCGCGTGGTGGTGGAGGACGGGCGCATCACCACCATCGACATGGATGCGCTGCGCCGCACGGTGCACGATCTCGGCCGCGCGCTGCGTTGCGACGCGGTGGCGGTGGCGGAACGCCTGGACCCCATCCGCGGCCATCTGCTGGACGCCGTGCGGCGGTCCTGGGAGGTGCCGATGCCGATGATGCAGTGCCTGCCCGGCGAGCCCCGCTGACCCACCTGGAGCAGGTTCCGTCCGCAGGGGCTCACGACACCCGCTTCAGTATGTTGCTTCTTCGCGTGATTCACGCTTTGCGCTGCTTCCACCTGAAGCAATCACGCTCTACCCGGCGGGGCGGGCCAGCACCCGCCCGCGTGGCGCGCCGACGACCTTGCCGTCCCGCGCCACGATCTGGCCGCGCAGCACGGTGGCCACCGGCCACCCCGTCACGCGGCGGCCGGCGAAGGGCGTGATGCGGGCGCGGCTGAGCTGGTCCTCGTTGCGAATGACCCCGGCGCGGCCCGCATCGACGATCACGAGGTCGGCGTCGGCGCCGGGCTCCAGGCTGCCTTTGCGGGGATACAGCCCGAAGCGCCGCGCCGGTGCCTCGCAGCACAGGCGCAACAGGTCGGGCCAGCCCATGCGGCCGGCCGCTATGGCGTCCAGCAGCAGCGGCAACAGGGTCTGCACTCCGGGGAAGCCGCCGGGCGCGGCCCAGATATCCTCCAGGCCCGCGCGTTTCTCGGCCTCCTGATGCGGCGCGTGGTCGGTCGCCACCATGTCCAGCGTGCCGTCCCGCAACGCCATCCAGAGCGCGTCGATATCCTCCTGCGGGCGCAGCGGCGGCAGCACCTTGGCGAAGGGGCCCTGTTCGCGGATCTCGTCCTCGCCCAGCAGCAGGTTGTGCGGCGTGGTCTCGGCCGAGATATCCAGGCCGCGCATCCGCGCCTCGCGCAGGAAGGCGAGGGAGGCGCGGCAGCTGATCTGCCGCAGGTGCACGGCGGCCCCGGTGGCATCGGCCACCGCCACGGCCAGCGCGGTGCCGGCGGCCTCGCTGAGCGGCGGGCGGGAGCGGAAGAAAGCCATGCGGTCATCCCCCCCATCGCGGCAGGCCGCCAGCGCCGCCGCGATGACCCCGTCATCGGCCGGTGTCACACCCACCACGATGCCGGCCTCCCGCGCCGCGCGCAGGATGGCGGCGAAGCGCCCGGTATCGTTCAGCAGCAGGGCAGGGGCGATGTCGCCCAGGAAAACCTCGATGGACACCACGCCCGCCGCCGCCAGGGCCGCCACCTGCGCTGCCCCGGTGGCGGCGGCCTGCAGGCCGATATCCACATGCAGCTTGCCCGCGGCCAGGTCGCGCTTGGCGGCGACATCGGCGGCGGTGAGGGTGAAGGGGTTGTCGGTCGGCATCACCATGGCCGTGGTCACGCCGCCGGCGGCGGCGGCGGCCGTGCCGGTGAAGAAGCCTTCCTTGTATTCCAGCCCCGGCTCGCGGAAGTGCACATGCGCGTCCACCAGGCCCGGCAGCACCACCAGGCCGGTGGCGTCGATCGTCTCCCTGGCCCCGGCCCTGGCGCCGGGTTCGAGCCAGGCCGCGACCTCGCCGGCACGGATGCCGAGATCGGCGCGCCGCAGCCCCTGACCCGTCGCCACCGCCGCGCCCGCCACCAGCAGATCGAACTCGTCCACCATCATCCTCCCCGCGCATGGCTTGCGCCGAACTGGATAAGTGGATCAAATCGGTTCGCGAGTGAAGGTGGCAAGGAAGCCGGCGCATGGCCCCGAGGCGAAAACCGATGCCGGGCGGAAGGCAGGGCGCGCACGGCAAGAGCGGGTGGCCGGAATCCGGCGCCCCGGCCCGGCCGGTTCAGGGTCTCGCGACGGCTGCCATGGCCGCCGTCGCATGGCGGCCCGGCTCAGCCCGGTTCGACGACGGGCCTGGCCTCGCGCTTGGTATGATCGGCGGAAAGCAGCCTGACGAGGCTGCGCGCATTCGCCAGCACATGCGCGATGGCCAGCCGCTCCGCCAGGGCACCGTCGCCGTCGCGCAGCGCATCCACCAGCACCTCGTGCTCGTGGCCCAGGGCTTCCGGCTCGCGCTGCGCCTCCGCGTAGAGGCGCAGGAAGGGGCGCAGGGTCAGGCGCAGGCGCCGGATCTCGGCATTCAGCCTCGGGCGGCCCGACAGCGCGCCCAGCCGCTCATGGAAGGCCTCGTGCCGCTCCACCCAGCGGGCCGGGTCCGATACCGCACGCCGCATCGCGGCGACATGCGCGTCCAGGTCCTCGATGTCATAGGGCGTGGCACGGGCGGCGCTCAGCCGCGCGGCGAGCCCCTCCAGCACCGACCGCATCTCGTAGAACTCCTGCACCTCCTCGGAGGCCAGTTCGGTGACGGTGGCGCCGCGATTGGGGCGGATGGTCACGAAGCCTTCCGTATCCAGTTGGCGCAACGCCTCGCGCACCGGCATGCGGCTGACGCCCAGTGCCCCGGCGACGATTTCCGGCTTGATGCGGGCCCCGGCCGCCAGCCGGCCGGCCACGATCTCCTCAAGGAGATGCGTATAGGCAAGATCCTGGGCGGACTGGCGTGGCATCGGCGATCCTCTGTTCCGGTCTTCCCGCCGGCACGGCTGGATGCCGCCCCGTATGCTTACCCTAGCGGATTCGCGTATCCAGTAACATGCCGGAAAGCCCCCTCTCCATGATCACAACCCCTTCAGGGCTTCCGCAATTCGGGGCCGCCGGCCGCATCGGCGTCGTGGTGCCGGCCAATAACTCCGTGCTGGAGCCGGAATTCGCCGGCGTGCTGCCGCCTTCGGTGGCGCTCTACGCGACGCGCCTGCTCGCCAGGGGCGACCTGACGCCGCAGGCGGTGCGCCAGATGGAAGCGCAGTTCGACCGCGCCATCGGCGAACTCGCCGCGACCGGCGTGGATGTCATCCTGCTGGCGGACATGGTGACGACCTTCATCATGGAACCCGGCTGGAACGAGGCGCGCACCGCCGCCGTCACGGCGGGCACCGGCGCCGCGTGCCTCTCGGCATGGTCGGCCATGCGGGACGCGATGGCGGCCCTGGGCGTGCGGCGCTTCGCGCTCGGCACGCCTTATCCCGCCGCGATCCACGCCCTTTCCCTGCCGTTCTTCGCGGCCGGCGGTTACGAGGTCACGGGCCACGCGACGCTCGGCATCAGCGCGATGCGCGACGTGCCGGAGGTGCGGCCCGAACGCCTGGTGCCGTTCGTGCGAGGGCTGCCGCTGGACGGCGCGCAGGCCGTCATCCTGCTCGCCACCGACCTGCCGAGCTTCGGTTGCATCGAGGCGCTGGAGCAGGAACTCGGCGTGCCGGTGCTCAGCTCGAACCAGGTGCTGCTCTGGGGCGCGCTGCGCGCCGCCGGCAATGCGGCGGCGATCCCCGGCCTGGGCCGGCTGCTGCGGGAGCATTGAGGCCGATGCCGTGCCCGTGCCCGCACAGCACGCAACCGATGGAAGAACGCCAATCATGAAGCTGCTCTCGGAGGCGGATCTGCACCGCCTGCTCACCCCCGCGATGGCCATCGATTCCAGCGAGCGTGCCTATATCGTCCTGTCGCGCGGGCAGATGCTGGTGCCGATGCGCTCGGAAATCGCCCGGCCGGATGGGGCGGGCGTGGTCTTCGCCATGCCAGGATACCTGCCGGGGCGCGTCTTCGGGCTGAAGGTGATCGCGACGCGCGGCGATGAGAGCACCGCGATGGTGCTGCTGTTCGGCACCGAAAGCCTGCAGCCGCTCGGCTTGTTCTCCGCTGACCACCTGACGGACTACCGCACCGGGGCGGGCATCGCCGCCGCCACGCGCCTGCTCGCCCGGCCGGATGCGCGCTGCCATGTCGTGTTCGGCGCCGGGCGCCTGGCCGGCCCCTGCGCGCGGCTGGTGGCGCGGGTGCGGCCGATCACGCGCACCATCATCGTCGGGCGCGGCACCGCGCGGGCGGAGGCGCTGGCGGAGCAGTTACGCGCGGAGGGGCTGGCGGCCGAGACCTGCCGGTCCGCCGATATCGTGGCGGAGGCCGACGTGGTGACGACCGTCACCACGTCATCGGTTCCGGTCTTTCCCGGCCGGCTGCTGCGGCCCGGCACCCATGTCAATCTCGGCGGCGCCTTCCGCCCCGACACGCGGGAGTCAGATGACACGCTGGCGCGCCAGGGCTTCTTCTGGTGCGATTCCCTCGATGCCTGCCTGTCGCGATCGGGCGACCTGCGCCAGCCGCTGGATGCCGGGGTCCTCGACAGGGCCAGGGTGGTCGGCGAGATCGGTGCCGCCCTGGCGGGTGACCTGCGCGGCCGCGCGACGGCGGAGGAGATCACCGTCTTCAAGTCGCTCGGCACCGCCGCGCAGGATATCTGCCTCGCCGAGGACGTGCTGAACATGCCCGGCCCTTCCGGCGCCCTGGAATGGAGGCCGGAAGGGCAGGAAGCGCCGCCCCGCTGAATGCCCCCTCCCGCGAATATGATGACCGCGCCCGGCCATGCGGCGCGGGAAGGGTGTTGGTGAACCGGAGCAGCCGCGCAGGCCGCTCCCGCTGCCAGGAATTCCGGCGGAGGAGGCCGCGGCCATGACTCCGCGCGCATGGCTGGCCGCGGCGGCTCGTGCCGAAAACGCGATCCTTGGCGCCGATACGGGCAAGGATGGGGCGTCTTGATGGCATTTGCTTTGACGCGAGGCAAACACGTTCCCGCAAGAGCAAATTCCCCTCGCCGCATGAGGTGACTCGGTTGCCGGCCGCAGCAATATGCCGGTGGCGGAATGCGGCGGAACGGGATGCCTCGGCTTCCTGCCCGGACGCGGCGGGGGGCGCCGGGATGGATGGCGGCATCCCGGCCCCCGGCCCCGGCCCCGGCCCCGGCTGCCGCCACGGGCCACGGCCCGCTCATCGTGATGCCATACCAATGGAGTTTGCCGATATGCAACGTCGTGACCTGCTGCTGAGCACCGGGGCTTTGCTGGCGGCCGGCGGCCTGGCCGCGCCTCGCCTGGCCCGGGCGCAGGGCAGCAAGGTGCTGCGCTTCGTGCCGCAGGCAGACCTGCCGAACCTGGACGCCGTCGCCGGCACGCAGCTCGTGGTGCGCAATGCCAGCCTGATGGTGTTCGACATGCTGTACGGCATCGGTGCCGACCTGCAGCCCAAGCCGCAGATGTGCGAGGGGCACGAAGTCTCCGCCGACGGCAAGACCTGGACCTTTCGCCTGCGTCCCGGCCTGACATTCCACGATGGCGAGCCCGTGCGCAGCGCCGATGCCGTGGCCAGCATCCACCGCTGGATGGCGCGCGACGGCATGGGCCTGATGATCCAGGCGCGGCTGGACGCGCTGGAGGCGATCGACGACCGCGACTTCCGCTTCCGCCTGAAGGCGCCATTCCCCAAGCTGCTCTACGCGCTGGGCAAGAGCAACACGCCGCTGCTGCTGATTATGCCGGAGCGGATCGCGAAGACCGACCCCTACAAGCAGATCCAGGAGTATATCGGCTCCGGCCCGATGGCCTTCAGGCGCGATGAATGGGTGGCGGGCTCCCGCTCGGTCTTCGAACGTTTCGCCGGCTACCGGCCGCGCCCGGAAGCAAGCAATTGGCTGGCCGGCGGCAAGCGGATGCGGGTGGACCGCGTGGAATGGCTTACCATGCCAGACCCCGGCACCGCCGCCAGCGCGCTGCAGAGCGGCGAGATCGACTGGTGGGAAAACCCCATCGCGGACCTGGTGCCGCTGCTGCAGCGGAATCGCAACATCAAGGTGAACATCGCCGATCCGCTCGGCAATGTTGGCGCCATGCGGCTGAACCACCTGCAGCCGCCCTTCGACAACAGGCTGGTCCGCCAGGCCGTGCAGATGGCCGTCAGTCAGGAAGACTACATGCGGGCCATCGTCGGCGACGATGAATCGCTCTGGAAGACGATGCCCAGCTTCTTCACTCCCGGCACGCCGCTCTACACGGAAGCCGGCGCCGAACGGCTGAAGGGCCCGCGCCTGTACGACCGCGCGAGGGAGATGCTGAAGCAGGCCGGTTATGCCGGCGAGAAGGTGGTGATCCTGGTGGCCACCGACGTGCCCATCACCAAGGCGCAGGGCGATGTCACCGCCGACATGCTCGGCCGTATCGGGATGAATGTCGATTACGTCGCGACCGACTGGGGCACCGTGGGCTCGCGCCGCACCAACAAGAAGCCGGTGTCGGAAGGAGGCTGGAACATTTTCTTCAGCTGGCATTCCGGCGTCGATTGCATCAACCCCGCGCCCTACAAGGGCGTCAGCGCCAATGGCGACAAGGCCTGGTTCGGCTGGCCCAGCTCGGCCGAGGTCGAGCAACATATCGCCGAATGGTACGAGGCCCCGGATCTGGCGGCGGAAAAGCGGGCGGTCGAGGGTATCAACCGCGCCGGCATGGACGACGTCACCTTCATCCCGACCGGCTTCTTCCTGGGCTACTCGGCCTGGCGGGATACGCTGGCTGGCGTGGCGCAGGCGCCGTTCCCGCTGTTCTGGGACGTCAGCAAGGGCTGACGCATCGTGGCGCGCTGGCTTCGGCCGGCGCGCCGCTTACTGGCTGGCGGTCAGGCCGTTTCCAACTGCGCGCCCACGTGCCGCCGGCTGCGCATCAGGGGCTGGATGTGACGGCCGAAATCCTCGATGCCGCCAAGGAAATCGTCGAAGGTCAGCAACACGCCACCGACGCCGGGAACCTCCGCCGCCTCGTCCAGCATCCGGGCGATGCTGGCATGGGAGCCGACCAGCGTGCCCATGTTGAAATTCACCGCCGAATCGCCGGAGGTCATCTGCCGCACGTTGGTGTCGGGGCCGGAGGTCTTGTCGGCCTCGCTCTGCTGTTTCATCCAGGCCAGCGCAGCGGTGTCGGCACCGGCCTTGTAATGCTCCCAGCGCGCCAGCGCGGCTGCGTCGGTATCGGCGGCGATGACCATGAACAGCGCGTAGGAGGCGACGTCCCGCCCGGTCTTGGCGGTGGCGGCGCGCAGCCGCCCGGCGGTTGGGGCAAAGGCGGCGGGGGTGTTGAAGCCCTTGCCGAGGCAGAAATTGTAATCGGCGTGGCGCGCGGTGAATTCCAGCCCGGCATCGCTCTGCCCGGCGCAGAAAATTTTCATGTCCGCCTGCGGGCGCGGGCTCAGGCGGCAATCGTCCATCTGGAAGAAGCGGCCCCGCAGGTCGCATTTCCCCTCGCCCCAGAGGTCGCGCAGAACCTGGACGTATTCGGTCAGGTAATCGTAGCGGCTGGCGAAGAACTCGTCGCCCGGCCAGAGACCCATCTGGGAATATTCGGGCCGCTGCCAGCCCGTGATGACGTTCAGCCCGAACCGGCCATGGGAAATGCTGTCGATGGTGGAGGCCATGCGCGCCACGATGGCCGGCGGCATGGCCAGCGTCGCCGCGGTGGCGAAGAGGCGGATGCGCGTGGTGACGGCGGCCAGCCCGGCCATAAGGGTGAAGGATTCCAGGTTGTGGTCCCAGAATTCCGTCTTTCCGCCAAAGCCGCGCAGCTTGATCATGGAGAGCGCGAAGTCGAGCCCGTAATGCTCGGCGCGCTGCACGATCTCGCGGTTGAGATCGAAGCTCGGTTTGTACTGCGGCGCTGTCTCCGAGATCAGCCAGCCATTGTTGCCGATGGGGATGAAGACGCCGATATCCATGTCCGTTCCTTTACCTCGCCGCGGCGGCTGTGCCGGCCCGCCAGCGCGGGCGGGCCGGCACTCCATGCAGGCGGCGTGCCAGCCCGCGTGCCAGCCACGCGCCGCCCTGTACGGGCCAGGGCGGCAGGGCCGCCGCCGGGCGCCGCGACATCGCCTGAAGCCGGCTCCTGAATCCGGAATGCCTTGATTTCGTCCATCCGGCAGGCCGCCTTGCCGGGGGACGCGGCTGCGTGGGGCAGGGGGAAATGGCGAGCCCCTGGGCGGCCGCCCGGCCTCCAGCCGCGCAGTGCGGCGTGACGCGGGCTGGCGGCGCCCAACGCCACCGGGGCGTTTCCGCGCCGCCGCAGCCCCTTGCTTCGGGGCGAGTCGGGGATGAACATGCCCGATATGCCCGATATCTCCTCACGCCTCGACGGCCTGCTGGCAGCCGCGGCCGCCACCGCCCCCTCCTATGCCGCCGATGGCCGGCTCTATTTCCTCTGCGATGCCGGTGGTTCCGCGCAGGTCTGGGAGTTGCCGGCCGATGGCGGCCGGGCCCTGCCGCGCAGCGCGCACCGCGACGCCGTGGCCTTCGTCGCCGGCAGCCCGCGCGATGGCGGTGCCGTCTTCGGCCGCGACCAGGCCGGCGACGAGCGCCTGCAGCTCTACGTCCTGCCGCCGGAGGGCGAGCCGCGCGCCCTGACGCAAGACCCGGGCACCATCCATGGCTGGGGCGCCCTCTCGCCCGACGGCCGGCAACTGGCCTGCACCGCCAATAGCCGCGACCCCGCCCATACCGACCCCTGCGTGATCGACCTGGAAAGCGGCCATGTCACCCGGCTGCTGGAGGTGATGGGGCCACACGAACTGCCGGCCTGGCACCCGGATGGCCGCTCCATCATCCTCTCCACCGCGCCCGAGACCTTCGAGGCCGACCTGATCGGGGTGGACGTGGCCACCGGCCGCACCACGCCGCTGACCCCGCATCAGGGCACCTGGCGTCACATGAACCCGCGCTGGCGGCGGGACGGTGCCGGCTTCTGGCTGCTCTGCGACCTGGGGCGGGAATTCGTGGGCGTGGCCTTCCAGGCGCCGGGCCGCGCGCCGGACTTCCTGTTCACGCCCGGGGCCGACGTGGAGAAGCTGGAGGTCTCGCCGGACGAGAGCCGCCTCGCCATCGTGGTGAACGAGGCCGGCTGGCACCGCCTCTACATCCTCGACACCGCCAATGGCGTGGTGCTGGAGGCGCCGAGCCACCCGCCGGGCGTCATCACCAAGATCAGCTGGCGCCCCGATGGCCGCGCCGTGGCCTTCGACCTCGCCTGCCCGACGCATCCCGGCACGCTGTGGCTGCACAGCCTGGGCACCGCCGCCGCCACCCGGCTCTTCTCCGCCTGCGAGACGCCGGCCGGCGTGCGCGCCTGGACGCTGGTGGACTTCCCGACCTTCGATTCCCGCCAATTGCCGGCCTTCCTGGCGCTGCCCGGGGGCGCGCCGCCCGCCGGCGGCTGGCCCGTGCTGGTCTGGGTGCATGGCGGCCCGGCCATGCAGGCCCTGCCCAACTGGCGGCCGGACCTGCAGATGGTGCTCTCGCTCGGCATCGCGGTCCTGGTGCCGAACGTGCGCGGCTCCACCGGCTATGGCCGCGCCTATGCCGCGCTGGACGACCGCGAGTTGCGGCTGGACAGCGTGCGCGACCTGGCCGCCGCCCATGCCTGGCTCGCGGCCGATGCGCGCTTCGATGCGGCGCGCATCGCCATCATGGGCCAGAGCTATGGCGGCTGGATGGTGCTGGCCGCCGTCACCGAGCAGCCGGAACTCTGGGCCGCCGGCATCGACTATTACGGCATAGCCCGCTGGAAGACCTTCTTCGAGCGTACCGGGCCCTGGCGCATCAGCCACCGTGCCGCCGAGTACGGCGACCCTGTGCGGGACGCGGAGCTGCTGGAACGTCTCTCGCCGCTGCACAAGGTGGACCAGATCACCTGCCCGATGTTCGTGGCGCAGGGCCTGACCGACCCGCGCGTGCCGCCGCATGAGAGCGAGCAGATCGTCGAGGCGCTGCGCCGCCGCGGCGTGCCGGTGGATTACCTGACCTTCCCCGACGAAGGGCACGGCTTCCTGAAACGCGATAACCGCCGCAGCGTCTATCTTGGCGTCGCGGAATTCCTCGGCAGACACCTGCTCCGCTGATGCCAGGCCTGCCTCCCCACCCACCGCAGGAGAGCGGCCATGAAACGCAGAACCCTTTTTGGCGCCACCGCCGGCCTGGCCGCGGTGTCGCTCTCCCGCCCCTCGCTCGCCCAGGGCAATGCCCGCGTGCTGCGCTTCGTGCCGGAGGGCAACCTCGCCAATCCGGACCCGGTCTGGACCACCACCACCGTCGCGCGCAACCACGGCGCGATGATCTGGGATATGCTCTACGGCCTCGACGCGGGGTTCGAGCCGCAGCCGCAGATGGTCGCGGGGCATGAACTGTCGGACGACCGGCTGACCTGGCGCTTCACGCTGCGCGAGGGGCTGGTCTTCCACGATGGCGAGCCGGTGCGGCCGGCCGACTGCATCACCAGCCTCCAGCGCTGGGCGAAGCGCCGGCCGCTGGGCCAGACGCTGCTGGCGCGCACGGCGGCGATGACGCCGCTGGACGACCGCCGCTTCGAGATCACGCTGACGAAGCCCTACAGCCTGATGCTGCGGGCCTTCAGCGACAACTGCTTCATCATGCCCGAGCGCATCGCCCGGACCGACCCGTTCACGCAGATCTCCGAATATGTCGGCAGCGGGCCCTACCGCTTCATTCGCGACGAATGGGTCTCGGGCTCCAAGGCCATCTACACGCGCTTCGACAAGTACGTGCCGCGGGAGGGCGCGCCAAGCTTCCTGGCCGGCGGCAAGGTGGCGCATTTCGACCGTGTCGAATGGCTCGTGATGCCGGATTCCGCCACCGCCGTGGGGGCCCTGCAGAATGGCGAGGTCGACTGGATCCAGCGGCCCGATTTCGACCTGATGCCGCTGCTGCGCCCCATGCGCAACGTGAAGACGGCGGTGTTCGACAAGGTGGGGGTGATGGGCATGCTCGCGCTCAACCATCTGCACCCGCCCTTCGACAACCCGAAGCTGTTGCGCGCTGTGCTCTCCGCCATCAGCCAGGCCGATTTCATGGCCGCGGCCGTGGGGGGCGAGCCCGAGCTGTTCCATATCCCCATCGGCGTCTTCACCCCTGGCATGCCGATGGCGAACGATGTGGGGCTGGAAGTGCTGACGGCGCCGCGTGACATCGCGAAGTCCCGCAGGCTGGTGGAGGAAAGCGGCTACAAGGGCGAGCCCGTGCTGCTCATGGCGCCCTCCGACTACCCCGTGCAGGCGGCCTTCGCGCAGGTGGCGGCGGACCTGTTCAAGCGGCTGGGCATCAATGTCGACTATGCCAGCATGGACTGGGGCACGCTGGTGCAGCGCCGCACCAGCAAGGCGACCCCCGATAAGGGCGGCTGGAACGCCTTCCCCACCACTTACGAGGGCCTGACGGTGGCCGACCCCTCCAGCCATGTGCCGCTGCGTGGCAATGGCCCGCAGGGCTGGTTCGGCTGGCCGGAAAGCCCGCGCCTGGAAGGGCTGCGCGACCAGTGGCTGGATGCGCCGGACACGGCGGAGCAGAAGCGCCTGGCCGGCGAGATCCAGCGCGTGGCCTTCGAGGAAGTGCCCTTCATCCCGCTCGGCCAGACATTCAACCCGACCGCCTACCGCACCGACATCGTGGATATCGTGCCGGCTTCCTTCCCGATCTTCTGGAACGTGAAGCGGGCCTGAGGGGCTTTCGCCGCGCGCCCGGCCGCCAGGACAGGTGGCCGGGCGCTTGGGAGGGGGTGCCGGGGCGGCGGTGGCGTGGCCGGCCCCGGGCCGCGTCATGGCTGGTTCGGGAAGGCCTGGCCGGTATGCGTGGGCAGGGCGGTTTCCCGCCGCCGCATCGGGCCGGGCGCCTGCCCCCGCGGGCGGGCCGCCGAGGCCCCGGGCACCGCAGGCCCCATGGCCTGTCGCGCATAACCCTTAACGTAAAGCGGCGAAAGACTTGCGCCGGCCCCGCGGCCACGCATCTATGCGGGGACAGGAAGCTGGAAACCGGTACTCTCCCATGGACGCGACACTGACCCCCCCGAATGGCGCCGACCTGATCAAGGACAGCGACCAGAAAAACTTCATGCAGGACGTGGTGGCCGCCAGCCGCGACGTGCCCGTGCTGGTCGATTTCTGGGCGACCTGGTGTGGCCCCTGCAAGCAGCTGACCCCCACGCTGGAGAAGGTGGTGCGCGCCGCCGGCGGCCGCGTGAAGCTGGTCAAGATCGATATCGACCAGAACCGGGCCCTGGTGCAGCAGCTCTCGCAGATGGGCCTGCCGCTGCAATCGGTGCCCACGGTTGTCGCCTTCTGGCAGGGCCAGATCGCCGACCTGTTCCAGGGCGCCCTGCCGGAATCCGAGGTCAAGAAGTTCATCGAGACCCTGCTGAAGGGCGCCGGCGGCCAGATGCCCGCCGCCGACCTTCTGGCCGAGGCGAAGGCCGCCGTGGAGCAGGGCGACCACCAGGGAGCGCTGGAACTGTTCGCCGCCCTGGCGCAGCAGGAGCCGGAGAATGCCGTGGCCCTGGCCGGCCTGGCCCGCGCGCTGATCGCCCTGGACGAGGAAGACCAGGCCCAGGCCGTGCTGGACAGCGTGCCGGAGAAGATCCGCGACCATGCCGAGATCGTGGGTGTCCGCAGCGCCCTGGAACTGGCCGTCGAAGGCCGCCGCGCCCGCGAGCGCCTCTCGGAATTCGAGGCGCGCCTGGCCGCCGACCCGGACGACCACGAGGCCCGGATCGAGCTGGCCCTGGCCCTGAACGCCATGGACCGCCGGACCGATGCCGCCGACGCGCTGCTGGAAGCCATCCGCCGCGACCGCGCCTGGAACGAGGAAGCGGCGCGCAAGCAACTGGTCAAGTTCTTCGAGGCCTGGGGCCCCACCGAACCGGCGGTACCCAAGGCGCGGCGTGGGCTTTCCACGCTGCTGTTCCGCTGAGCGCCATGCGGCGGACCTCTTCCGGGCGGCAGGAGGCGGGGCTGCCGGTCCCGTGCCCGCCGCGCGTCTAGGCCAGCGGGCCGTGGCCTCGTTCCGCGACCTGCCGACCGAAATCCCGATCTTCCCGCTGGCGGACGCCCTGCTGCTGCCCGGCGGGCGGCTGCCCCTGAACGTCTTCGAGCCCCGCTACCTGGCGATGGTGGAGGATGCGCTGGGCGCCGGGCGGCTGCTGGGCATGGTGCTGCCCGACCAGGGCGTGCAGCGGACCGATAACCGCTCCACCATCTACCGCACCGGCTGCCTGGGCCGCGTCGCCTCCTTTTCCGAGACGGGGGACGGGCGCTACCTCATCACCCTGCTCGGACTGCTGCGCTTCGACGTGCTGGAGGAATTGCCGGACCACCCCGCCGGCTACCGCAGGGTGAAGGCGGCCTTCGCGCCCTACCGGGCCGACCTGGAGCCGCCGGAGGGCGATACCGTGGACCGCGCCGCCCTGCTTGGCGCGCTGCGGCCCTATTTCAGCGCCCGCGGCATCGAGGCCGACTGGGCGGCGATCGAGCAGGCCCCCACGCCGGACCTGGTCACCACGCTCTGCATGGTCTGCCCCTTCGAGGGGCGGGAGAAGCAGGCCCTGCTGGAAGCGCCCGGCCCCGGCCGCCGCGCGGAGTTGCTGACCGCCCTGCTGCGGATCGACGGCGCCGGGCCGGCTTCGGGCGGCACCCGGCGTACCATGTGACATGTGACGGACGGCCCCGGGGGGTGCGCCATCCGCTGGCGGCGCTGCCATTTCCGCCGGTGCCGCGACACGGGCAGGCGGGGGGCAGGCGGGGTAGAGCGTGATCGATTCAGGTGGAATCACCGAAAAGCGTGAAACACGCGAAGAAACAACATGCTAGAGTGGGTGCGGTAAGCCCCTGCGAAGGGAACCTGCTCTAGCCCCGCCGGCCCTGCAACCGGCGGCGATGCGGCATTCTTGTACCGGTGGCCCTGCCCGCGCGGGCACGGCCCCCGGCCGGCGGCGCCCCCGAGAGTTGACGATTCGCCCACCATGGCGCAGGAACCCGAGCGCATGAGCACCGAGACCGACACCCCCGCTTCCGCGCAGCCCGCCGGTGGTCCTGTGGACCCCCGCTTGCTGGAAATCCTGGTCTGCCCACTGACCAAGGGCCCGCTGGTCTATGACCGGCAGAAGGGCGAGCTGGTCAGCGAGAAGGCGGGGCTGGCCTATCCCATCCGCGACGGCATCCCGATTATGCTGCCGGAAGAGGCCCGCCGCCTGGAGGGCTGATGACCGCCACCCCGCCCGCGCCGACGGAACTGCGCCTGCGCCGGGCCGAGAAGCGGCTGGATATCAGCTTCGCCGACGGCTCCCGCTTCTCGCTGCCGGCGGAATACCTGCGGGTGGAAAGCCCTTCCGCCGAGGTGCAGGGCCATGGCCCCGGCCAGCGTAAATACGTCGCCGGGCGCCGCCATGTCGGCATCCTGCGGATGGAGCCGGTGGGTCATTACGCGGTCCGGCTGGCCTTCGACGACCTGCACGACAGCGGCATCTATTCATGGGCCTACCTGCGCCAACTGGGCGAGGAACAGGCGGAGCGCTGGGCTTCCTACGAGGCCGCGCTGGCCGCGCGCGGCCTCTCGCGCGACCCGCCGGCCCGGCGCGGATGACAACAGGGCTCCAGAGCGGAAGGCGGCCGGCATGAACGGGGCGCAGGATCAGGTCGCCATCATCGGCGGCGGCTTCGCCGGGACCGCGCTGGCGGTGCTGTTGCGGGCCACGCTGCCGGCGGATGCCCGCGTCCTGCTGTTCGAGCCTGCCCCCCGCGCCGGCCCCGGCCTGGCCTATGGCACCGCCGACCCGTCGCATGTGCTGAACGTGCCGGCGGGAGGCATGAGCCTGCATCCCGACCGGCCGGGCCATTTCGCCGAGTGGCTGGCCAGCCGCCCCGATGCCCCCGCCGCGCCGCCGGAAGGCGGCCCGGTCTTCGCGGAGCGCGTGCTCTACGGCACCTACCTGGAAGAACAGCTCGCCGCCGCCATGGCCGCGCCGGGCGCCGCGCTGCGGTTGCTGCGGCAGCGGGTGGAGGACATCACGCGCCTGCCCGGCGGCGGCTTCCGCCTGCTGGCCGGGGGCGGGCAGCACGATGTCGCGCGGGTGCTGCTGGCGCCGGGCGGCTTCGCCAGCGCGCCCGGCCAGCCGCCGCACCTCGCCGGCAATCCCTGGGACCCCGCCACGCTGGAAGGCATCGACCCCGCCGCCACCGTGCTGTTGGTGGGCATGGGGCTGACCATGGTGGACATGCTGCTTTCCCTGCGCCGGCGCGGCCACCAGGGCAGGGTGGTGGCCATCTCCCGCCATGGCTGGCTGCCGGCCGCGCATGTCGCCGGACCTTTCCCGCCGCCCTGGCCCGTCGAGGCACCGCGGGGCGCCGGCCCCGCCTCCTGGTGCCGCGTGCTGCGGCGGGAAGCGGCGCGCGCCGCCGCCGCCGGCCAGCCCTGGCAGGCGGTGATGGACGGCGCCCGCGCCCAGGTGCAGCGGGTCTGGCAGGGCTGGAGCATGGCGCAGCGCGCCACCTTCCTACGCCACGGCCGCACCGCCTGGAACCTGCACCGCCACCGGCTGGCGCCTTCCATCGCGGGCAGGCTGGCCGGGGAATGCGCCTCGGGCGGGCTGGAGACCCTGGCCGCCCGCCTGGAATCCTGGCAGCCGGAGGCCGATGGCACCGTCACTGCCCTGTTGCGGCCGCGCCACGGGGCGCCGCGCCGCCTGGCGGTGGCGCGCATCGTGTTGTGCACC
>JAQGHX010000162.1 GCA_028288745.1 Roseomonas sp. | reverse complement strand
GGCTGCTGGGCAGCACGCGGGGCCCGAAGGGGGGCTACCGGCTGGGCCGTGCGGCGCGTGACATCCGGCTGTCGGAGGTGGTGGGGGCGGTGAGCGGGGAGGCGGAGGGCGAGGCGCCGGTGGAGGCAGCGTCACTGTTGCAGGGTGCGGTGACGTTGCCGCTGTGGGAGGAGCTGGAGGCGGGGCTGGTGGCGGGGCTGGAGCAACTGACGGTGGCCGAGTTGCTGCGCCGCGCGGCCAGCCGGGGCCTGCGCCGCCCCACCCCCGAAGCCCTCAACTTCGCCATCTGAGGGAGCATCGGCCTATACGGCGCCAGGGGGGCTGGCCGCGCGCATGGCGGCGCGGCACAACCGGATGAACCACAATCTGGAGGAACCCGAATCATGGCCACCGACATCGCCGCCGCCGCCGAGGCGCTGCTGAAGGCCCGGCGCGACCGCGTCTGGCTGGAAAGCCTGCCCGAGGGCGCCCGCCCCGCCGATATCGCCGATGTCCAGGCCATCCAGCAGCGGGTGGCCGAGGCGCGCGGCCCTGTGGGCGGCTGGAAGGTCGGCGCCGCCAACCCGCAGGCCACCCCCGGCGCGGCGCCGCTGAACGCCGCCGACCTGCACCTGACGCCGGAGCCGCTGGCCGCCAGCCGCTTCAACATCATCGGGGTGGAGGCGGAGATCGCCTACCTGCTCGGCCGCGACCTGCCCCCGCGCGAGGCGCCCTACACGCGCGAGGAAGTGCTGGACGCCGTGGAAAGCCTGCATCCGGTGATCGAGCTGGTGGATACCCGCTTCACCCGCCTCGGCGTATCCGACCCGCTGAGCCATGCGGCGGACCAGGTGAACCACGGCGCGCTGGTGGTGGGTCCGGCCCTGGTCGACTGGCGCTCGATCGACCCGGTGAACCAGCCGGTGCGCCTGATGTTCGACGGCAAGGTGGTGCTGGAACATGTGGGTGGCAACAGCGCCGGAGACCCGGTGCGCCTGCTGCAATGGCTGGCCGATACCGGCGCGCGCGCCTATGGCGGCCTCTCGGCCGGCATGGTGATCACCACCGGCAGTTGCACCGGAATGCTGCTGATCCAGCCCGGCACCCGGGTCCTGGCCGAATTCCCCGGCCTCGGCTCGGTCGAGACCGCGGTGGTCTGAGGCGCCGGCGGCCGGGGGGATGGCTGGGCGGCCGCCCCCCCGGCCGTTAGCATTCCACCATGGACCCGCCGTGGCACGGCGGGCCGGATCACGGGAGCGAACGCCTTTGCCGACCTATTCCTTCGACCACATCCACCTGCGCAGCCCGGACCCCGAGGCCGCGGCGGGATTCTACGTCGGTGCCTTCGGCGCCACCATCAAGGACCGCGTGCGCAACGGCGCGGCGCTGCGGGTGGTGGTCACGCTGGGCGCATTGACGCTGTTCATCGAGGAAGTGCCGGGCTCGACCCCCGCCGCGCCGCTGCCGCCGCACCAGGGGCTGGAGCATATCGGGCTGCAGGTCGATGACATGGATGCGGCGGTGGCCGCCCTGAAGGCCATGGGCGTGCGCTTCAATGCCGAGCCAAGCTCGCCGCGCCCCGGCCTGCGCATCGCGTTCCTGACGGCGCCGGACGGCGTGACGGTCGAGATCCTGCAGCGCGGCGGCGCCTGAACCGCCGGCGCCGCCCCCGTCCCGCCGCTCAGTCGTGGCGGTGGGGCGGCGCCGGGTCGTCCTGCGGCGGGTGCCCGGTATCCATCACCAGCAGCCGCCCGTGCCGCACGCCGCGCTCGGCGATGACCTGCTCCGCGAAGCCGCGCACCTTCGGCGCTGCGCCGCGCAGCACCGTCACCTCCATGCAACTGTCATGGTCCAGGTGGACATGCATCGTGGCCACCGAAAGCTGGTGGTGGTCATGGAAGCTGTCGGTCAGGCGCTGGGACAGGTCGCGCCGGGCGTGGTCGTACACATAGGCCAGGGCCGCGACGCAGGGCCCCTCCCCCGCCGTCGCCTCGGCCGATTCCCGCAGCCCGGCCCGCGCCAGGTCGCGGATCGCCTCCGATCGGTTCTGGTAGCCCAGCGCGTCGATCTCGCGCAGCAGCGACTCGTCCAGTGTGATGGTGATCCGCTGCATGGCTGGCTCCTCTCGGCGGGATGCTGGACAGCACCGGGGCGGTAAGTATGATGTTCTATACTAAACATCATACCGGCCCCGGTGCCGGATGGAGAGGCCCTTGCTGCGCCGGTCCCTGCTCGTCGCCTCCATCCTACCCTGGACTCTTCCAGGCGCCAGCCAGGCCGGGCCGTCCTCCAGCCTGACCTTCTCCTGGCCCGTCAATGCCGGGGCGCTGGACCCGCAGGGCTATGGGCCGGACCAGATGTTCGCGCAGGCGATGCTCTACGAGCCCCTGGTGCGCTACCGGGAAGGCGGCGGCATCGAGCCCTGCCTCGCGACCGCTTGGCAGCAGGAGGAGGACGGGCGGGGTTACGTCTTCACCCTGCGGCGCGGCGTGCGCTTTTCCGACGGCACACCCTTCGATGCTGCGGCGGTGGTCGCCAATATCGATGCCGTACTGGCCCAGCGCGCCCGCCATGCCTGGCTGGATCTGGTGGCGCAGATCGAGGGCGCCGAGGCGACCGGCCCCTTCACGGTGCGGCTGCGGCTGGCGCGCCCCTATTATCCCGCGCTGTTCGAACTGTCCCTGATCCGCCCGTTGCGTTTCGCCTCGCCCGCGGTGCTGAAGCCGGGTGGCGGCGTCACCGCGCCCGTCGGCACCGGCCCCTGGAGGCTGGCGGAGACGGTGCGGGGCGAGCGCGATGTCTTTGCCCGCAACGACGACTACTGGGGCACGAAGCCTGCGCTGCAACGGGTTGTGGTCAAGGTGGTGACGGACGCCAATACCCGTGCCCTGGCGCTGGAGACCGGCGAGATCGACCTGACCTACGGCACCGACCAACTGGATGGCGACACGTTCCGCCGCTTCGCCGCCGACCCGCGCTTCACCACCGCCATGTCCCCGCCGCTGGCGACGCGGATGCTGGCGGTCAATTCCGGCCGCTTCCCGACCGACGACCTGGCGGTGCGCCGTGCCATCCAGCATGGCATCGACCGCGCCGCACTGGTGAAGCATGTGCTGCTGGAGACCGAGCCGCCCGCCGGCACGCTGTTCGCCCCCAATGTCCCCTATGCCGATCTCGGGCTGCCGCCCTTCGGCTTCGACCGCATGGCGGCGGCACGGGCGCTGGACGCGGCGGGCTGGACCCTGCCCGCCGGCGAGCGGGTGCGGCGGAAGGAAGGCCGGCCACTGGCCCTCGACCTCGTCTTCATCGGTGGCGATGCCTTGCAGAAGGCGCTGGCGGAAGCGGTGCAGGGCGATCTCGCCCGCATCGGCATCGCCGCCCGGCTGCTGGGCGAGGATGCCGGCAGCGTCCAGGGGCGCCAGCGGTCCGGCGAGTTCGGCATGGTCTTCGCCGATAGCTGGGGCGCACCCTATGACCCACATGCCTTCCTGGGCTCCATGCGCCAGCCATCCCATGCCGATTACCAGGCACAGCGCGGCCTGCCGATGAAAGGGGAGATCGACCGCCGCATCGGCGCTGTGCTGGTCTCGACCAACGAGGCCGCGCGGGCGGCGGAATACCGCTGGCTGCTGACGGTTCTGCACGAGCAGGCGGTGTACGTGCCGCTCTCCTTCGTGACCAACAAGCTGGTGCATCGCCGCGAACTCGGGCCGGTGCCTTTCGGCGCCACGCGGTACGAAATCCCCTTCGACGCTATTGGCCGGGGCTGACCGGTGCTCGCCTTCGCCCTGCGGCGGGTGTTGACCCTGCTGCCGCTGCTGCTGATCGTCTCGCTGATCTTCTTCCTGATGCTGCGGCTCGGCCGTGGTGATCCGGCGATGGACTACCTGCGCCTGTCGCAGGTGCCGCCCACCGATGCCACGTTGGCACTGGCGCGCCACGAGCTCGGCCTGGACCGGCCGTTGCCGGCGCAATACCTCTCCTGGCTGGCCGGTGCGGTGCGGCTGGATTTCGGGCTCTCCTGGACCACGCGCCGGCCGGTGCTGGAGGATATCCTGCGTTTCCTGCCCGCCACCCTGCAACTCGCGGGGGCCGCGATGCTGCTGGTGGTGGGGCTGGGCGTGCCGCTCGGCGTGTTGGCCGCGCTGAAGCGGGACCGCTGGCCGGACCACCTGACGCGGGTATTTGTCTTCCTCGGCGTCTCGGTGCCGAATTTCTGGCTGGGCTTCCTGCTGGTGCTGCTGTTCTCCGTGCAGCTCGGCTGGCTGCCGGCCATGGGTCGTGACGGCCCGGCCAGCCTGCTGTTGCCCGCCATCGCGACGGCGACCATGTCCGCCTGCGTCACGCTGCGGCTGATGCGCGGCGCGGTGCTGGGGGTGCTGGGCGAGCGCCATGTGGTCTTCGCCCGCGCCCGTGGCCTGCCGGAGCGCGTGGTGACTGGCCGCCATATCCTGCGCAACGCCCTGATCCCGCCGCTGACCTCCATCGGCCTGCATGTCGGCGAGTTGCTGGGCGGCGCGATGGTGGTGGAAATGGTGTTCGGCTGGCCCGGTCTCGGCCGCTACGCGCTGCTGGCCATTTCCAACCGCGACTTCCCGGCGCTGCAGGGCTTCGTGCTCGTGATGACGGCCGTGTTCGTCGCCTGCAATCTAGTGGTGGATCTGGCCTATGCCTGGCTGGACCCGCGCATCCGCCTGGGGGAGCGCGGCGCATGAAGGTGCGGATCGCGCTGTCGCTGGTGGCGCTGCTGCTGGCCACCGCCCTGCTCGCCCCCTGGATCGCACCCTTCGACCCGGGCGAGACCGACCTTGTCCACCGCCTGCTACCCCCATCGGCCGGGCATTGGCTGGGCACTGACCACCTGGGGCGGGACCTGCTGTCGCGCCTGATCTGGGGCACGCGCGCCTCGCTCGGGGCGGTGGCCGTGATCCTGGCCCTGGTGCTCTCCGCCGGCACGGCGCTGGGCTGCGCCGCCGGGCTGCTGGGCGGCGTGGTCGATACCGTGCTGATGCGCCTGGCCGACGCCTTCATGACGGTGCCTACCCTGGTGCTGGCGCTGTTCTTCATCGGCGCGCTGGGCACGGGCATGACCAATGTGGTCATCGCCATCGCGCTCTCCCACTGGGCCTGGTACGCGCGGCTGGTGCGGGGGCTGACCCTGTCGCTGCGCGCGGCGGACCATGTGGCGGCGGCGCGGGTGGCGGGTGCCTCGCGCCTCGATATCGCGCGGCGGCACGTGTTGCCGGCGGTGGGCGGGCAACTGGCGGTGCTGGCCAGCCTCGATCTCGGGCACTGGATGCTGCATGTCGCGGGCCTGTCCTTCCTGGGGCTCGGCATCGCGCCGCCGGGGGCGGAATGGGGCATCATGATCAACGACGCCCGGCCCTTCTTCCGTGTGGCGCCCATGCTGATCGTGCTGCCGGGCGCCGCCATCCTGCTGACCGTGGTCGCCTTCAACCTGCTGGGCGACGCGGCCCGCGACCGGCTGGACCCGGCCCTGGCGGGCCACGCGCATTGACCACGCTGGCCATCGAGGGCCTGTGCCTCGCCGCCGGCGCGCGGCCGCTGGTGCGGGACGTGTCGCTCGGCCTGAAGCGCGGGCGGGTGCTGGGGCTGGTGGGTGCCAGCGGCGGCGGCAAGAGCCTGACGGTGCTGGCCATGCTCGGCCTGCTGCCGGCGGGGGTGCGCCAGACCGCCGGGCAGGTGCGGCGCGACGGCCGGGTGCTGGACGATGCCGGGCGGGCCGCGCTGCGGGGCCGCGTCGCCGGGCTGGTGCAGCAATCGCCGCGTGCCTGCTTCAACCCCATCCTGACCATCGGCCAGCATTTCACGGAGACGCTGGCGGCCGCGGGCCTGCCGCGCCGCGCCATCGCCGCCCATGCGGGCGGTCTGCTGGAGGAAGTCGGCTTTGGCGCCCCGGCACCGCTGCTCGGCGCTTATCCGTTCCAGCTGAGCGGCGGGATGCTGCAACGGGTGATGGTGGCGCTGGCGCTGGCCCGCGACCCCGACTTCCTGCTGGCCGACGAGCCCACCACCGACCTGGACCTGGTGGCGCAGGCGCAGATCCTGGCCTTGCTGGAGCGGCTGGTGGCCGGGCGCGGCATCGGCATCCTGCTGGTGACGCACGACCTGTCCGTCGTCGCCCGGCTGGCGGACGAGGTGGCGGTGATGCAGGACGGCCGCGTCGTCGAGCAGCAGGGCGCGCGTGGGCTGTTCGCGGCACCCCGCCACCCCGCCAGCCGCGATCTGTTGCGTACCCACTTGGCCCTCTATGGCGAAACCCTGCCGGAGGATGCCGGATGAGCCTGTTGCGGATGCAGGGCGTCTGGAAATCCTACCGCCAGGGCGGCGCCTTTTCCTGCCGCCCCGCCCTGCCGGTGCTGCGCAATGCCGGCCTGCGGATCGAGGCCGGGGAGTGCGTGGCGCTGCTGGGCCCGACCGGCTCCGGCAAAAGCACGCTGGGGCGCATCCTGCTGGGGCTGGAAGCGCCCGATACCGGCACGGTGCTGTTCAATGGCCAGCCCATGCGCGGCGCGGGCGGGCGGGTGGCGCCGGCCCTGCGGCGGCAGGTCCAGGCGGTGTTCCAGGACCCGCACGGCGCCACCAGCCCGCGCTTTTCGGCTTTCGAGGTCGTGGCCGAGCCGCTGCGCTACTATGGCGTGACCGGCGCCGCGCTGCGGGCGCGGGTGGAGGAGCTGGTCGTCTCGGTGGGGCTTGAAGTGGCGGAATTGGGCCGGCTGGCGCATCGCTTCAGCGGCGGGCAGTTACAGCGGCTGTGCATCGCGCGCGCCCTGGCGCTGCGGCCGAAGCTGGTGCTGCTGGACGAGGCGGTGAGCAGCCTGGATGTCGCGACCCAGGCCCGCGTGCTGGCCCTGCTGGGGCGGCTGCGCGCCGAGACCGGCGTGGCCTTCCTGTTCATCACCCATGACCTGCGGCTGGTGCGCGGCTTCGCGCAACGCTGCCTGGTCATGCAGGACGGCCAGCCGCTGGATGTGGCCGACCCCTTCACGGGCGGCAGCGCCCTCCCTGCCCTGGCGGCGCTGCGCGACGCGATCCTGCCCGCCCGCCCGCGCGGGATGTGACCGGGGCCTGTGGCGGGCTGCCGGCAAACCGCCTCCCCCACCGGCAGCAGCGCGTGATAGCCTTCCGCCAAGCCCGCCCTCCGAGGCGGCGAAGCAGGAGGAACGCCGTTTGATACCCCAGCGCATCCTGGGCCGCACCGGCCTGACCGTGTCCGCCATCGGCTTCGGCGCCGCCCCCCTGGGCGACCTCTATGCCCGCCTGGACGACGCGACCGCCATCGCCGCGGCGGAGGCGGCGGCACGGGCCGGTATCACCCTGTTCGACACCTCGCCCCATTATGGAAACGGCTTGGCGGAACACCGCTGCGGCACGGCGCTGCGCCGCGTGGGGCGGGAGGGCGTGGTACTGTCCACCAAGGTCGGGCGGGTGATGAACCCCCGCTTGCCGCCCGAGGCTCCTGTTGGCGGCACCACCTCCCCCGGCTTTGTGGGCGGCCTGCCGCACCGGGCGGCGTTCGACTATTCCTACGATGGCACGCTGCGCTCCTTCGAGCAGTCGCTGCTGCGGCTTGGCACCGACCGTATCGACCTGCTGCTGATCCATGATGTCGATGTCTGGACCCATGGCGCCGGTGCCATCGAGCAGCGCTTCCGCGAGGCCATGGGCGGTGCCTACCGCGCCCTGGACCGGCTGCGTGGAGAAGGCGCCGTGAAGGGCATCGGGCTCGGGGTGAACGAGGCCGAGATGTGCGTGCGCTTCGCCGAGGCCGGCGATTTCGACACCATGCTGCTGGCCGGCCGCTATTCCTTGCTGGAGCAGCCGGCGCTGGAGCATTTCCTGCCGCTGGCGCAGCGCAAGGGCATTGGCGTCATGCTGGGCGGCGTGTTCAATTCGGGCATTCTGGCGACCGGCGCCGTGCCGGGCGCGCGCTACAATTACGCCGCGCCCCCGCCCGCCATCGAGGAGAAGGTGCGGCGGATCGAGGCGGTCTGCGCCGCCCATGGCGTGGCCCTGGCTCATGCGGCGCTGCGCTTCCCGCTTGGGCATCCCTCGGTTTCGTCGGTCGTTCTTGGCGCCGTCAATCCCGCTGAGGTCGAGCAGAACCTGGCTGCCATGGCGGCGCCTGTTCCGGCCGCGCTGTGGTCCGACCTGAAGTCGGCAGGCCTGCTGGCGGTGGAAGCGCCGGTCCCGGCATGACCAGGCGGATCGACGCGCACCAGCATTTCTGGCGGTTGTCCCGCTGCGACTACGGCTGGCTGACACCCGAACTGGGGTTGATCCACCGCGATTTCGGGCAGGAGGATCTGGCGCCGCTGCTGGCCCGGCATGGCATTGGCGCCACCATTCTGGTTCAGGCAGCGCCCAGCGTGGAGGAAACGCGCTTCCTTCTGGAACTGGCCGAGCGGGCCCCTTTCGTGGCTGGTGTTGTCGGCTGGGTGGCGCTGGATGGGCCTGAAGCGGCCCGGCAGATCGACACCCTGGCCGCCGAGCCCCTGTTGGTCGGGCTGCGCCCGATGCTGCATGACCTGCCGGACGATGACTGGGTCCTGCGTCCCGGCCTGCACGGCGCGCTGGAAGCCATGCAGCGGCACCGGCTGGTCTTTGACGCCTTGGTCCGGCCGCGGCACCTGTCGCGGTTATTGGCCCTGGCCGACCGGTATCCTGACCTTTCCATCGTCATCGACCATGCCGCCAAGCCCGATATCCGCGCCGGGTGGTGCCCGCGCTGGGCGGCCGACATGGAAGCGATGGCCTGGCGGCCACAGGTATCCTGCAAGCTATCAGGCTTGCTGACCGAAGCCGGCGAGGGCGCGGATACCGGAGCCTTGCGCCCCTGGGTCGAGCATCTGGCCGCGTCCTTCGGGCCCCACCGGCTAATGTGGGGCAGCGATTGGCCGGTCTTGTTGATGGCGGGGACCTACGACGGGTGGTTTGGGATGAGCGAGACACTGCTGGACCCGGCTGCCCGCGAGGCTGTCTTCGGGGGCACCGCGGACAGGATCTATCTTTCCCATCGTGGACGGAGGTGAAGGCATGTTGAAACATATCGATCCGCTGCTGGTCCCGGATCTTCTCTGGGTGCTGGCGGCCATGGGCCATGGCGACGACCTGGCTTTGGTGGATGCAAACTTTCCGGCGGAAGCCATCGCGGCGGCGACCCCGTCCCGCCGGCTGGTGCGGCTGCCGGGGCTGCGACTAGGCCTCGTGGCACGGGCAATTTTCTCCGTGCTGCCGATCGATGCATCCGCGGCAGATCCGGTTCGGCGGATGCGGGTCACGGACCATCCCGACCTCTTGCCGCCGGTGCAGGTCGAGGTCCGTGACGCCGCGGCCAATGCGCTGGGGCATTCCGTGACGCTGGGCGGTATCGACCGGTTCGATTTCTATGACGCCGCGAAACGGGCCTTCGCCGTGGTCCAGGTCGGGGACGCTCGCCCCTATGGCGATTTCCTGATCCGTAAGGGAGTGATCGCCGCCACCTGATCCGCGCAAGTGGCCTGCTCGCCCCACTTGGATGCATCCAACTACGCGGCCGGAGCGTCGCGGGTTTGCTTCCGCCGCCGAATCCGATAACAGGAGTAAGGATCGGGGTGGAGGATCGGGTGGCGGACCAGGTAGCGGCCTTTCGGAACGTGGCCAATGTGCTGCGGGCGGCGCAGCAGGTCGCCATCGAAGTCCAGAACGCGCCCGAGCGCCGCAAGGTGCTGCGTGGCTTCCCCCATGCCGAATGCGCAGCGTTGCTGGGCATGACGCGGCCGGAACTGCGCGCAATGGCCCGGCGTGTCCTGCCCGACGCGCCGCCTGCCCGGGCGCGCTTCACCTTCGACCAGTTGTCGCGGCTGCACCGAGCGGGCGGGACCTTGCCCGCCGCACCGCTCCGGCGGGACCCGGCGATGGAGGCGCTGGCCACGGTCGTCTTCACGAATTTCAAGGGCGGCTCCGCGAAGACCACCAGCAGTGTTCATTTCGCGCAGTTCCTGGCATTGGCCGGATACCGGGTCCTGCTGGTGGACCTCGATAGCCAGGGCAGCGCCACAGCCCAGTTCGGCTTCGACCCCGCCCGCGAGGCTGGCCCGGACGAGAGCTTCGCGGCCTGGACCGCAGCGCGGGATACGGGGGCCGCCGTTTCCGCCGCCGCCCTTTGCCGGCACACCTATTGGCCCACGATCGACCTGGTTCCCGCTGGCCCGGCCCTGGCCGCAGCGGAAGACAGCCTGGCACGCCGCGCCGCTTCAGGGCAGCTCGAAGAAACCCTGTATTTCGACGAATTCAACGCCTTCCTGAAGGCTTTGCCGTCGATCTATGATGTCGTCGTGGTCGATACCCGCCCAGATGTGAACATGCTGATGACGGCGGCGCTGCATGGCGCAACTGGTATCGTTGTTCCCACCCGCGCCACCATGACCGATCTGGCCTCCACCGGGGAATTCTTTGCCCATCTGGCTGGGTATATCGGGGATTTCACGGCGGCCTTCGGCGGGGGCCTGTCACTGGCCTTCGCCCGCATCCTGGTCACGGCCTTCGACCCGACCGACCGCAGCCAGGAAGCCCTGCTTTCCCTGGCGCGCGACCGCTTCGATGACATGGTGCTGGCGCGGCCCTTCCTGCATTCGCGCATCCTGGGCACGGCGGGTTTGGGTAAGGAAACCCTCTATGAATACGAAGCCACGACCGACCGGGCCGCTTACCAGCGCGCCCTGGCCAGCGTGAATGCCGTCAACCGATTGATCGAGCAGGACGTGTTGGCCTTCTGGGGCCGCCCGCTGCCCGCCAACGCGCTGTGAGGAGACGCCGACCATGACCAGCCCGATGGCGAAACGGTTCAGCCAACTGGGGCAGGCGATGCGGGAGCGGACGGGGGGGGAGGTGGAAGCTGCCGCCAGTCCCGCGCAGCCAACAGCGCAGCACAAGCCCTCCGCCGCGCTGGGCACCATGGCCGAAGGCCTGAAGGAGCGTGTCCTGCGCCTGGAGCAGGCGCTGGCTGATGCGGGCGAGCGCAGCGGCAGCCTGGAAGATGAACTGGCGCAGGCCCGCGCCATCGCCGCCCGCGCGGGCGGCGATGCCGACGAATTCCTCTATCTGGCACCGGGCCTGATCACGGATTTGCTGCCGCGCGACCGCATGCGCTCCGCCTTTGCCGGCGCTGAGTTCGAGGCGCTGCTGGAAGATATCCGCGCCAATGGCCAGAACGACCCGGTGACGCTACGGCGGGCGGGGGAGGGGCATTTCGAGATCGCGGCCGGCCGCCGCCGCCTGGAGGCCTGCCGCGTGCTGGGGCGCAGCGTGCTCGCCCGCGTTCGGGCGCTGGACGAAGCCGCGATGCTGCGCATCCAGTTTTCCGAGAACGAACGGCGCGAGGACATCTCGGCGTTGGAACGGGCGCGGTGGTTCGCCGAGGTGAAGGGCCGGCTGAACATCCAGGCGAAGGACGTGGCAGCGCAGTTCGGCCTCGATCCCTCGACCCTCAGCCTCTATCTGCGGCTGTCGCGCTTCCCGCCCGAGATTATGGAGCGCCTGCACGACCCGCGACGCTTAGCGGTGCTGCGAGCGCGGCGGGTCATGGAGGCGCTGGATGCCGACCCGCAGGCTTTCCAGCGCATCGTCGACGCGCTCGACGCGCAGCGGGATGCCGACCCGGACGAGCAGGTCGACCTGATGCTGCGCGCGGCGGAGGGGCGGGAGACCCGCCGCAACACCACCCGCCCGGCACCGCCAGACCGCCGGCACGTGGTGCATGAAGGCCAGCGCATTGGCACCCTGACCCGCAATGGCGGACAGTGGATGTTCCGCTTTGCAACCTCCATTCCGGAGGAAACCGTGCAATCCATCGCGGACCGGCTGCCGGAGCTGATGCCGCCGGGCAAGGGCCGCCGGACGCCCTCCGCTTCCTGATGCTCAGGGGCGCCATTCGGCCGGCTGTTTCCCCTCGATCTCGCGGTCCAGGCAGACGGCGGCGCTGATCAGCGCCAAGTGCGTGAAGGCCTGGGGGAAGTTGCCTAGGAAGGTCGCGCGCATGCTGAACTCCTCGGCGTAGAGGCCGACATGGTTGGCGTAGTTCAGCAGCTTCTCGAAGACGAAGTGCGCCTGCTCCATCCGTCCGGCCCGCGCCAGGCACTCGACATACCAGAAGGAGCAGGCGGCGAAGGCGCCTTCCTGGCCTGGCAGCCCATCATCGCCATGGTAGCGGTAGATCAGTCCGTCATCCCCCAGCTTCTCGCCGATCGCATCGAGCGTGGCGAGCCAGCGGGGGTCGGTGGCGCTGACGAAGCGCACCAGCGGCATCATCAGCAAAGCGCCATCCAGCGTGGTGCCGCCCTTGCTCTGGACGAAGTGGCCCAGTTCCTCGTTCCAGAAGTTTGCCCAAATATCCTCGTATATTTCGTTTCGTACGCTGCGCCACTGCTCGAATGGCGCGGCCAGGGAGCGTTTGGTAGCGAGCCGTAACGCGCGGTCCACCGCCACCCAGCACATCAGTCGCGAATGCAGAAACTCGCGCGGTGCCGCACGAACTTCCCACATGCCCGCATCGGCATCCTGCCAGTGCTCGCAAACATGATCGACCACGCGACGCACGCCGTTCCAATCGTCATGCGAGATGGCGTGGCCATACTTATTGCTGAGATAAACGGAATCCAGCAATTCGCCATAGATGTCGAGCTGCTCCTGCTGGTAGGCGGCGTTGCCGATGCGTACAGGGCGCGCCCCGCCATAGCCCGCCAGGTGGGGCAGCGTCTGCTCGTCCAGGCGGACATGCCCGTCGACGCCGTACATGATGCGCAACTGGCCATTGGCGCCTGCCTCCCGGGCGCGGCTGTCCACCCAGCGAGTAAAGGCCTCAGCTTCCTTCTGGTAGCCGAGGCGCATCAGCGCATAGACGGTGAAGGACGCATCGCGGATCCAGGTGGCGCGGTAATCCCAGTTGCGTTCGCCGCCCGGGGCTTCCGGCAGGCCGAAGGTGGCCGCGGCAAGCACCGAACCATGCCGGCGCGAGGTGAGCAGCTTCAGCACCAGCGAGGACCGCATCACCATGTTCCGCCAGCGGCCGCGATAGGTGGAGCGCCCCGTCCATTCCTGCCAGTGCGCGGTGGTGCGGCGCAGGATGTCGTCGCCCGCGGCCTTATCCAGAGCAGGGCCGCTGCCCTCATCCAGCACGAAATCCGCCTCCTGGCCGGCGTTCAGCGTCAGGCTCGCCACTACGTCCCTGTCGTCCAGAGTGAAGCGCACCGGGCCGGTGAGGCGGAGCACCTGGCCGCCTTCCGGCCGGAACCAGGCGTGGCCGTCCTCCAGAGTGGCCGTGGCGCGGGCGCGGGCATAGTCAAAGCGCGGCGCGCAGCGCAGGCCCATGGTGACGCGGCCGCGCGTGACCCGGACGCGCCGTATCACCCGTGGGCCGGAGGCGCAGTCCTGCTCTGTCACCGGCATCAGGTCGATAACCTCGGCGCTCGCTGTCTCGCTCAGCCAGCGGGTGAGCAGGATGTTGGTGTCGGGCAGGTACATCTGCACGACTCGCGTATCGGCTATGTCGGGCGCCAGGGTGAAGTGTCCGCCCTGGGCCGGGTCCAGCAGGGCCGCGAAAATGCTGGGACTGTCGAAATGCGGCCAGCACATGAAGTCGATCGTGCCGTCCTTGCCCACCAAGGCCATGGTAGAGAGGTCGCCGATGACGGCATGGTCCTCAATGGGTCTCGGGACTGGCAGCGCCGCCTCAGCCATTATCCTCAAATCCCGGATAAAGCGTCATGCCGCCATCCACGAACAAGGTTGCTCCCACCACGTAATCTGCCATGTCGGAGACCAGGAACAGCGCGGCGCGGGCCACATCCTCGGCCACGCCGATGCGGCGATAGGGGATGAGCTTCAGCAACCGCTGCGCGGCCTCGCCCTCGGTGCTCTCCTTGTTGATGGCGGTGCGGATGGCCCCTGGCGCGATGCCGTTGACGCGGATGCGTTCGCCCGCGACTTCCTGCGCTAGGCTCTTCATGAGCAGCGAGACGCCGCCCTTGGAGGCCGCGTAGTTCACATGCCCCGCCCAGGGGATGACCTCATGCACCGAACTCATGCACAGGATCTTCCCGGTTGCTTTCGACACGCCGCGTTCGCCCTGGGCACGGAACAGGCGGACGGCAGCGCGGGCGCAGAGGAACTGGCCGGTCAAATTGGTGTCGATCACCTTCTGCCAGTCCTGCAGCGACATCTCCGCGAAGGCGGCGTCCTTCTGGATGCCGGAATTCGCCACCAGGATATCGACGGCACCGAAGGCCCCGGTGGCCTTGGCGAAAAGCGCCTCGACATCGGCTTCCCGGGAGACATCGGCCTCCACCGCGATGGCGCGGCCACCCCCCGCCTCGATCTGCCGTACCACCTCAGCGGCGCCTTCATGGCCGGAATAGTAGTTCACCACCACGCTGGCCCCCGCCTGTGCGTAGAGCAGCGCGATCCCGCGCCCGATCCCTGAGCTGCCGCCGGTCACGACCGCCACCTGCCCGTCCAGTCTGCATTCCATGTGCCGTCCTCCTGCCAGTGCCGCAGCCATAAACCGCGAGAGGGGCCAGAGTTTGCATCTGGCATCTGGCGGCCTGGGGAGACGGTGGCGTCAGCCTGGCCGCTCAAGCCCGTGGAATGGGTATGACCCTGTGGCTGGGGGTGGAAGGGGGGCGTTGCGTTTTTCTGCAAGGCCACTCTTCGGTCAGTTCCTCGTGGGCCAGCGCCTGGCTTTGGCCTTCCTCCGGTTTCCGAAGCTCGGCCGCCTGGCAACCTGCTGGACCCCGATGTACCCGTGCTGGGTGGCGGCGTGCGTGCCTGCCGTTGCTGTTCCAGGAGGGCCGGCCGGCCATGGTCGCGGTGCCGGGCCGTGGCATCGATCGGGCCCTCGGTCGCCTCGGCCTATGGGCGGCCGCTGGAGATGCGGGGCGGTGCGCGCCGCCGCCGCCGCCGCCGGGCTATCCTTCTGCCGGTGTTGCCCGCGCATCGCGCCACAGCCGGCATTACAGCGCTTCTATGGCACGCTGAGCCGGGTGGCGGCGTAGCGCGGGCTGGACCCGGGCGCGCCACCCAACCTGCAGAAGGTCACACGCACGATATTACGCCGCTGGCGGCCGGCGCGCGGGGCTGGCACACAGGGCGTGCGTTGAACCGACGGAGTATTTGCTTCCCATGGGCACCAGCCGACCCATCATGCTGCTGACCGGCGCCA
>JAQGHX010000158.1 GCA_028288745.1 Roseomonas sp. | reverse complement strand
GATGCGCCCGTTCATGTCCTCATCGACGGAGGAGCCGAAGATGATGTTCGCATCCTCGTCCACTTCGCTGCGGATGCGGTTGGCGGCGGCATCCACCTCGAACAGCGTCATGTCATAGCCGCCGGTGATGTTGATGAGCACGCCCTTGGCGCCCATCATCGAGGTGTCTTCCAGCAGCGGATTGCTGATCGCGGCCTCGGCCGCCTTCACCGCGCGGTCCTCGCCCTCGCCCTCGCCGGTGCCCATCATCGCCTTGCCCATCTCCGCCATCACGGTGCGGATATCGGCGAAGTCGAGATTCACCAGGCCCGGGTTGACCATCAGGTCGGTCACGCCGCGCACGCCCATGTAGAGCACGTCGTCGGCCATCTTGAAGGCCTCGGCGAAGGTCGTGCGCTCGTTCGCCTTGCGGAACAGGTTCTGGTTCGGGATGACGATCAGCGTGTCGACGTAGCTCTGCAATTCCTCGAGCCCGGCTTCCGCGGCGCGGCGGCGCTTCGGGCCCTCGAAGTCGAAGGGCTTGGTGACCACGCCCAGCGTCAGGATGCCACGCTCGCGCGCCATGCGCGCGATGACCGGAGCCGCGCCCGTGCCCGTGCCGCCGCCCATGCCGCAGGTGATGAACACCATGTGCATGCCCTCGAGGTGACGGGCCAGATCCTCCGTCGCCTCCTCCGCCGCCGCGCGCCCGATTTCCGGCTTGGCGCCGGCGCCCAGGCCCTGCGTCAGATGCGGGCCGAGCTGTACGCGGCGTTCTGCGCGGCTGTGCACCAATGCCTGCGCATCGGTGTTGGTCACCAGGAATTCGACGCCGTCGAGACCCATGGCGATCATGTTGTTCACGGCGTTGCAGCCCGCGCCGCCAACACCGACAACGGTGATGCGTGGACTGAAATCCGTGTGCTGCTGGCGCGGGATGGTCAGGTTCAGCGTCATGACAGCAAATCTCCTTGGGCGTGGTCGGGCATGCGACGAATCGGGCGGGGTGCAGATTGCATCAGACGCGCTCGCGAAGCCAGTTGACGAAACGAAGAAATCGACCGCCATTGCGGTCGGGACCGGGATCGAGGTCCAGAAGGGGGCGCCCTTCACCGGCGCCCCAGGACAATAACCCCAGCGTCGTGGCGAAATCAGGGCCCAGCGCGGATTCAGGCAGGCCGGGAACGGGCTGCGGCCGGCCAATTCGTACGGGTCTGTCAAGGATACGCGCGGCCATATCGCGCACCCCCACCAATTGACTGGCACCGCCGGTCAAAACCACGCGCGCGCCGGCCTCACGGTCCAGCGCCGCCGCTTCCAGGCGGTCGCGCACCAGTTCCAGCGTTTCTTCCAGTCGCGGCTTGATGATGTTCACCACGGTGGCGCGTGAAACCTGCGCGAGCTGGTCCTCATCCTCGCCGACCTGCGGCACGGACAGCATTTCCTTCACGTCGTTGCCGCCACCCATGCAACTGCCATGCAGCGTCTTCATCCGCTCCGCATGGCCGATGGGGGTGGCGAGGCCACGGGCGACGTCATTCGTGACCTGCCAGCCGCCGACGGGAAGCTGGGCGGTGTGCAGCAGGTGGCCCTCGCCATAAACGGCAATGCCCGTGGTGCCGCCGCCCATGTCGATAACCGTGGCGCCAAGCTGCTTCTCGTCCTCGACCAGCACCGCCAGCGCGGCGGCGAAGGGGGCACTGACCAGTTCCTCCACCTCCAGGTCGCAACCGGCCAGGCAGAGGCCGAGGTTGCGCAGCGCGGCGGAGGACGCATCGACCAGATGCAGCTTCACGCCCAGCGTCTCGCACATCATGCCGCGCGGGTCTTCGACACCCGGGGTCGAATCGATGGTGAAGCCGAGGGTGGCGGCGTGGACCGTCTCGCGCCCTTCGTCATGCGCGCGGCGGCGGCCTTCGCTCAGCACGGCGCGCAGGTCGGCTTCCGTCACGGCGCGGCCGCCGATCGGCCACTGGATGTTCATGAGCCGCGACGCGGGCTGGCCGCAGGACAGATTGACGATGGCGCCCGACAGCTTGAGGTCCGCCATCTCCTCGGCCTGCGCCACGGCGGCGCGGATGGCGTGCTCCGCTTCCTGCAAATCGACGATATTGCCGCCCTTCACGCCACGCGCGCGCTGCCAGCCATAACCCAGCACGCGCGGCCGCCCATCGCATTCCACCCGCGCGATCAGGCAGACCACCATGGAACTGCCGATATCCAGCACGCCGTAAGGCCCGCTGCGCGCGCGTTTGCGTTTCAGGTTTGGCGAAGGCGCGTCGGCCAGGGTTGTCAGGCGGGCGATGCGGCTCATCCCCGTCCCCGCCCGCGCAAATGGTTGGGCGCGGGCGCCTCGGGCTGCGGCTGCTGCCGCACCACCAGCCGGTCCGGCAAGCGCATGTCGATGCTGACCAGCGGCCGGTCCAGGATGGCCTGCGTCTTCTGCAGGTCGGCCAGCCGCGCGATCGCGGCATTCTCATGCCCCTCGGGCAGCAGCACGTCGGTGCCGCTGTGCAGGCGCAGGTTCCAGCGGCGCTGACTGACGAAGATCAGCGCCTGGGTGCGGGCCAGCAGGTCCGGCGCGGTCTTCAGCAGGTCATAGACCGCGGCGCCGCTTTTATGCGCGCCTTCGCCTACCAGCAACGGCAGCGGTCCGAAGGCATCGAGCGTATCGGCGGAGACGACGCGACCCTCGCGGTCCACCACCGCGAAGTCGTTCTGATGCTGCCAGATGGCGAAAGGCTGCCGCTCATGCAGCACGACCAGGATATTGCCGGAGAGGTTGCGCTGCACTTCCGCGCTCTCGATCCAGGCGATGCTTTCCAGGCGTTGCCGCGCGGTGTCGGGCGAGAAGGCCAGCAGCGCGTCGCCGCTGCGCACGCCGATGGCGGCGCGCACCAGTTCACGCGGCGTGTTCTGCTGCCCGCGCACCACGACTTCCTGCACCGTCAGCCCGGCGGCCTTGCCGATTTCGGCCACGCCCTCGTTCAGCCAGGCGAAGCGGCCGGCGGGCTCCAGCGCCGCGACGGCGACGCCACAGGCGCCGATCACGCCGAGCCCGATCACGCCGAACATCAGGGGCCGCAGCAGCGGCCGGCGGCGGCGCAGCCAGAGACGCAGGCTGCTGGGCCGCTGCGGCGGCGGCGACTTGGGCCGCGCGCCTTCGGAGGAAAGGCGGGTGCGGCCTTCCGCGTTCAAGGATGTGGGGCTACGGACCATGGCGAGCCTCCTGTACCATCCAGGCGCAAAGCGCGGAGAAGTCGATGCCGCGATACGCCGCCTGTTCCGGCACCAGGCTGGTGCGCGTCATGCCGGGCTGCGTATTCACTTCCAGCAGCACGATGCGGCCGGTTGTGTCATCATACCGCAGATCGGCGCGCGATACACCACGGCAACCCAGCGCTTCATGCGCCCGGCACGCGATTCGCATGGCTTCCTGCGCGATTTCCTCCGGCACCACTGCGGGAATGCAGTGCTGGCTGCCGCCATCCGCGTATTTGGCGTCATAATCGTAGAAGGCGTGGCCGGTGCCGATCTCGGTGACGGCCAGGGGCTCGTCGCCCATCACGGTGACGGTCAGCTCGCGGCCGGGGATGAATTCCTCGGCCATGATCTGCGGGCCGAAGGACCAGCGGCGGGCGATCTCGCCACGCCGGTTGTCGCCATCCTTCAGGATATCGACACCGACCGAGGAACCTTCGTTCACCGGCTTCACCACATAGGGGCGGGGCAGGGGGTCGGCGGCTTCCAGTTCGGCCGCGGTCACGATGCGGTGCTGGGCCAGCGGCAGGCCGGCGGCGGCGAAGACGGCCTTGGCCGCGGCCTTGTCCATCGCCATGGCAGAGGCCCGCACGCCGGAATGCGTATAGGGCAGTTCCAGCCAGTCCAGCAGGCCCTGGATGCAGCCATCCTCGCCGAAGCGGCCGTGCAGCGCATTGAAGACGGCATCGGGCTTCGCTGCCTGCAAGGCCGCGACCAGCGCGGCCAGGTCCCGCGTCACCTCGACCGGCGTCACGTCGAACCCGGCTTCGCGCAGGGCCGGGATCACCTGCGCGCCGGTGGCGAGCGAGACCTCGCGCTCGGCCGAGATCCCGCCATGCAGGACGACGACGCGGCGGGTCATGACAGCGCCTCCCCGATCCGCCTGATTTCCCATTCCAGCGCGATGCCGGACATGGCCTTCACCTTCGCGCGCACATCCTCGCCCAACCCTTCCAGATCGGTGGCGGTGGCGGCGCCGAGGTTCAACAGGAAGTTGCAGTGCTTGTCGGAAACCTGCGCGTCGCCGCGCCGCAGGCCACGGCAGCCGGCGGCGTCGATCAAGGCCCAGGCCTTGCGGCCCTCGGGATTCTTGAAGGTGGAACCGCCGGTCCGGGCGCGCACCGGCTGGGTCTCCTCGCGCGCCTGGCGGATGGCGCGCATCTGGCCGGCGATGGCGGCGGCATCGCCCGGCCGCGCATGGAAGCGGGCGCGCACCACCACGCCCCCTTCCGGCAGCGCGGCGCGACGATAGGCGAAGCCGAGTTCGGCGGCCGCCAGGCGCACCAGCCCATCGGGCGTCGCGATTTCGGCCCAGTCCAGCACGTCCTTCACCTCGGCGCCGTAGGCACCGGCGTTCATCGCCACCGCGCCGCCGATGGTGCCGGGAATGCCGGAGAGAAAGGCCAGGCCGTCCAGCCCCGCATCCGCCGCGTGTTCGGCGACCGTCGCATCCAGCGCGGCGGCGCCGGCCACGATGCCATCGGGCTCGGCCACGACATCCGTGAAGCCGCGCGCCAGCTTCAGCACGATGCCGCGCACGCCGCCGTCGCGCACCAGCAGGTTGGACGCCGCGCCGATGGTGAGCAGATTCATGCCCGGGGGCTTGTCGCGCAGCAGCAGCAGCAGGTCGTCCAGGTCCGCCGGGCGCACCAGCCAGTCCACCGGCCCGCCGACACGGAACCAGGTGGCCGTGGCTAGCGGGGCGCCGCGCTGCACGCGGCCGCGCAGCGGTGGCAGGGTCGCGCTATCGGTCATGCCGGGCTTCACCGCTTGCTCCCGGCGGCGCGCGGCCGTGGCTGCAATTCGGTCAGCTTTTCCGGCAGTTCCTGCGCCCAGTTGGTGATGCTGCCGGCGCCGAGGCAGACGACGTAATCGCCCGGCTTGGCGATGGCGTTGATCATTTCCGGCAGGCTGTCCGGCCCCGGCAGCGGCACCACGCTGCGGTGGCCGTGACTGCGCAGCCCGTCCACCAGAGAATCCCGGTCGAAACCCTCGATCGGCTGTTCGCCCGCGGCATAAACATCGGCCACGATGACGGTGCCGGCATCGTTCATGCACTGGCAAAAATCTTCGAACAACGCCTTCAGGCGCGAGTAGCGGTGCGGCTGCACCACCGCGATCACGTCCCGCGCGCCGGCCTGCCGCGCCGCCTTCAGGACGGCCGCGATCTCGACCGGATGATGCCCGTAATCGTCGATCACCTGGATGCCATTGGCCTCGCCCACGCGGGTGAAGCGGCGCTTCACGCCCTTGAAGCCGACCAGCGCGGACCGGATGGTTCCCTCGTCGATATCCATCTCGATACCAAGCGCGATCGCGGCCAGCGCGTTCTGCACATTGTGCTGGCCCAGCATGGGCAGGCGCATCGGCTTCAACTGGCGGCTGCGGCCGGTGACGCGGTCATGCACCGTGACCTCGAAGGTGGCACCCATGCGGTCGGTGATCAGCCGCTCGGCCCGCACGTCGGCCTGCGGCGAGAAACCGTAGGTGATCATGCGGCGGTCGATATGCGGGATCATCGCCTGCACGTTGGGATGGTCGGCGCAGAGCACGGCGAAACCGTAGAACGGGATATTGCCGACGAACTGGGCGTAGCCCTGCTTCATCGCCTCCTCGGTGCCCCAGTGGTCCAGGTGCTCGGCATCCATGTTGGTCACCACGGCGGCGACGGCGGGCAGGCGCAGGAAGGAACCGTCGCTCTCATCGGCCTCCACCACCATCCATTCGCCGGAGCCCATGCGGGTATTGGTGCCATAGGCATTGATGATGCCGCCGTTGATGACGGTGGGGTCCAGCTTGGCGGCTTCCAGCACGCAGGCGACCAGCGACGTTGTTGTGGTCTTGCCATGCGTGCCGCCGATGGCGATGCCCCATTTCAGGCGCATCAGTTCGGCCAGCATCTCGGCGCGGCGCACCACGGGAATGAGGCGCGCGCGGGCGGCGGCCACTTCCGGGTTGTCGCGCTTCACGGCGGTGGAGGTGACCACCACCTGCGCCGTGCCCAGGTTGGCTGCTTCGTGGCCCACCATCACGTTGATGCCGGCGCCGCGCAGGCGCTCGACATTATAGCCTTCGGAGATGTCGCTGCCCTGCACGTGGTAGCCGAGGTTGTGCAGTACCTCGGCAATGCCGGACATGCCGATGCCGCCGATGCCGACGAAGTGAATGGGCCCGATATTCAGCGGCAGCGCACGCATCGATGCTTATTCCTGAAAGCCCCGCGCCGTGGCGCGGGAAAGTACGAGGTCGGCGAGAGTGGCGGCGGCCTGTGGCGCGGCAAGACGCGCGGCGGCAGCGGCGGCGCGCACCAGGGCGTCCGGCGATTCCAGCAGGTCTTCCAGCGTGGCGGCCAGGTTGCGCGCCGTGAATTTGGCCTGTGGTATCACCTGCGCCGCACCGGCATCGGCCAGCGCGCGCGCATTGGCGGCCTGGTGGTCGTCGATTGCGCCCGGCAGCGGCACCAGCAGGCAGGGCCGCCCGGCGCAGGCGATTTCGGCCACGGTCGAGGCTCCGGCACGGGCGATGACCAGATGCGCGGTGGAATAGAGTCCGGCGACATCGCCGAAGAAGGGAGAAAGCTCAGCCGGGATGCCGAGGGATTCATAGGCCGCGCGCACGCGGGGCAGGTCTTCGGTCCGGCATTGCTGCACGATGGACAGGCGCTGGCGCAGGGCGGGCGGCAATTCGGCCACCGCCGCCGGCACGATATCGGAGAAGATGCGCGCGCCCAGGCTGCCGCCCAGCACCAGCAGCCGCATCGAGCCCTGGGGCTGCACGAAGCCCTGGCCCGCGAGCGCAGCGACAGCCGGCCGCACCGGGTTGCCCACCGTCTCGCTTCTGGCGCCGGGCGGCACGCGCCGGGTATCGGCGAAGGCCAGCGCCAGCGTATCGGCGCCGCGCGAGAGCAGCCGGTTGGCACGGCCAAGCACGGCATTCTGTTCATGCAGGATGGTGGCCGGCCGCGTGGCGGCGGACATCGTCCGCGCCGCCAGCAGGGGCGGCACGCAGGGATAGCCGCCGAACCCCACCACCGCCCGGGGGCGCAGCCGCTGCAGCAATCCGCGCGCCTGCGCGGTGCCGGCCAGCAGCGCCATGGCGCCGCGCGCCGCCTTCACGACGCTGCGGCCGGCGAGCCCGGCGCCATGCAGCACGAAACGCTCGGCATCGGCGAAGACGGCGCTGCCATAATCGGCGCTGCGGCTATCGGTCATCAGCACGATGCGGTGGCCACGGCGCAGCAATTCCGCCGCCAGTGCCTCGGCGGGGAAGAAATGCCCGCCGGTGCCCCCGGCGGCGATGACGATGGGGCGGCTCATTCATCGTCCTGCGCGGCGCGCGAGATGCGCCGCCGCGTCAATGCCAGCAACATGCCCATGCCCAGCGCCACCGCGATGACCGAGGAACCGCCATAGGAGACGAAGGGCAGCGTCATGCCCTTGGTCGGGATCAGGTGCAGCGCCGAGCCCATGTTGATGAAGGCCTGCAACCCGAACTGCGTCAGCAGCCCGGTGGCGCCGAGGATGATAAACATGTCCCGCTCGCCCAGCAGGCGCAGCAGCCCGCGCAGCACGATGAAGCCGAACAGGCTCAGGATCAGCAGGCAGATGGCCATGCCGAATTCCTCGCCCGCCACGGCATAGACGAAATCGGCATGGGCATCGGGCAGCATGGACTTCAGGCGCCCCTCGCCGGGCCCGACGCCGAGCAGACCGCCATGGCCGAAAGCCTCCATCGCCACCGTCACCTGGTAGGTGTCGCCCGAGGCCGGGTCGAGGAAGCGGTTCAGGCGGTCATGGAAATGCGGCATGGTGAAATAGGCGCCGACCGCCCCCAGCACGCCCAGCGCGCCGAAGCCCGCGGCCAGCACGATATTGATGCCGGCGACGAAGAGCTGCGCGAAGAAGACCGAGGCGACCACCATGAGCATGCCCATGTCCGGCTGTTTCGCCAGCACGCCGACGATCAGGACGAACAGCACGCCCGCGCCGGTATAGGCCTTCCAGCCGAGCGCCTTGCCCTCCGCCAGCAGCCAGGCGGCGACGACGGCGAAGCAGGGCTTCATGAACTCGGAAGGCTGGATGGTCAGGCCGGGCAGGTGCAGCCAGCGGCGCGCGCCCTTGATCTCGATACCCATGTAGAGTGTCGCCATGGTCATCAGCAGCGCGACGACGCAGCCCAGCAGCGCCAGCCGCCGCACCGTCTTCACCGGCATGACGGAGACGACCACCATCACCCCCGTGGACGCGGCGAGGAAAAAGACCTGCTTTAGGATGAACAGGTCACGCGAACTGGCGCCGATGCGCTCGGCGACGCCCGGGCTGGCGGCCAGCAGCATGACGTAGCCGAAGCCGACCAGCGAGAGCAGGGCGGCCAGTGTCCAGCGGTCCACCGTCCACCACCAGCGGCCCAGGACGGAGGTATCGGCGCGGGAGAGGGCCATCACACGGTTTCCATCATGCTGGCGACCTGGGCGCGGAAGGCGTCGCCCCGCGCATCGAATCCGCTGAACTGGTCGAAGCTGGCGCAGGCGGGGGAGAGCAGGACGATGCCTGTCCCGCTGTCCCGCGCGGCGGCGAGGGCCGCCGGCAATGCAGCCTCCAGCGTGCCGGCGACATGATGCGGCACGCCATGCGCCGCGAGCGTGGCGGCGAAGTCCGGCGCGGATTGCCCGATCAGCACGGCATGGGCGATGCGCGGAAAATATTGCGCCAGCGGTTCCAGCCCGCCCGCCTTGGGCACGCCCCCCGCGATCAGGACGACGCGGCCGTAGCTGGCCAGGGCGCGGGCGGTGCTGTCGGCATTGGTGGCCTTACTGTCATTGACGAAGGCGATGCCATCCAGCGTGCCCACCGTTTCCTGCCGGTGCGGCAGGCCGGGAAAATCGGCCAGCCCCGCCGCGATCGCGTCGCGCGGCACGCCCAGCGCCAGCACGACGGCGGTGGCGGCGGCGGCATTCTGCGCGTTGTGGCTGCCGGGCAGGGCGCGGGCGGTATCGAGATCGGCGATGATGCCGGCATCGTCCCGCAGCAGGCGGCCCTCGGCCCAGATGCCGCCGGGCTGGCGCGCCTGGCCGGAGACCGGCATCACGCGCGCCGCGCGACCGGCGGCGAAATGCGCGCCCCAGGCATCGTCCATGCCCAGCACGGCGAGGTCGCCCTCATGCTGGCGGTCGAAAATGTGCAGTTTGGCGCCGGCATAGCCATCCATGCCGCCATGCCGGTCGAGATGGTCGGGCGAGAGGTTCAGCACGACGCCGATATCGAAGCGCAGCGTCACCAGCCGTTCCAGCATGTAGCTGGACATTTCCAGCACGTAGATCCCGGCATCCCCCAGCAGGGGCAGGCCCAGCGCGGCGGGGCCGAGATTGCCGCCCACTTCCGCGTCCCGCCCGGCGCGGCGCAGCAGGTGGTGGACCAGCGCGGTGGTGGTGGATTTCCCGTTGGTGCCGGTGATCCCGGCGAAGCGCGCCCGGCTGCCGGCGGCGCGCACGGCGCGGTACAGCAGTTCGGCATCGCAGACCACCGGCACGCCGGCGGCCTTCGCGGCGGCCGCCGCCGGGTGAACGCGCGGCAGGATGTGCGGGATGCCGGGGGAGAGCAGCAGCGCGTCGAAGGGGAAGCCCGCGCGCGCGGAGGGGTCGCCCACCGGCAGGCCGGCGGCGGTGGCGGCGGCGCGGGCCGCTTCGCCATCGTCCCAGCACAGGATTTCCGCGCCCCATTCCACCAGCCGCCGCGCCGAGGGCAGCCCGGCACGGCCGAGCCCGACCACCGCGAAGCGCTGGCCGGCGAAGGGGAGGAAAGGGGCGGGATTCATCGGTTCAGCGGATCTTCAGGGTTGAAAGGCCGACCAGCGCCAGGATCATCGCGATGATCCAGAAGCGGATGACGATGGTGGGTTCGGCCCAGCCCTTCTTCTCGAAATGGTGGTGCAGCGGCGCCATCAGGAAGACGCGCCGGCCGGTGCGCTTGAACCAGAAGACCTGGATGATGACGGACACCGTCTCCACCACGAACAACCCGCCGACGATGGCCAGCACGATCTCATGCTTGGTGGCGACGGCGACGGCACCCAGCGCGCCGCCCAGCGAGAGGCTGCCGGTATCGCCCATGAACACCGCCGCCGGGGGCGCGTTGAACCACAGGAACCCCAGCCCCGCGCCGACCAGCGCCGAGCAGAACACCGCCAGCTCCGCCGTGCCGGGCACGCCGTTGAGCTGCAGGTAATCCGCGAAAAGGCGGTTGCCGACCAGGTAGGCGATCAGGCCGAACACCGCCGCCGCCAGCATGACCGGCACGGTGGCCAGCCCGTCCAGCCCATCCGTCAGGTTCACCGCGTTGGAGGCGCCCATCATCACCAGCATGGCGACGACCGGGAACAGCATGCCGAAATTCAGCATGGTGTCCTTCAGGAAGGGGATGCCGAGCTTGAAGGCCATGTGCCCCGGCAGCAGCGAGGTGATCCAGATGGCCGCCACCAGCCCGATGCCCGCCTGCGCGATCAGCTTGGCACGGCCGGAGACACCCTTGGTGTTGCGCTTGGTCACCTTCAGCCAGTCGTCCCAGAAGCCCAGGGCGCCATAGCCCAGCGTCACCAGCAGCACCGCCCAGACGAAGCCGTTGCGCAGGTCCGCCCAAAGCAGGGTGGAGGAGACCAGCGCCAGCAGCATCAGCACGCCGCCCATGGTGGGCGTGCCCTTCTTGGTCAGCAGGTGGCCCGCCGGCCCGTCGGCGCGGATTGGCTGGCCGCCATTCTGGAAGCTGCGCAGCCAGCGGATGATGACGGGCCCGAAGCAGAGACTGATGACCAGCGCCGTCATGCAGGCCGCGCCGGAGCGGAAGGTGACGTAGCGGAACAGGTTGAAGAGGATGAACTCGTCCGAATAGCGTGCGAGCAGGGTGAAAATCACGGATGCGCCCCTTCGAATTTCAGGGCGCCGACCACCGCCGCCATGCGGGTGCCGAGCGAGCCTTTGACCAGAACAACATCCCCGGCCCGCACGGCCGCCCGCACCAGCGGGGCCAATGCCTCGCTGGTGTGGGTATGAGCGCCGCGCAGGGTTGCGGGGAGGGCGTCGTATAGACCACGCATCAACGGGCCGCAGCAGAAGACCAGATCAGCGCTGCGCGAAACGTCGGGTAGCAGACCTTCGTGTAGCGCAGGGCCAAAATCGCCAAGCTCACGCATATCGCCCAACACCGCGATGCGCCGCGCGCCCGGTTGGGTGCCGAGCACCGCGAGGGCCGCGCGCATCGCCGGCGGCTGGCCGTTATAGCTTTCGTCCAGCAGCAGCGCCTCGCCGCCCGGCACCTGCAGCGTGACGCGGGCGCCGCGCCCGGCGCCGGGGCGGAAGCTGGCCAGGGCGCGCGCGAAACCCGCCGGGTCCACCCCCAGCGCGGCGGCGGCGGCCAGCCCGGCCAGGGCATTCACCACCAGGTGCCGCCCCGGCGCACCGATCGAGAGCGCCAGGCGTGTCCCGTTCAGCGTGACCTCGGCGGTGGAGGAGAGCGGGCCGCAATCGGCGGAGAGCAGCCGCGCCTCGGCCGCCGCGTCCTCGCCGAAGCCGATGACAGCGGCGCCGGCGGCGCGGGCGCGCTGAGCCAGCATGGGGAAGAATTCGCTGTCGCGCGGCAGCACGGCGGTGCCGCCGGCGGAAAGCCCTTCCAGGATATCCGCCTTCTCCGCCGCGATATCCTCCAGCGAGCCGAGATGGCCGATATGCGCGGCGCCGACCTGGGTGATCAGCGCCACATGCGGCCGGGCCAGCCGGGCCAGGGGCGCGATCTCGCCGCGGTGGTTCATGCCGATCTCCAGCACGCCGAAGGCGGTGCCGCGCGGCATCCGGGCCAGCGTCAGCGGCAGGCCCCAGTGGTTATTGTAGCTGGCGACGGCGGCATGGGTCTCGCCAAAATGCGCGAGGCCGTGGCGCAGCATGTCCTTGGTGGTGGTCTTGCCGACGCTGCCCGTGACCGCGACGATGCGCGCCGTGCTGCGGGCCCGCCCGGCGGCACCCAGCGCGGCGAGGCCCGCCAGCGTATCGGCCACCCGCAGCAGCGGCCCGCCAGCCACGTCGCGATCCACCATCGCCGCCGCCGCGCCCTGGGCGAGGGCGGAGGGGACGAAATCATGCCCGTCGCGGGCGTCGCGCAGCGCCACGAACAGGTCGCCCGGCCCCACGGCGCGGCTGTCGATCGCGACGCCGCCCACCAGAACATCGCCGTCCAGCGTGCCGCCGGTGGCGGCCCGCAGTTCACCAGCGGTCCAGAGCGGGTTCATGCCGCGATGCCAGCGGCGCGGCGAACCATCCCGGCATCGTCGAAGGGCAGGGTCTCGGTCCCGATGGTCTGGCCGCTCTCATGCCCCTTGCCGGCCACCGCCAGCACATCGCCCGGGCCCAGCGCCGCGACGGCGCGGGCGATGGCCTCGGCACGGTCGCCGATTTCGGTGCCCCGGCTCATGCCGGCGCGCACGGCGGCGCGGATGGTGGCGGGGTCCTCGGTGCGGGGATTGTCGTCGGTGACGATGGCGTGGTCGGCGAGGCGGGAGGCGACCTCGCCCATCAGCGGCCGCTTGCCCGGGTCGCGGTCGCCGCCGGCACCGAACACCACGTGCAGCGCGCCCGTGGCATGGGGGCGCAGCGCGCGCAGCAGCCGCTCCAGCGCATCCGGGGTATGGGCGTAATCGACATAGATCGCGGCGCCGTTGGGCAGCCGCGCCGCCAGTTCCATCCGGCCGCGCACGCCCGCCAGCCGCGGCAGCAGCGCCAGCACCTGGTCCACCGGCAGCCCGGTGGCCACGGCCATGGCGGCCGCGAGCATCACGTTATCCGCCTGGAAGCGGCCGGGCAGACCGAGCGTGATCTCGGCGCGGCGCCCGAAGGCGTCCAGCACCAGCGACTGCCCGTCCGGCCGGGCTTCCTGGCGCAGCAGGCGGATGGCGTCGCCGGCCTCGCCCACCGTATGCAGCCGCAGGCCGCGCGCGGCGGCGATGCCGCGCAGCCGCTCCAGCACGCCGGCATCCATGTCGGCGCTGGCGATGGCGGCGGCACCGGGTTCCAGCAGCGTGTCGAACAGCCGCAGCTTGGCGCCGGCATAACCGGCCATGTCGCCATGATAATCCAGGTGGTCGCGCGTCAGGTTGCTGAAGCCGGCGGCGGCGATGCGCAGCCCGTCCAGCCGCCGCTGCTCCAGCCCGTGCGAGGAGGCTTCCAGCGCCGCATGGGTCACGCGCCCGCGCGCCAGTTCCGCCATTGTCTGGTGCAGCGCCACCGGGTCCGGCGTGGTGAGGGAGGGCGTCTCGGGGAAATCCGGCGCCCGCAGCCCCAGCGTGCCGAGGGAGGCCGCCCGCTTGCCGGCCAGCGCCCAGATCTGGCGCAGGAAATCGACCGTGCTGGTCTTGCCGTTGGTACCGGTGACGGCGGCGATGGTGGCGGGCTGCGCGCCGTAGAAGCCAGCGGCGAGCTGCGCCAGGGCGCGGCGGGCGTCGGCCGCGGTCAGCAGGGGGCGGGGCGGCACGCCGGCTGGCCAGTCGGTGCCCTCCGGCGCCAGCACGGCCCCGGCGCCGCGCGCCACCGCATCCGCGATGAAGGCACGGCCGTCGGACCGCGCGCCCGGCAGGGCCGCGAAGAGGTAGCCCGGCCGCACCGCACGGCTGTCCGCCGTCAGGCCCAGGATATCGGGCGCGACCATGGCCGGCAGCGGGTGGAGGGAAGGGGCCTGCCGCATGAGGTTATCGAGCCGCAAGGCTCGTGCCCGTCTCGCGCGCCAGGTTGGCCGTGACCTGGGACGGGAGCGAGGTCAGCCGCAGCGGCACGGGTGGCGGCAGGCTGCCGGGCGGGGTGCGCAGGCCGGGCGGCAGCAGGCCCGGCGGCTGCAGGGCGGGCGCCGCGCGCTCTGGTGCCGTGGCACGCGGTGCGACGGGCGTGCGGGTCGTGCTGGC
>JAQGHX010000140.1 GCA_028288745.1 Roseomonas sp. | reverse complement strand
CGGCGCCAGGGCGTGACGACATCCCGCGTCAGAAAGGCGGCGGGCGCGCTTTTGGCGTCCGGCATCAGCCAGATGCTGTACATGGCGCCGGCCTCCAGCCCCTCCAGCGCGACCGGGACGGCGGGCTGCCCGGCGCAGGTGGCCTGCAACTGGGTGCTCACCGGGTTCACGCCGCGCACGGAAGCGGCCCCCATGGGCACGTCCGGAAACACCACCGAGCCGTTGGAGGCGATGGCCAGCGATGCCCTGGGGCAGGATGGCATCGCGTTGTAGAAGGACAGGCGCGCCCGCAACTGGTTGTACTCGGTATTGTCGGTCCAACTGCGCAGGGCCACGGCGCCATCCCCACCCTGTTGCAGTAGCGCGGTAACGTAGCTGCCGCTCCGCAGCTTCAGGACCGCCCGGGTGGTCCGGCCGCCGGCCTCCGCCGTGACAACCACCTCGCGCCCTTCCACCGCCTCGATCACCGTATAGGCGCCGATGCGCTGCGCCGGCTGGGTGCCGAGGGTCCGTGATGCCTGCGCATCCACCCGCACGGTGACGTCGGCGGGCAGGGTATTGGCGAAGCGGAGATAGGCGGAATCGCGCGGCGCCTGGGCGCCGTACAGCGATTCCTGCGCCCTGGCCGCCGGCACGCCACCGGCCAGCAGGCCGGCCAGCAGCAACCCGGCCCCGTACCGCAACGCGTTCACGCGCCCACCATCCGGCGGACTTCGCTCAGGAAGGTCCTGGGCGGTACCGCGTTCTGGCCCCAGATATCCTGGCGGTCGGGCTGATATTCCAGGTCCAGCTCATGGATGTTCCAGACGATCAGCCTAGGCCGCTGCTGGCGGAACATGTCGCTGGCCAGGTAGCGCAGCATCATGCGGTAGGGCCCGACCTGGTTGACGTCCCACATCAGCGAGACCGGCCGCATCAACTGGTTCGACAGGATGGAGGAGAAACCGTAGCGCGGCTGCATGTAGCTGTTGCCGAGCAATGCCACGTCGGCCGCGACATCGTCGATCAGCGCATCCTCGCCGGCGCCGCCCTGCACCGGGCGCATCATATAGGTCTGCACCGGGAACTGCTCGCGCTGCGCCGCCGGCAGCAACCGGGCGAGGTCGTTCACGTGCTCCATCTCCACCGGCGTGCCGAACTGGGTGCCGGGGAGGGAGGAGGGCGGCAGCGGAACCTTCTCGTGGACCTGCCTGGCGAATTCCAGGGCGGCGACCTCGGCCCCCGCCGGCATCCAGTGGGTGTCGGCCTTGAAGAACAACGGGTCCTGCGGCCGGGCGCGGCGCGCTGCCAGGATTGGCACCGTCAGGTCAGGCACCAGCGTGCCCGGTGCGCGCAGCTCCTGCAACGCCTGGGCGTAGCGGCGCGCGGCCTCGGGCTTCGGCGTGACGCCATCCGGCAGATGGTCGCCAAAGAGGCGCGAGCGGGAGGGCAGCAGGGAGACGGCGGTCGCGATGCCCTTCGACTTCAGGATGCCGATGGTCTCGTTCATCAGCGCGGTGACGCGGCTGATCATCTTGAGGTCGGCGCCCCGCAGCGCGTCCCAATCCGCGAAAAGCCAGCCATCCTTGCCGATCAGGACGCCGTTGATGGCCGCGGGCGGCGCCGCGCCGGCCCCGGCCGGCCAGAAGGCCGATGCGGCGGCGGTGCCGAGAAACGCGCGGCGTGCCACGGGGCGGCGCCCAACCGGGGAAAGATCCGTCATGTCTCCGAACTTATAATCTTCAGCCGGTGAGTTTAGAGACCTTGAGCAGCGCGGGTCCACCCGGAAATTTTCATGGCATTTAACGGAATAATCAAACTCTTATTGTTATTCGTGCGTTCCTACATCTCGACCCATTGCCGTAACAGGTTGTGGTAGGCGGCGGTGAGCGAGAGCACTCCGGCATGGTCGTCCGGCAGGTCGGCCCTGGCGCGCCTGATGCCGGTATCCAGCTCGTGCAGCAGGCGGCGCTGGCCGTCATCCTTCACCATTGACTGGGTCCAGAAGAAACTGGCCCAGCGGCTGCCTCGCGTGACCGGGGTGACGCTGTGCAGGCTGGTGGCGGGGTAGAGCACCAGGTCGCCCGCGTTCAGCTTCACGCTCTGGGTGCCGTAGGTATCCTCGATCACCAGCTCGCCGCCATCGTAATCCTCAGGCGGGGTGAGGAAGAGGGTGGAGGAAACATCGGTGCGCAGGCGCCCGCCGCCCGGCACGTGGCGGATGGCGTTGTCGACATGGGCGCGGAAGGTCATGCCGGTGTCGTAGCGGTTGAACATCGGCGGATAGACCCGCAGCGGCAGCACGGCCGAGGTGAAGGCCGGGTTACGGCCCAGCGCCCGCAGCACGATATCGCCCAGTTCGCGCGCCTGGGGGGCATTCTCCGGCACCTGTAGGTTCAGCTTGGCCTTGCTGGCCTGTTCGCCGGCGGTGGCGCGGCCGTCGATCCAGGCGGCGGCCTCCAGCACCCGGCGGCAATGGGCGACCTCGGCCGCGGTCAGTAGCTGAGGGATGCGGACAAGCATGGGCGGGCTGCCTCGGCTGGGGGAAACAGGAAAAGGGCCGCGCGAGCGACCCTGCCCGTGGAACGGGACACCGCCGCGCCGTGGGCGCGGCGGCAGGCGGCCCGGCGCACCGCGCCAAGCCACTCAGAACTCGGCGGCGAGCGAGACCAGCACGGTGCGGCCAGCGGTCGGCAGCGCGCGGTTGCTGAACAGGGCGGAGTAATTCACCTCGTCCGTCAGGTTGTAGCCGTTGACCTGAAGGCGAAGGTTGTCATTGATCCGGTGGGAGACCATGGCGTCCAGCGCGAAGTTGGACGGCGCCTGGGCGGTATTGGCCGCATCCAGGAACACCTTGCTGCGCCACGTCACGCCACCGCCCACCGTCAGGTTCAGCGGGCTGGCGCGGTTGATCTCATAAGTCGTCCAGAACGATGCCGCGTGCTCCGGCACATACTGCACGCGCTTGCCGCGGTTTTCCGGCGTCAGCGATTCGGTCGTCTCGCTGTCCATGTAGGTGTAGTTGGCGATGATGTTCCATTCCGGCGTCACCTGGCCGGTGATGCCCACTTCCACGCCCTGGTTGCGCTGCTTGTCGCTCGTCTGGGTCGCGTCGCCCGTGGCCGGGTCGGCCTGCAGGGAGTTGTCCTTGTCGATGCGGTACAGCGCGCCGAAAATGCCCAGGCGGTCATTGTCCAGCAGGCTGACCTTGGCGCCCAACTCGTAAATGGTGTTCTTCTCAGGGTCAAAGTTGCTGTTGTACTGGCCCACCGCCGCCGGGAAGGTCGTGAAGTAGGAGCCCGGTGGGGTCGAGGAGGTGGAGTAGCTGGCGTAGTAGGTCTGCGCCGGCGTCGGTTCGAACACCACGGCCACGCGTGGGTCCACCACGTTGGTCTTGGCATGGATGTTGGTGTTGGCCGCGTCGCCCGGGGTGCCGGCGGCGTAGTCGATGTCGTAGCGGCTCCAGCGCAGGCCGCCGATAACCGAAAGCTCGGGCAGCAGCCACAGGCGCTCGCTCAGGAACAGGCCATAGCCCGTCGTTTCCGTGTCGCGGAAGTTGGTCGCGTTGCCGCTGACACTCTGCACGATACCGGTGCCGCCGCCGCCACGGAGCGAGATGTCGGGGCGGGTGGAGGTGTAGGAATAGCCGCGCCGCTCGAAATCCTCGTGCCAGATGTCGAAGCCGCCGGTCAGCTCATGGCGCAGCGGGCCGGTGGTGAACTTCGCGGTGGCGGTGGAGACGTTCTGGATGGACCAGTTGGTCTGGGTATAGGGGCTGACGCCGCCGCCGAAGCTGACATTCGGGTTGCCGCCTGCCAGCAGGCCGCCGGAGCAGGCAGCGGAGCAGGCGACGGGCGAGAAGGCGAAGTCACGGTCGTAGAAGCCGACACGCGTGTCGTTGGACAGGGTCAGCCAGTTGTTCAGGTTGTGCGAGAGGCGGGCCGTGACACGGTCCACCGTGACCTTGTCGTGGTCGTTGCCTGTGCCGTACCAGGTGCTGCGCGGAACGCCGAGTTCGGTCGCCGGGACGCCATAGCGGCCGGTGCGGGTGATGATGGGCACGCCCGCATCGCTCGGCTGGTCATATTCGTAATGCAGGTATTCGAGCGAGAAGGTCGTGTCCGTGCCCAGGCCGAAGGCGATGGAGGGCGCGATGCCCCAGCGCTGGCCAGTGGACGTGTCACGGTCCACGGCGCGGTTGGCCTGGCCCAGCAGGTTCAGGCGCAGCGCGGTGGTCTCGCCGACCTGCACGTTGAAATCGGCCGTGGCGCGGGCCAGCGGCCCCATGCCGCCGGTAACGACGCCGCCATAGCTGTTGCCGAGATGCGGCAGGCGGGAATTGACGGCGATGCCGCCGCCGACCGACCCGGTGCCCAGCGCGTAGCCCGAGGGGCCCTTCAGGACCGAGACATCCTCATAGGTGAAGGCGTCGCGCTGGTAGGCGCCGAAATCGCGCAGTCCATCGATGTAGACGTCGTTCTGGGCGCTGAAGCCGCGAATGCGGAACTGGTCGCCGCTGACGCCGCCATTGCCTTCACCGGTGGTCAGCGTGATGCCGGGCACGTTGCGCAGCGCGTCTTCCAGCGTGGTGACGTTCTGCTGCTCGAGCACTTCGCGCGGGATCACGTTGATGGTCTGCGGCGTGTCCTGCACCGTGCCGGGAAGCCGGTTGACCGGCGCCGCGCGGCGCAGCGTGTTGGCGGGCGCCATGCCCTGCACGTCGATGGTGGGAAGGAGGACGGTGCCATCCGTCACCGGGGCCGTTCCCTGTGCCGAGGCACCACCCGGCCACGCCATCGCGACGCCCGCCATTATCGCTGCCTGTGACACCGTGGTCGCCCGACCTTGCCGCCTGCTCATGGAAGCGCTCCGCCTAATTAAGAATGATTTTCATTATGAATTGCATTGTTACCGAGCGTCAATCCACCGCAGCAGCGGATCCACGCCCCTGCGGCACGAAAGTCACGCCCGGCAGGCTGTTTATGCTAATGCGAGGCGATTGCAATAACCCCCGCTTCAGCTTGCACCAACCCCTGATCTGAAAGGGTTCCGGCCGCCGCCCAGTTGGGTGAGGGCCTTGCCCGCCATCCGCCCGGCTCCCGGCGCGGCGTGCGGCGCCGGAGCCGGACGATGCGCGCCGTCCGGAGGTGTGCGGAATTGTTGCATATGGGTCGCACCTTCTCGGCGTTGCGGGCCATCCTGTGGCATGGTGGGGGCGGCACCCCGCCCGCGGCCGGGCGACCCGCTTTCCGCCGGGCGCGCGGGCGCTGCCCGCCTTCCTGGAGTCCCTCTGGATGCAACGCCGTTCCCTGCTGTTCGCCGCCCCCGCCCTGCTGGTGGCGCATGCGGCTCTCGCGGTGCCGGACGAGGCGGGGTTCCGCGCGTTGAACAAGGCGGTGGTGGAAGGCGTGGTGCTGCCGGGCTACCGCCTGTTCGCCGGCACCACGGCGGCCTTCGCCGGCACGCTGGCGGCGCTGGCCAAGGCGCCGGCCGAACCCGCCCCGCTGGAGGCCGCCCGTCGGGGCTGGGCCGATACGATGTTGGCCTGGCAGGGCATCCAGCACTTGCGCTTCGGCCCGGCGGACCTGTTCAGCCGCCATCAGCGCATCCAGTTCTGGCCCGACCCGCGCGGCGCCATTGATGGCGACCTGGCCGATGCCATCGGCAGGCGGGATGCGGCGCTGCTGGAGGTGCGGCCCAACGCGATCTCCAATGTCACGGCCCTGGGTCTGCCGGCGGCCGAGCGGCTGCTCTTCGACGGGGATGCCGCGCAAAAGCTGGCCACCGCCGATGCCGAGGCCGCCTATCGCGCCGCGCTGCTGGGCGCCATCGGCGCGACGCTCGCGGCCATCGGGCGCGACATGCTGGAAGGCTGGACCAGCGGCGAGAACCCCTATGCCGCCGTCATGATCGACCCCCGCATGCCTTACGCTTCGCCGAAGGAGGCGACGCTGGAGCTGTTCAAGGCGATGCACGCGGCGGTGCGGGCGGTGAGCGACCGCAAGCTGGGCCTCGCTGCCGACACCGGCCAGGTGCAGTTGCTGGAAGCCTGGCGCGCCAGGCTGTCGGGGCCCTGCGTTGCCGCCGATATCGTGGCGGCGCGGCAGATGTTCCGCGCGGGCTTCGGCCCGGCGCTGGAGAAGGACGGGCAGGGGGAAGTGGCCGCGCTGCTGACCGGGGCCTTCGAGCAGGCAGCGGCCGCCGCCGCCGCGCTGCCGCTGCCAATCGAGGAAGCGCTGGCCGACCCCACCCGCCGGGCGCAGGTGCAGGCCCTGCGGCGCGAGGCCACGGCGCTGAAGGCCCTGATGGCGCAGCACCTGCCACGGGCGCTCGATCTGCCGCAGGTCTCCGATGTCCTGGCCACGGATTGAGTGCCGCGCCCCGGCGATGCCGCGCGGGCGGAAGGGCCACCAGGGCCGCGCGGTGCCGGGCAAGCCCCCAGCGCGCATCGGCCCCCGGCGCGGCGCCCTTTTCAGCCAACCGCCACTGCTCTAGACCCCGCTTCGCATCACTGTCCGGAGGATAAGGCTGTGGAACAGAACGATCCCGGGCTCGACCTCTTCTTCGCCGGCTACCGCCAGTTCCGCGCGACGGTCTGGCCCGAGCGGCGCAAGCTGTTCGAGACCCTCGCGCGCGACGGGCAGCAACCGCGCGCCCTCGTCATCTGCTGTTCCGACAGCCGGGTGGACCCCGCAATGGTCTTCGGCGCCGCGCCGGGCGAATTGTTCACCATCCGCAATGTCGCCAATCTCGTGCCGGCTTATGGGCCGGACGGGGCGCATCATGGCACCTCGGCCGCGCTGGAATTCGCGGTGCGGGTGTTGCAGGTGCCGCGCATCATCGTGCTGGGCCACGCCATGTGCGGCGGCGTGCACGCGCTGCTGCACGGCTTCCCCAGCGCGAATGACTTCGTCGTGCCCTGGATGCATATCGCGACCGAGGCCCGCACCCGCGCCCTGGCCTGCGACCCCGTGGACCCCCAGAAGGCCTGCGAGGAGGAGACGGTGAAGCTGTCGCTGCGCAACCTGCGCACCTTCCCCTGGGTGGCGGAACGCGTGGCGGAAGGCCGCCTCGGCCTGCATGGCGGCAGCTTCGATATCCGTACCGGCCTGCTCACCATGCTGGGTGACGACGGCAACTTCCATCCAGCTTGAGCGTTACTTTTACGGCCTGCCTTATTCCGGGCGGGCTTCGGCCGCAACTCTGCCCTGTCTGACGTGTTGGCTGGCAGCCTGAGAGAGGGGATGCTTTACCGTGAACCGCCGCGATGCCTTGTTGGCAGCCCTGTCTATGTCGACCGTCTTTATGGCGGAGGAGACAGCCCACCTGTCTGAAGCTCATGCGGCGGGCCCTGGCGAGACGCCCTTCGATGCCGCCACGGTGCGGGAAGCCGCGCGTGCCCTGGCCGCCGCGCCCTACAAGGCTCCGGCCGAGAACCTGCCCGGCCCGATCAGCGACCTGACCTACGACCAGTATCGCGACATCCGCTTCCGCCCCGACCAGGCCCTGTGGCGCCCCGAGGCGCTGCCCTTCCAGATGCAGCTCTTCCATCGCGGCTTCCTCTACAAGCCGCGCGTCGAGATGTTCGAGGTCGCCGACGGCATGGCGCGCCCCATCCGCTACAGCCCCGACCTGTTCAGCTTCCAGAGCGTGCCCCGCCCGGCCAACGAGGATCTCGGCTTCGCCGGCTTCCGCCTGCATGGGCCGATCAACCGCCCGGACTATTACGACGAGATCTGCGCCTTCCTCGGCGCCAGCTATTTCCGCGCCATCGGCAAGGGGCATATCTACGGGCTCTCGGCACGCGGCCTCTCGCTCAACACGGCTGACCCGAAAGGCGAGGAATTCCCGCTCTTCCGTAGCTTCTGGGTGGAAAAGCCGCGCGAGGGCGTGAACGCCATCACGGTGCACGCGCTGCTCGACAGCCCGTCCTGCGCCGCGGCCTTCCGCTTCGCCATCCGCCCCGGCCCGACCACGGTGTTCGACGTGGAATCGGCGGTGTTTCCACGCACCGACATCACCACCGTGGGCGTGGCGCCGCTGACCAGCATGTTCTGGTTCTCGCCGCTGAACAACGCTTCCCGCGACGACTGGCGCCCCGCCGTGCATGACAGCGACGGGCTGCTGATCCTGACCGGCCGGGGCGAGCGCATCTGGCGGCCGCTGAACAACCCGCGCGACCTGCAGATCTCGGTCTTCGGCGATGTCAACCCGCGCGGCTTCGGGCTGATGCAGCGCCGCCGCGACTTCGCGGGGTACGAGGACCTGGAGGCGCGTTATGAAAAGCGCCCCAGCCTGTGGATCGAGCCGATTGGCGATTGGGGCCAGGGCGCGGTGCATCTGGTCGAGATCCCGACCACGGGCGAGATCCACGACAACATCGTCGCTTTCTGGCGGCCGAAGGACCCGCTGAAGGCCAAGGGCGAGTACCGCTATACCTTCCGCATGCACTGGTGCAACGAGGCGCCGGTGGACCTCGCGCTCGCGCGCATCACCGCGGTCCGCTCCGGCGCCGGCACGCAGCCGGGCACGCGCTACTTCGTGCTCGATGCCCTCGGGGGCGGGCTGAAGGACCTGCCGGCGGATGCGAAGCCTGAACTGAACGTCACTGCCAGCCAGGGCGAGATCCGCAACCCGGTGGCCTACCGCAACCCGGAAAGCGGTGGCTGGCGCGTGGCGTTCGAACTGGCGCCCGGTGACGCCCGGCAAGCCGAACTGCGCGCCGAGCTGCGCAATGGCGGCCAGCCCGTCGCGGAAACCTGGCTGTACCGATGGACAGTCTGAACCGCGCCGACGGCTGGCATGCCCTGCCCGCGGAAGCGCCGCTGGACATGCCGGTACAATCCCTGCGCGGGCGGCCGCAGCGGCGGGCGGGTGGCCTGCCCAGCCGGCCGGTGGCCCCCGGGCTGCGGCGGCTGCTTGTCATCGGCGGTGCCGTCGGGCTGACGCTGTTCGCGGCGCTCGAGATGTCGCTGGTGCTGAATTCCGGCCGCCCGACCGTGCTGGAAGCCCTGGTGCTGGTGCTGTTCGTGGTGCTGTTCGCCTGGATCGCGCTGTCCTTCGTCAGCGCGCTCTGCGGCTTCTTTCGGCTGATCGCGGGGCCCGACCGGCGCCTGGGCATCGCGCCCGATGGCCCGCCCCCCTTGCCCGGCACCCGCACCGCGCTGCTGATGCCCACCTATAATGAGGACCCCTCGCGCGTCATGGCGGGGTTGCAATCCATCCATGCCTCGCTGGTGGCGGCGGGCGCGGTGGACCGCTTCGATATTTTCATCCTGAGCGACAGCACCGACCCCGCCGCCTGGATCGCGGAGGAAGCGGCCTTCCTGGACCTGCGCCGGCGCACCGGCGACGACACGCATATCTTCTACCGGCGCCGCCCGAAGAATACCGAGCGCAAGGCAGGCAATATCTCGGAATGGGTGCGGCGCTTCGGTGGTGCCTATCCGCAGATGCTGATCCTGGATGCCGACAGCGTGATGGAAGCCGACACCATCCTGCGCCTGGCCGACGCGATGGAACGGCACGAGGATGTCGGCCTGATCCAGACGCTGCCGATCATTACCGGCGGCAGCACGCTGTTTGCCCGCATGCAGCAATTCGCCGGGCGGGTCTATGGCCCGCTGATCGCCGAGGGCATCGCCTGGTGGCACGGCGCCGAGGGCAATTACTGGGGCCACAACGCCATCATTCGCACCGCGGCTTTCGCCTCGGCGGCGGGGTTGCCGGAACTGCAGGGCCGCAAGCCCTGGGGCGGCCATATCATGAGCCACGATTTCATCGAAGCCGCCCTGATGCGCCGGGCCGGCTGGGCCATCCACATGGTGCCCTGGCTGCGCGGCAGCTACGAGGAAAGCCCGCCCTCGCTGATGGACCTCGCGGTGCGCGACCGCCGCTGGTGCCAGGGCAACCTGCAGCACATGGCGGTGTTGCCGGCGCGCGGCCTGCACTGGGTCAGCCGGCTGCACCTGATGACGGGGATAGGCAGCTACATCACGGCGCCGATCTGGCTGTTCTTCCTGGGCACCGGCATCCTGCTCTCGCTCCAGGCGCGGTTCATCCGGCCGGAATACTTCCCCGCCGGGCCCACGCTGTTTCCGGAATGGCCGACCGTCGACCCGGTGCGCGCCATGTGGCTGTTCATCGGCACGATGGCGCTGCTGCTGGCGCCCAAGCTGATGGCCTGGATCGCCCTGCTGTTCCACCGCCGTGACCGCGTCGGTTGCGGCGGCGCCTTCCGCACCCTGGTCTCCATACTGATCGAGACGGTGCTCGCCGGCCTGCTGGCACCGGTGACGATGCTGACCCAGTCCTCCGACGTCATGTCCATCCTGATGGGGCGCGATTCCGGCTGGTCAGCGCAGCGGCGCGACGATGGCAGCATGCCCTTCGGGCAGATCGTCAAACTCTATTGGCGGCATACGGTCTTCGGGTTGGTCTTCGGCGGCATCGCCTGGCTGGTCTCGCCCTACCTGGCGCTGTGGATGTCGCCGGTGGTGCTGGGGCTGGCGCTGGCCATCCCGCTCGCCTGGCTGACGGCGCGGAAGGATCTGGGCCTGGGCCTGAAGCGCCTCGGCCTGCTGCTGGTGCCGGAGGAAACCGACACGCCCCGGGTGCTGACCCAGGCCGTGGCCTTCCGGCAGGACCGCGCGGCCGCGCCGCCGCTGCCCGGGCCGGACGGACTGTTCAGCGAAGCGCCGCTGCTGGACGCGCACCGTCGTATGCTGCCCAGCCCCCGCCGCCCGCGGCAGGACCCCTTCGACCCCACGCTCCTGGTCGGGCTCGCCAAGCTGGACGAGGCGCGTGACCTGCGCGAGGCCCTGGCGGGCCTGAACCGGGCCGAACTGGCCGCGGTGCTGGCCGATGCCACGGGCGTGGCGCGGCTGGAGGCGCTTTCGGCCAGCCGCGCCACCGCCGCCTGACAGCCGCGATCCGTCAGGGCGCGGGCAGCAGGCGCGTCCCGGCCGTGGTGGTTTCATAGGCCCGCTGCGCCTGGGTCACGGCCAGCCGGGACACCGCCCCTTCGTCGGCAGGCCCGGCGCTGCTGGTGAAGCCGGGCAGGTGGGTCGCGCCGCCGGGCGGGCCCAGGGCGGGCATGGCGGTGCCGGCAGCCGGCCCGGCCTGTTGCGTCGCCGCGCGGTTGAAGGCCTGGATGGCGCTGAGACAGGCGCTCATCAGGCCGCCGGGCGTAGCAGCGGTCACGATCATTTAGGAATTCCCTCAAAAACGGGTCACGGCGCTCATGGCGCCCTCCGTGCTCTCATTATGTGGGACAAACCTTAAAGCCTTGTGAACAACGCCCGGCCTGCCTCGACAAGCGGCGCCCGCGGACGCACCCTGGCGGTTCATCACTGCCCCGGAGACATGCGCCATGCGGAATGCCGAACAGATCTGGACCTTGGTCGAGAGCCATAAGGATGCGTTCATCGAGCTGAGCGATACCGTTTGGGGCATGCCTGAACTCGCTTATGACGAGCACCGCTCCGTCGCCGAGCACAAGAAGGCGCTGGAGGCCCACGGCTTCCGCATCACCGAGAATGTCGCCGGCATCCCTACCGCCATCACGGGCGAGGCGGGCGAGGAAGGCCCGGTGATCGCCATCCTCGGCGAATACGACGCGCTGCCCGGCCTCAGCCAGGAAGCGGGCGTGGCCGAGCACCGGCCGATTCCCGGCGCCGGCCATGGCCATGGCTGCGGCCATAACCTGCTGGGGTCGGCCGCCATGCTGGCCGCGACGGCGGTGAAGGACTACCTGGCCGCCAACGGGCTGAAGGGACGCGTGCGCTATTACGGCTGCCCGGCCGAGGAAGGCGGCGCCGCCAAGGCCTTCATGGTGCGGGCAGGCGCCTTCAAGGATGTGGATATCGCCATCTCCTGGCACCCGGCGCCCTTCGCGGCGGTGAACGAGGCCAATTCGCTGGCCAATACCCGCATCGACTTCACCTTCACCGGCCGTTCCAGCCACGCCGCCGCCGCGCCACATCTCGGCCGCTCCGCGCTGGACGCGGTGGAGCTGATGAATGTCGGCGTCAACTACATGCGCGAGCACATGCCGAGCGACGCGCGGGTGCACTACGCCTATCTCGATGCCGGCGGCATCGCGCCCAACGTGGTGCAGGGCAAAGCCACGGTGCGCTACCTGATCCGCGCCACCGACCTGCCCGGCATGCAGGCGCTGGCGCTGCGCGTGCGCAAGATCGCCGATGGCGCGGCGCTGATGACCGAGACCACGGTGACCACCAAGGTCGTCTCCGCCGTGTCCAACCTGCTGGGCAACAGCCCGCTGGAGCGCGCGATGCAGAACAACCTGGACCGCCTGGGCCCGCCGCCCTTCGACGATGCCGACCGCGCCTTCGCCGCCGAGATCCAGAAGACACTCTCGGACGAGGACATCGCCTCCGCCTTCAAGCGCATGGGCGTGCCGGTGCGGCGCGGCGTGCCCCTGGCGGACGAGATCATCCCGCTGGAGGCCAAGGGCGCACCGATGGTGGGCTCGACCGATGTGGGCGATGTCTCCTGGGTGGTGCCTACGGTGCAGGCGCGCGGCGCGACCTATGCCATTGGCACGCCGGGGCATTCCTGGCAGTTGACGGCGCAGGGCAAGTCGCCGCTGGCGCATAAGGGCATGCTGCACGTGGCCAAGGCGATGGCCGGCGTCGCCGTGGATGCGCTGCGCGATCCGAAGCTGATCGAGGCCGCGCAGGCGGACCTGGCGGCGCGCACCGCCATCAACCCCTATGTCTGCCCGCTGCCGGAGGACCTGGTGCCGCCGATCCATATGGGCAGGAACTGACGGGAAGGGGGGCTTCGGCCCCCCGTTCAGTGCTTGGCGGTTTCCGAGAACACATTCACGATCACCACGCCGGCCAGGATGAAGCCGATGCCGACCATGGCCGGCAGGTCCAGCTTCTGGCCGAACGCCACCAGCCCGACCAGCGAGATCAGCACGATGCCAAGGCCGCTCCAGATCGCGTAGGCGATGGCCACCGGCATGCCGCGCAGCGCCAGCGAGAGGCAGTAGAAGGCGGCCACGAAGCACAGCACCATCAGCGCCGTCGGCCAGGGCCGGGTGAATTGCCGCGAGGCCTGGAGGGCGGAAGTCCCCGCGACTTCAAGTGCGATCGCTGCCAGCAGCGACAGATAGGCGCTGAGCAAAGGGCAGGTGTCCTGGGAAGGGCAGGGGAGTGCGAGCGTCTTGAAAAAAAAAGGTGGTGCGGGCGGTCGGAATCGAACCGACACTCCTTTCGGAACCGGATTTTGAGTCCGGCGCGTCTACCAGTTCCACCACGCCCGCGGGGATCATAGGCCAGGCCCATATCCGGTGGCATCCATGCCACAACCCCCTTTGCCGGTCCAGCCCTGGGGCCGCCGTTTCAGGGATCGCGAGGGGCGGGCCGGCCACGGCGCAGGGCCAGGGTCTCCCATGCCGCGACCACCACCAGTGTCAGCGTCGCTGTCGCGCTGAGCGGCAAGGGCGGCATGCGCGGCGTGGCGACCGCCAGTACCGCCAGCAGCCCCAGCCCGGCCATGTGCGAGAACGGGATATGGCCGGCGGTCGTCCGTTTGAACAACAGGTTGCCGAGCAGGTAGAGCGCCGGCGCCGCCAGCAGCATCACGGTCGTGGTGAGGGATGGTTCGGCCTCGGGGTGGGCCAGCACCATCTCGTCCCCCACCGCCGCCACGATGATGCCGGCGATCATCAGCGGGTGGATATAGGTATAGGCCAGCCGCGCCATGCGTCCTGGGTTGTCCGACTGGCTGAAGGCATGGCTGCCGCGCTTCGCCCCGGTGTCGAAATAAATCCACCACATGGCCAGGCTGGCGACGAAGGCGATCAGGAAGGCCGCGATGGTCCCGCTGTTCCATTCCAGCGCGGCGAAGGTGGCGCCCGTGGCCAGGATCGATTCGCCCAGCGCGATGATGATGAACAGCGCGCAGCGCTCCGCCATATGCCCGCCATCGACATCCCAGTCCGCCGTGGTCGAGCGGCCGAGGCCCGGCGTGCGGAAGCCGAGCAGCGGCCCGGCGGTCTCGGCCGCCAGGGCCGCGAACCAGAGGGCTGGCCGCCACCAGCCGTCGAGCAGCCCGCCGCCGAGCCACAGCACGGCTGACGCGCTGAGCCAGAGGGTGATGCGCTGGAAGTTCCGCAGGTTGGCATGGTCCTGGCGGGCCAGCGCCCACAGCATGAACAGCGAGCGGCTGAGCTGGATCGCGACATAGGCGCCGGCGAAGGCCAGCCCGCGCCCCTGGAAGGCCTGCGGGACCGAGGCGGAGAGCAGCAACCCGCCCAGCATCAGCGCCAGCAGCATGGCGCGCACCGGCGTATGCTCCGGGTCCAGCCAGTTCGTCGTCCAGGAGGTGAAGATCCAGACCCACCAGATGGCGATGAACAGCAGCAAGGTCTGCGCCGCGCCCACCGGGCCAGGATTCGCCAGCAGCGCGTGCGAGAGCTGGGTGACGGCGAAGACGAAGACCAGGTCGAAGAACAACTCGATGAAGGTGACGCGACCGTGGCCATCAGGCTCGCGGTCGCGCAACAAATTGCGTCGGGCAGCCAGCATGGGCGTCCTGGGCCTTTTCGTCCGAGCTCCCTGTGGCCAAGTAACGCCTGACGCACACGGCCGTTACGGTGAAACCGTGTGGCCGCCGCTCGTGCCGTGCTATGCAGCGCCGATGGCGCGTGACGTGCCTGATTCCCGCCGGGCCAGCGTGTTACGCGTCATGCCCGGCCTGTCCCGGCAGGGCGCCCCGGCCCTTGGAGCAGCCGCATTGACTCAGCATGCCCCCACCGCCTCTCAGGCCGACCTGCCCACCACCATGAGCGGCATCGACCCGGTTTGGTCCCGCATCCGCCGCGAGGCGGAAGAGGCGGCGCGGCGCGAGCCGGAACTCGCCGGCTTCCTCCATGCCGCCCTGCTGCAGCACGAGACGCTGGAAAGCGCCCTGGCCAGCCGCGTCGCCGACCGCATGGACCATTCCGACCTGCCCGCGACCCTGCTGCGCCGCAGCCTGGAGCGCGTGCTGGCCGAGCGGCCGGATTATTCCCTGGCCGTGCGCGCCGACATCATGGCCGTGGTGGACCGCGACCCGGCCACCCGGCGGGCGCTGGAGCCCCTGCTGTACTACAAGGGTTTCCATGCCCTGGTGGCGCACCGGCTGGCCCATCACCTGTGGAGCGAGGGGCGGCACGACTTCGCGCTCTGGCTGCAATCCCGCTCTTCCGTGGTGTTCCAGACCGATATCCACCCGGCGGTGCGCATCGGCCGCGGCATCTTCCTGGACCACGCCACAGGGCTGGTGGTGGGCGAGACGGCGGTCATCGAGGATGACGTCTCCCTGTTGCAGGGCGTGACACTGGGCGGCACCGGCAAGGACGGTGGCGACCGCCATCCCAAGATCCGCCGGGGCGTGCTGATCGGCGCCGGTGCCAAGGTGCTGGGCAATATCGAGGTCGGCTGCTGCGCCCGCATCGCCGCCGGCTCGGTGGTGCTGAAGGCGGTGCCCTCGGGCTCCACCGTGGCGGGGGTGCCGGCCAAGGTGGTGGGGCAGGCGGGTTGCGCCGAACCTTCCCGCGCCATGGACCAGACGCTGGACGGGGTTTAACCCGCCCGTATCTTGCGGCCCGCGCGGCATGGCGCGACAAGGGTGGTCATGCCGCTGCTGATCGCCTTCCTCGCCGCCGCCGCGCCTCTCTTTGCCATGGCGACGGAGCGCTGGGGCGGACTCAATCCCTGCCTGCTCTGCCTCTGGCAACGCTGGCCCTACTGGGTCGCGGCGGTGCTGGCGCTGCTGGCCCTTGTGCTGCCGCGCCGGCTGATGCTGGGGCTCGCCGGGGTGGCGGTCCTGGCCTCCGGCGCCTTCGCGGTGGTGCATCTGGGCGTGGAGGCCAGGTGGTGGCCCTCGCCCTTGCCCGGCTGCATGTCGCCCGATGCCACACCAGGCCAGAGCATCGAGGACATGATGAAAAGCCTCGCGCCCCACCCGGCCAAGCCTTGCGACGAGCCCACCTTCCTGATCCCCGGCCTGCCGCTGTCGATGGCCGGGATGAACCTGCTCTATGCCCTGGCGCTGGGCGGCTTCGCGCTATCGCGAGCGGCACGCCGCGAGGGCTGACGGCGGCCTGGCCGGCTGGCAGGATGGCGCCATGCTCATTCCCCGGCTCGCCGCCTGCCTGTTCTACCTGTCGCTGGCGGCCTGCGCCGGGGGCGGCCCCGAGGATGGCGCTGCGGGCGGCACCGGGGCGGTGGCGCCGGAGATGGCCGGCCGCCTGCCGGACAAGCTGCTGGTCTTCGAGCGGCAGGGCATGGCCGTCCTGCCCACCATCCCGCCCTCGGTCGCGGTTCGTTATATCCATGCACCGACCAGCGGCGTGGCGAGCGTCATCCTGCGCCGTGGCCGGGAGCCGCTGCCGGACGGTATCGATTCCGCGCCCGTGCGCGAGGAAGTGGCCGGGCTGACGCTGACGCTGATCGGCGCGTTGGGCAACGCGCCCGTCATCCGCCTGCCGGACCACATCCTGACGCGGAAGGGCGAGGCGGCCCCGATGCTCCTCTGCGGCAACGTGCTGGCGCCCCTGTCACCCGAGATCATGCGACGGAACCTGATCTGCGTCGGCGGGCTGGCGGGGCAGCTCGTGATCATCCATGTCAGTGGCCTGCAGCCGCGGGACAAGGCCATGCTGGCCCAGTTGCTGTTCTCGGCCGTGGCCGTGCAGGCGATGGACAGCCTGCGCCCGGCCCCGCCGGCACCCGGGGTGGATGCCCCGGTGGAGGCCGCGCCATCCGGCAACCTGGGGCCGGTCTTCCACCTGTAGCAGGCCTCAGCCTTCCAGTTCGCTGTCCCAGTAGAGGTAGTCGCGCCAGCTCTCGTGCAGGTGGTTGGGCGGGAAGGCGCGGCCATTTTCCTGCAATTCCCAGCTCGTCGGCTGCCGCGGCAGGTCGCGTGGGAACATCCTGATCTCGCGCGGCAGCTTGTCGGCCTTGCGCAGGTTGCAGGGGCCGCAGGCGGTGACGACATTGTCCCAGCTCGTCCGCCCGCCCCGGCTGCGCGGGATGACGTGGTCGAAGGTCAGGTCGTGGGTCGGCTTCTCGTCGCCGCAATAGACGCAGGAGAAGCTGTCGCGCAGGAAGACGTTAAATCGCGTGAAGGCCGGCCGGCGGGCGGAGGGGATGTATTCCCGCAGCGCGATCACGCTCGGCAGCCGGAAGCTGTGGCTGGGGGAATGGACCTCGGCATCGTATTCCGACAGAACGGAAACCCGGTCGAGATAGACAGCCTTCACCGCATCCTGCCACGACCAGAGTGACAACGGATAATAAGACAGCGGACGGAAATCCGCGTTCAACACCAGTGCGGGGAACCCTTGGCCCCCCACGGACAACATCCCGTCAGGCAAGCGCCGCTCCTTTTCAGGCCGCGGGCGCCTCAAGCGCTGGGGCTGGACCGGACGGAAAAGCCCCAGATATCGTGGCGCCGTCGGTGTGCCCGGGATTCATGGCAGGAAGGAGAGGCCCGTGCAATATCGGGCCTCGCCTGTTCATGCGGCTGTCACGCCGCGGCGGTCCGCGCCGCCGCGCGTTGCAGGAACAACGCACCCGCCGACAGCCCCGCATCGTCGATGCCATGGCCCAGCATCGGGGAATAGGCGGCCTCCACCGGCACGCCCGCCGCGCGCAGGACCGATTCGGCCTGGTGGCTGGCGGCGGCGGGAACCACCTGGTCCGCCTCGCCATGCACCAGCAGCACCGGCGGGCGCCCCGCGATCTCGGCCCGCAGCGCCTCGGCCCCGATCAGCATGCCGGAATAGGCCATGATGCCCGCCGGGGGCGTGGCGCGGCGCAGGCCGGCATAGAGCGCCATCATCGCGCCCTGGCTGAAACCCATCAGCACGACGGCCGATTCCGGCAGGCCGGCGGCGGTGCATTCGGCGGTGATCATGGCATCCAGCGCCGGCCGCGCGACCATGACGCCGGCCAGCCGTGCCGCCGGCGAACGGTCGCTCAGGCTGAACCACTGCCGGCCGAACGGCGCGCCGTCATGCGGCTCCGGCGCGTGGGGGGAGATGAACAGCGCGTCCGGCACCGAGCCGGCCCAATGCGGGGCGAGGTCGATCAGGTCGTTGCCGTCCGCGCCCAGCCCGTGCAGCAGGAACACGATCAGCTTCGGCGCGCCGCCGTTCTTCGGCCCCCAACGTGGCCCATCGACGGGCGGTGCATGCATTGCGGCCATTGCGGCGCGACCCTCTTGCTGTGATGCGGGCCCTTCCGCTACGCGCGTTCTGGCATGGCCGCAACCACCGTCACGCGCTTCGCCCCCAGCCCGACCGGGCGGCTGCATCTGGGCCACGCGCATTCCGCTTTGCTGGGCTGGCAGGCCGCGCGGCAGGCCGGCGGCCGCTTCCTGCTGCGCATCGAGGATATCGACCCGCTGCGCTGCCGGCCCGCCTTCACCGACGCCATCCTGGAGGACCTCGCCTGGCTGGGGCTGGACTGGGATGGCGAGCCCCGCATCCAGTCGCGCCACCTGCCTGAATACCGGGCGGCGCTGGAGCGGCTGGAAGGGATGGGTCTGCTCTACCCCTGCTTCTGCACCCGTGCCGAGATCGCGCGGGAGGCCGCGGCCATCGGCCATGCGCCGCACGGGCCGGACGGGATGCTCTATCCCGGCACCTGCCGCCACCGCCCGCCGGCTGGGCGCGCGACGCGCATCGCGGCCGGCGAGCCCTATGCGTTGCGGCTGGACATGACGGCCGCCCTGGCCCGGCTGCCGGTGCCGCTGGATTTCGAGGAGGAAGGCCGTGGCCGCCTGTCCTGCGACCCGGCGCGCTTCGGCGACGTGGTGCTGGCCCGCAAGGATACACCCGCCTCCTACCATCTCTGCGTCACGCATGACGACGCGCTGCAAGGCGTCACCCTGGTGATCCGGGCGGAGGACCTGCTGCCCGCCACCGACCTGCACCGGCTGCTGCAGGCCCTGCTGGGCTGGCCGGCGCCGCGCTACCGCCACCACCCGCTGCTGCTGGGCGCGGATGGCAAGCGGCTTTCCAAGCGGGACAAGGCCCCCACGCTGGCGGCCTTGCGCGAGGCGGGGCACAGCCCGGCGGTGGTGCGGGCTATGGCGCTCGGCGCTATCGCGGGTCCTGCAACCGGGGCAGTCCGAAGCGCTGCATCAGGCTTGTAAGCGCATCGGGGGCGGCTGCTGCCGCTCAGCTTCACCACCACGCCCGCCCAGCACCGGCAGGCGAGCGCGGCCCGGCGCCGTCATCGGACGCGGCCTGCAGGGACCCGCACAGAACGCGCCCATCAGGCCAGGGCGGATCATGCGGGTTCCCCTGTTCCTCGCGTCCCTCCCGAACAGCCGGGTGGCGGAACGGGGAACAGGTGTGGCCGCTGGCGGAAATGTCACGTCTCCGCCAGCGGAGCCGGGTCAGGTCCGGCCGTAGGTATCCTCGAAGCGGACGATGTCGTCCTCGCCGAGATAGGAGCCCGACTGCACCTCGATCAGCGTCAGCGGGATCATGCCCGGGTTCTCCATCCGGTGGACGCAGCCCAGCGGCAGGTAGATCGATTCATTCTCGCGCAGCAGAATCCGCTCGGCATCGCGCTCGACGATGGCGGTGCCGTTCACCACCACCCAGTGCTCGGCGCGGTGGAAATGCTTCTGCAGGGACAGCTTCTGCCCGGGCTTGACCGAGATCTTCTTCACCTGGAAGCGCTCGCCCTGGATCAGCCCCTCGTAATGGCCCCAGGGGCGGAAGGCGCGGCGGTGCTCGGTGGCTTCCTTGCGGCCGGCCTTCTTGAGCTGGGTCAGCAGCGTCTTGACGTCCTGCGCACGGTCGCGGTGCATGACCAGCGTCGCATCGTCGGTCACCACCACCACGACATCCTCCAGCCCGACCACGGCGGTCAGCATGCCCTCGCTGCGGACGTAGCAGTTTTTCGAATCCAGCATTTCCACCGGGCCGGAAGTGGCGTTGCCGCCCTCGTCCTGCGGCGCGATCTCCCACAACGCGCTCCAGGAGCCCACGTCGGACCAGCCGATATCGGCCGGCACCACGGCGGAGTGGTCGGTCTTTTCCATCACGGCGTAGTCGATGGAAATGTCGGGCGCGGCGGCGAAGGCCTCGGGCTCCAGCCGCACGAAGTCGAGGTCGCGGGTCGAATTCACCACGGCGGCACGCACGGCGGCCAGCAGGGTGGGGGCCAGGCGTTCCAGTTCCCCCAGCAGGGTCTCGGCGGTGGCGACGAACATGCCGGAATTCCACAGGTACTGGCCGCTCGCCACGAAATCCTGGGCCGTGGCGCTGTCCGGCTTCTCGACGAAGCGGGCGACACTGGCGACGCCCTCCAGCCCATCCAGCGGCGCGCCCGCCTCGATATAGCCATAGCCGGTCTCGGGCGAGGTGGGCTTCATGCCGAAGGCGACGATCCGGCCGGCCCGCGCGGCGGTGGCGGCGCGGGCGAGGGCGGCGGCGAGGGCGCTGTCGTCCGAGATCGCGGCATCGGCCGCCATCAGCCAGAGCACGGCGGTCGGGTCGGCCTCATAGGCCAGCAGGGCCGCGGCGGCGATGGCCGGGGCGCTGTTGCGCGCCACCGGCTCCAGCACGATGCGGGGGTTGGCGACGCCACCGGCCTGCAACTGCTCGGCCACCAGGAAGCGGTGAGCCTGGTTGCAGACAATGATGGGGGCCGCGAAGCCGGCGCCGGTGGCACGCATCACGGTGTCTTGCAACATCGTCGTATCCGCTGACACAAGGGGCCAGAACTGCTTCGGATACCCTTCGCGCGACAAGGGCCACAGCCGACTGCCGGTGCCGCCGCACAGGACGACCGGGACAATCTGCTGAGAGTTGGCTTCAACCATGTTGTTCTTTGGACCCTGAGGAAACGGGGAACGGGAGCATAAGGACCGGGGCGGGCAAAGAAAAGCCGCCCTGGCTGTTCAGCCAGGGCGGCCCGCCGGTTTCACCGGCCTGACACGAAAGGGATGGCGGCGGTCAGCCCGCCATGGCCACTTCCTTCTTCTTGCGCAGGCCGGGCAGCAGCATCAGGCCGAGCGCCAGGGCGCTGATGCCCAGCAGCACGCCGCTGATCGGCCGCTCGAGGAAGACGAGAGGATCGCCGCGGGAGAGCAGCATGGCGCGGCGCAGGTGCTCTTCCATCATCGGGCCGAGCACGAAGCCCACCAGAAGCGGCGCGGGCTCCATCTTCAGCTTGCTGAACAGGTAGCCGAGGATGCCGAAGAACACCGTCGAGTACACGTCGAACACGTTATTGTTGATGGAGTACACGCCGATCGCGCAGAAGGTCAGGATCGCCGGGTACATGTACTTATAGGGAACCTGGAGCAGCTTCACCCACATGCCGATCATCGGCAGGTTGATAACCAGCAGCATCAGGTTGCCGATCCACATGGAGCAGATCAGGCCCCAGAACAGGTCGGGCTGCGTCTCCACCATGCGGGGGCCGGGCTGGATGCCCTGGATGATCAGCGCGCCCACCATCAGCGCCATGACGGCGTTGGACGGGATGCCCAGCGTCAGCAGCGGAATGAAGCTGGTCTGCGCCGCCGCGTTGTTGGCGGCCTCGGGACCGGCCACGCCCTCGATCGCGCCCTGGCCGAAGAGGTGGCGGCCCTTCGAGACCTTGCGCTCCAGCATGTAGGAACCGAAGGAGGCCAAAGCCGCGCCGCCGCCCGGCAGGATGCCGAGGACGGAACCGACAACAGTGCCGCGCAGCACCGCTGGCGTCGCCCGCAACCATTCTTCCTTGGTCAGGAACAGGCTGCCGACCTTGGCGGTCAGCACGCTGCGGACTTCCGGCTTTT
>JAQGHX010000122.1 GCA_028288745.1 Roseomonas sp. | reverse complement strand
CGGCGCGCTGGGCTGGCTGGCCTGGCCGGCGCCCGCGCTGGGCTATGGCCCGCTGCGCCTTGGCATGGGACGGGCCGCCGCCTTGCGCGCGCTGGGGCCGGGCGCGCTGCCGGCGCCGCTCTGCGCGGGGGTGGAAGGCGTGATGTTTGACTGGCCGGACGCCGCCCTCTGCCCGCACCCGGTACCCGCCATGGCGATGTTCGGCGCCGCCGGCGGCGGGGTCAGCGAGATGCAGGCCAGCCTCTCCCACCCCGATGGCGGCTTTACCGCCGAGGCATGGCGGGCCCTGGTGGCCGGTCAGGCCGCGGAACTGGGCCGGCGCTGCGGCACCGCCCCCCTGGCCGGGCCAGAGGAGGCGGACATGCTGGGCGCCGCGCGGCAATGGCGCTTCCGGCACCGGTCAGGCGAGGTGACGCTCGCCGCCCGCTGGATGCGGCGCAGCGGCGCGAGCTTCACGCGGCTGCACTGGCTGGCGGCGGGGGTACCGGCGGTCATCGAAGGCTGACGGCCCGAGGGGCACGGCCCGCGTCTTGGGCGGGCCGAGGAAGCCCAGGAAGCCTAGGGTCATGGGCGCGCGGAAGGCCATGGGTTCCAGAGGCCCATGACCGGGGCCTGAAGCACTGCGGGGGGCAGGCCTCTGGATCTTCCTCCTGGCGGGACAGGATACCGTGGGGCAGAAAACCCCTTGCTCCAGGCGGCACGGGTGCGCCATGCGCGCCAAAAAGCGCATTCAGGCGGGAAAAGGCACCGTCTTCCGCGCCCGCGAGCGCCATGCGCCCGCGGCGAACCAGAACCCTACATTCCTGCCAGGGCTGGACCGCCGCGCCCGATCAGGACAGGACGTTCCCCTGCGGCCCGCGCCATGGCGGGATTGGAAACCGCCCCGCCGCCAAGCGTTGGCTGGGCGGGGCGACGGAGGGATATCAGGCGGCATGACGAGTGAAGTGAAGACCCGGCCCGCGTGGCGCCGTATCCTGCCACGCGTGCTGGGGGCGGCCGGGGTGCTGGCGCTCTGCGCCGTGCTGTTCCTGGGCTGGGCCATGCTGCGCGTGCCGGTGGGCGGCGGCATGCAGCCTGCCGCCACCACCGCCACCCTGATCCTGGAGAACCGCGACGGCACCGGCTTCGCCACGCGCGGCGTCCTGCGGGGCGATGCCATCGCCGCCGACACACTGCCGCAGCCGCTGACGGATGCCGTCATCGCCATCGAGGACCGCCGCTTCTACAGCCATGGCGGCGTCGACCCGCGCGGCATCCTGCGCGCCGCCGGCCGGGCCGTGACCGCCGGCCGGCTGCGGGAGGGCGCCAGCACCATCAGCCAGCAGCTGGCCCGCCTGACCTACCTGTCGCAGGAGCGCAGCCTGACCCGGAAGGTGCAGGAGGCGGCGCTGGCCATCTGGCTGGAACAGCGCCTGGCCAAGCAGGAGATCCTGGCCCGCTACATGAGCGCCGCCTATTTCGGCGCCGGCGCCGTGGGGGCCGACGCGGCGGCGCGGCGCTATTTCGGCAAGCCGGCCGGGCAGCTTTCCCTGGCCGAGGCGGCGATGCTGGCGGGGCTGCTGCGCGCGCCCTCCGCCCTCGCGCCCACCACCAACCTGGAGGGCGCCCGCGCCCGCGCCATGCTGGTGCTGAGCGTGATGGAGGAGACCGGCCTCGCCACGCCGGAGGCCGTGGCCACTGCCCGCGCCACCCCCATCGTGCTGCAGGCCCCGCCCGAGCCCCTGCCCGGCCGTGGCTATTTCGCCGACTGGGCGGATGGCGAGGCCCGCCGGCTGGTCGGGCCCATGCCGCTGGACCTTTCGGTGCGCACCACGCTGGACCCCGCGCTGCAGGACCTGGCCGAGCGCGTCATCGCCGGCCACCTGGGGCGGGAAGGCGAGAAGGCCCATGCCGGCCAGGCCGCCCTGCTGGCGCTCGCGCCCGATGGCGCCGTGCTGGCGGCGGTCGGCGGCCGGGATTACGCCACCAGCCAGTTCAGCCGCATCACCCAGGCGCGCCGCCAGCCGGGCTCGCTGTTCAAGCTGTTCGTCTACGCGGCGGCGATGGAGGCGGGCTTCCGCCCCGACCAGGTCATGCAGGACGCGCCCATCACCATCGGCGACTGGTCGCCCGGCAATTCCAACGGGCGCTTCAGGGGGCCGGTGACGCTGCGCGACGCCTTCGCCCATTCCATCAACACCGTCGCGGTGCGGCTGCAGGAGGCGGTGGGGCGCGACAAGGTGGCGGCCATGGCGCAGCGCCTGGGCCTCTCGGCCGAGATTCCCCTCAACCCCAGCATGGCGCTGGGCACCACCGAGGCGACGCTGGCGGAAATGGTCGCGGCCTTCGGCACCGTCGGCTACGGCACTCGGGTGGAGCCTTATCTGGTGCAGGAGGTCCGCGCCCGCGACCGCGCTCTCTATACCCGCCCCGTCGCGACGGCGGCCGCCACGGTGCCGGCCGCCGTGCAGCAGGGCATGTTGGACATGATGATGGCCGCCGTGCAGAACGGCACCGGCCGCGCCGCCCGCATCGACCGCCCGGTGGCCGGCAAGACCGGCACCACGCAGGACAGCCGCGACGCCTGGTTCATCGGCGTCACCGCCGACGCGGTGGTGGGCGTCTGGGTCGGCAATGACGACAACAGCCCGATGGCCAATGTCTCCGGCGGCGGGCTGCCGGCCCGCATCTGGCACGACTTCATGGCCGAGGCCGACCGGCTGCGCACCGCTGCCGCGCCCTCCGCCGTGCCGGCCGCCGCGGCGCCCGCGGTGGCCGAGCAGTTGCGCGGCGTTCCGACGGTGGTGGATACCGCCACGCTGCAGATCGGTGGGCAGGTGGTGCGGCTGACCGGGGTGGTCGGCGTGCCGGGCGGTTTCGTCGGGCCGATGACGCAGTGGATCGCAGGGCGGGAAGCCACCTGCGAGGCGCAGGACACCGCCACCTGGCGCTGCACGATCGGCGGGCGGGACCTGTCGGAACTGGTGCTGTCCAATGGCGGCGGGCGGGCGACGACGGATGCCCCGCCGGAACTGCGCCGGGCGGAACGGGCGGCCCGGACGGTGCGCCTGGGGGTCTGGGGAGGCTGACGGAAATCGGGTAAGGCCGGGAAAGGTATTCCCCCGGGCCCCAGCTTTTATTTGCGGTTCAAAAGCGGGGCGGCCGGAGGCATGGCGCCGGGCGGGAACGCGGCGCCATGCCGCCGGCGGTCATACGGACCGGACAGTCCGGGCGACGTTTCGTGGCTGCAGCGGGCAGGCGGTGCCCGACAAACAAAAACCCGCCGGCGCGATGCGCCAGCAGGTGAATGTTCAGAGAGCCAGGCTGAAAGTCCGCCGCCACGGGGCGGCGTGGACGCCCCGGCGGGTCAGCGCACCTCGCGGCGGGTGCCGTCGGGCAGGTATTCCAGCACCACACCGCCGCCGTTATAGGCGCCGTCACCCACCTGCTGCCGTGGCAGCGAGAGGCTGTTGAACGGCTGCGCTGGCGTCGGCACCACCGGCCGGCCATCCATCGTCATGGCCGGCCCCTGCGAGTAGGGGGCCTGGGACGACGGGCCCTGGGAATATGGGGTCTGGGATGATGGAGCCTGGGAATACGGGGCCTGAGAAGATGGCCCCTGCGAATATGGAGCCTGGGATGATGGGGCCTGGGGATAGGGCGCCTGCGAGTAAGGCGTGGGCGCGCTCATCGGGGCCATCGGCGGCTGGCCCATCGGAACCGGCGGGCGCATGCCGGGCGCCATCGGGCCGCCCATGGGGGAGGCCGGGGGGTAGGACTGCGCCTGGGCCAAAGTACTGCCAAGTCCGGCGGCCAGGGTGGCGGCGGCCAGGGTCAGGGAAAGACGTGCCATTGCTCGGGCTCCTTCGCGATTGCCGCGGCATGGGTCATGCCGCGCCGTTACTCCGGGCCATGGCCCGGAACGGCTGAATGTATGGAGCCAACGTCGCCACCCCCGCAGGGTTGCGGCCAAGCTCAAGGCCACCATCATTGCTACCCCGTTTCATCCGCCGCGAAAGGCTCCCCATCAGGGCCTCCAAGCTGGTATCCTGCCGGCTGAATCCGAGTGGAGGAGCAGGGCATGGGCAGAGGTCGTCCGAAGCGCGTCGCGGGTGCGCCGGAACGCCGCAAGGCCGGCCCGGGGAACGACCCCGGCAGTGAGATCTCGCGCCTGCGGCGGGAGCTGGAGGACGCGCGCGGGCTGCTGCGGCAGATCGAGCTGGGCGGCACCGAGGCCGGGCAGCTGGTCGTCGCCCGCCGCTTGGCCGCGTTGGAGGAGGAACGGCAGATCGCCCGTGGCCAGGCGGTCGAGGCCGCCCTCGCCCGCTCCAAGGCGGAGGCGGAGCTGAAGGCGCTGCGCGATGCCATCCGGCACGCGCCGGGCCTGCGCGGCTGGCTGCTGCGCCGCGCCGGCCGGGGCCTGTAGCGGCCCAGGCTATAAAGCAGCCCGGGGTATGGAACGGGCGGGATATGAAAAGGCCCGGGGTATGAACAAGGCTCTGGGCATGAGGGGGCCGGCAGGCGCGCGGGAAGCGGCCCTTAGCCCTTGTGCTTCTTCTTGCCGGCGGCGGGGCCAGTGACGTGCCCCTCCGCCGCCAGGGCCGCCATCCGCGCCGGCAGCGAGTCGCGGATCACGGGGCGGTAGGCGGGCACCTGCTTCCAGGCCTTGCGCTCGGGCTTGGTCATGCCGCAGCCCAGGCACCAGCCGCTGACATCGTCGAAGCGGCAGACTTTGATGCAAGGGCGCTGGTCCGGGTCCATACCGCTCAGACGCGGCGCGGGGCGCAAAGTTTTCGCGGCTCAGCCTTGCATCAGGGGCGGCAGCCGCCGCAGCACCGGCCCGATCGCCTGCTCATAGGCATGGGCCAGCCGCAGCAGCTTCAGGTCCTGCCGGGGCGGCGCGATGATCTGCATGCCCATCGGCAGGTCCGCGGCGCCGCCGAAGCCCGCCGGCACGCTGATCACCGGGCAGCCGGAGAGGCTGGCGGGGAAGACCACCTCCATCCAGCGGTGGTAGGTATCCATCGCGGTGCCGTCGATCTCCTTCGGCCAGGTCCATTCGGCCGGGAAGGCGAAGCATTGCGCGCTGGGCAGCACCAGCGCGTCGAACCGCGTGAACAGGCCCAGGAAATCCTGGTACAGCGCGCTGCGCAGGTTGGAGGCGCGCAATGCGTCCAGCGCGCTCATCTTCAGGCCGCCCTCGGTCTCCCACACCGCTTCCGGCTTCAGCAGGGCGCGCTTTTCCGGGTCCTGGTAGAAGGGCATCACCGAGCCCATCACCAGCCAGTGGCGGATGCCGAGCCAGGTTTCCCAGATGCGCTCGCGCGAGGTGGTGAAGCGGGCTTCCTCGACCGTGCAGCCGACCGCTTCCAGCGCGGCCAGTCCCTGGCGGCAGACATCCAGCACGCCGGGCTCCATTGGCAGCGCGCGGGCATAGTCGCCCAGCCAGCCGATGCGGGTGCCGCGCACCTCGGAGGCCAGCGGCTGGGCGAAGACCCCTGGCGCATCATCCAGCGAGAGCGGCGCGCGGGCGTCCCGCCCCGCCAGCGTCGAGAGCAGCAGCGCGAGGTCGCCGACATCGCGCGCCATCGGCCCCTCGGTCGAGAGCTGGGTGACGAAGCCATCCACCGAGGGCCAGGCCGGCACCCGCCCGGCGGAGGGGCGCAGGCCGAACACGTTGTTCCAAGCGGCCGGGTTGCGCAGCGAGCCGCCGAAATCGCTGCCATCGGCCACGGGCAGCATCCGCAGCGCCAGCCCCACCGCCGCGCCGCCGCTGGAGCCGCCGGCCGAGCGTGAGGGGTCGTAGGCATTGAGGGTGGTGCCGTGCAGCGTGTTGAACGTATGCGAACCCAAGCCGAATTCCGGCACGTTGGTCTTGCCGACGATGATGGCGCCGGCACGCCGCATGCGCTCCACGATCAGCGAATCGGCGGGGGCGATATTATCCGCCAGCAGGGGCGAGCCGAGCGAGCTGGGCATGCCGCGCACATGCGCCAGGTCTTTCACCGCGTGCGGCAAGCCATGCATCCAGCCCAGCACCTCCCCGCGCGCGAGTTGCGCGTCGCGCGCGTCGGCCTCGGCCAGCAGGGTGTCGCGGTCGCGCAGCGCGATGATCGCGTTCACCGTGGGGTTGAAGCGCCCGATGCGGTCCAGATAGGCCACCATCACCTCGCGGCACGAGATCCGCTTCGCGCGGATGGCGGCCGAAAGCGCGGCGGCCGGCAGGGCGGTCGGGTCGGTGCCCAGGGTATTGGTGCCCGGGGTATCAGCGGCCTGGGCATCCGGGAGCGGCGCATCGGGGGTCAGGGTCATGATCAGGCCTTGGCATGGCAACTGGCCGCGTTTACCGCCGGCGCGGGGCCGATGCCAGGGTTACGGCCGAAGAAGCCGCTGGGCATCAGCCGGAAGCCGGTGTCGATGCAGGGCCGCACCGCTGCTTTTCGCGGTGGCGGATGTGGCGGGCAAGGGCGCGCCCGGGCCGGGTGGCGGGCCTCAATCCTCGTGTTTCTCGTGGCTCGCGACGGCGCCGCGCTTCCAGTACCCGGCCGCCTTGACCCTGTCCCGGTCGAGGCCCGAGGTTTCCAGCACCTGCCGGCGCAGCGCCTTCGCCACGTCGGATTCCGCCGCGATCCAGGCATAGCCCTCGCCCGCCGGGAGGCGCAGCGCCGCCAGCGCGGCGGCGAG
>JAQGHX010000112.1 GCA_028288745.1 Roseomonas sp. | reverse complement strand
ACGAATTCCGCGCCATCTCGCCCGAGAAGCTGCGCGCGGCCATGCGCGGCACCGTGGTCTGCGACCTGCGCAACGTGTGGGACCCGGCCCAGATGCGGGCCGCCGGCCTCGAATACTCCTCCATCGGGCGGAGTTGATCGCATTGGGTAAGGCCATGCTCGCCCGTGGCGCTGGAGCTTCGATGCTTTTGGGCGGCAGGCGTGGTCCCGCGTTTGCCGCCCGGTCAGTGCGCCAGGGAGCGGCTTCGGCAGGCGGGGCTTCGCTGTTTGGCCCCCGGCCGCGTGGCTCGTCTTACGCGGCCTGAGATTTTTGCGATCGCGAAAAAACGGCGGATATCCGCCACTTTACCGAGGCTCCACAGGTTGATCGTGGAGCCGCGACAGGAGTTCCGGAGCATCCAGAAAGAACGCTCATGTATCTACAAAGAAGAAGGTGAATTATTGAAAGGATCAAGCTTATATTTCTCCTTGATTCGAAATAAACACTCAAGTCAAGTTGATTATTTCAGCCAAAAGTTTCATTTTTCACTATGAGACCACACCTCAGAGTGAGAGGCTGCGGCCTCATTTCATGAGGCGAAATTCAGACAATGCCAGATATTCAGCCGCCTTCGGGCGCCATCATCGTGCCGGTGGGTTCCGATCTCCAGGTCTTGGTGAATAACGCCGGGGCTGGCGCAACCTTCTGGCTGGAGTCGGGGGTTCACCGGCTGCAGTCGATCACGCCGCTCGATCATCAGCAGTTCTACGGGGCCGAGGGCGCCGTGCTGAACGGCGCGCGCCTTCTGACCGGTTTCAGGCAGGACGGCGCCCACTGGGTGGCCGATGGCCAGACCCAGGAAGGTGAACGGCGCGCCGAGGATGAAGGGTTGGATGCCTTTCCGCTTCATGCCAATCCGGACGCTGTTTTTATCGATAACAAGCCGCTGCTGCAGGTCGGCTCACTCGCCGATGTCGCACCCGGCAAGTACTTCTTCGATTATGAAGCGGACCGGATCTATCTCGGCGACAATCCGGCCGGCCATACGGTGGAGGCCGCCGTCAGCCCCTATGCCTTCGATGGCACCGCGACGGGCGTGACGGTGCAGGGCCTCACCATCGAGAAATACGCCTCGCCCGTCCAGTATGGCGCGATCGGCTACCATACCCCGCCGGTCGACTGGACCATCCAGGACAACGAGGTCCGGCTGAATTACGGGGTCGGCATCATCGCCGGTGATGGCACGAAGGTCATTGGCAACTACGTCCACGATAACGGCGAACTCGGTATCGGCGGCAATGGCGACAACATCCTGCTGGACGGCAACGAGGTCGCCTCCAACGGATATTTCTCTGGCGTCGACCCGTTCTGGGAAGGCGGCGGCACCAAGTTCGCGGAGACCGAGGGCCTCGTGGTCCGCAACAACTACACGCACGACAACAATGGCTACGGCCTTTGGACCGATATCGACAATATCGGCACGCTGTATGAAGGCAACCGCGTCGAGTACAATACGGGCGGCGGCATCAACCACGAGATCAGCTACGCGGCCGTGATCCGCGACAACAGCTTCGTGGGCAATGGCGCGGCCGTGCCGGAATGGCTCTGGGGCAGCGCCATCCAGATCCAGAATTCGCAGAATGTCGAGGTCTATGGCAACCGCATCGACATGACCGGCACGGGCAACGGGATCGGTCTGATTCAGCAGGACCGCGGGACCGGGGCCTATGGCGACTACGTCACGGTGGGAAACAACATCCATAACAATGTCCTGATCAGCGCCACGCCGGCTGGCGGCGCATTCGGCGCCGTCGCCGATCAGGATGGGGCGGCCATGCTGGCTGGCGGCAACGTATTCGATTACAACGAATACCATGTCACCAGCGGGGCGGACGACCACTGGGCATGGGGCGAGCACTACGACTGGACCACCTACCGCAGCGTGAGCGGCCAGGACGCCAACAGCGTGCTGGTGCTTCTGTAGGCTGCTCTGGCAGCTTCCCCGTTACGCAGGCTGTATGGATATTGCGGCCTGCGCCCGGGCGCCACAACCGGCACGGCGCCATCCTGCTGACCGGCGCGACCGCCGGCGTGAAGGGCCCGCGCCATGCCGGCGTGACGGTGGGCCAAGCGCGTCTTGCCCCGGCCTCTAACCCCCGGCCTGAGGCGCGGGGGCGCCGCCACCGGCGGCGTTTGCACGACACCCCTTGTTCTCTTTACGTTCATGGGATACTATAGCCCTGCATGGGCCGTGGCATTTCCCTGGCCGCCGCGCGACGTCTCCGCAATTCCTTGCTGATACGTCGCGGGGCGGCAAGCGATGCTGGCGCCATGCCGCATCGCCCGCGCGGTCATCCGCGGCAGGCGGAATCATGCCGTCCGATGGCCGGCCCGTGCGTGCCCGACCATCCCTTCCAGGACCCGCCATGAGCAAGAAGCCGCCTGCCCGCGTATCAGCCCGCGCCGCCTCGCCTTCCGGTTCGCCGAAGGCGGCCCTCACTCGCATCGCCGAGTTGGTCCAGCGTGGGGGCACGCCCGATCGCGTGTCGCGCGAAGTCGCTGCCATCGTGGCGGGATGGCTGCTGGAAGCGGGCGACGAGCGGGAAGACGTGCGCGAGCGCCTCGCCGAATGCCGCGACGAGCTGAGCGCGGGCGTCGAGGACGCGATGGAGCAGGTGGCGGGCCTGGATGCCAGCGACAAGGCCGCCATGCGGCAGGGCACCCAAAGCCTGGCCGCCCTGGTCGCGGCGCGCGATGCGCTGAACGCCGCCTACGTCGCGCTGTAGGCAGAGCCAGCCATCCGGTGCCCGATGGCCAGGTAAGCGCTAACAAGTGACGTTCATCGTCTTGCCGATGAAGCGGAAAGTGGCGCCCGCAGAAGCCATCGGAGGCGGGCGGGCAGCGCACCCGGATATAATTTCTGGCCTTTCCAGAAAGGCGCCTGAACAACCCCAGGTTGCAACACACCTTTCTGTTTGGCTGCTTCCCCCTTTCGCTATTTCCCTGAAGTATCCGGCTCAAACGCCGAGACGGGCCTATCAGGCTGCCCCCAAAGGAAGAGAATAGGATACGCGGCAGCCTGAAAACCGCGCCGGGCTACAGATAAGGGGGCCAGCGCCAACCCCGCTCCGTCGTCCGCCGCGCTACTCCTCCTGATGGGGGCCCTCCATATGCCTCCAAGGCGTCAGGCCGGAGCTCGATACCGAACCCGGGACGGTCGAGCGGAGCGATCATGCCCCCAATGGGCTCTGCGTAGAACTGCAGCAACTGGCTCGCCGGTTCAAAGAGGTCCTGCGCATATTCATGGAAAAGGCCGTTTGGTACCGCAGCGATGCAGGGCACATCGACGAAGTTGCTGAAGTGGGGGCATACGGGCAGGCCATGGGCGTCAGCCATGGCTGCGATTTTGAGGAATTCCGTCACGCCGCCGCATTTGACGACATCCGCCTGGACGATGGAAACGGCTCTCTTTTCGATAAGTTCCTTGAATTCCCATTTTCCGTAATGGTTCTCGCCGGCCGCGATCGGAATCCGTGTCGCCCGCGCGAGCTGCGCCAGGCTGTCGATTTCATCCGCCAGAATCGGTTCCTCCAGCCAGTAGATATCGAAAGGCTCGAGTTGCCGGGCGATGCCGATCGCGCTCGCCAGGCTCCAGGCGTTATTGGCATCCAGGCTCAGATCGACATCCGGGCCGATGGCCTCCCGCACCCGTCGCACGCGCTCCAGATCGCGCCGTGGATCCTGATGGCCGATTTTCATTTTAACCATGCGGAAGCCGGCTTCGGCGAAGCCCCGCATCTGCGCCACCAGTTCGTCATCGCTCAGATTCAGGTTGATGCCGCTGCCATAGGAATTGACGCTGTCGCGAAAGCACCCCAGCAGCTTGTGCACAGGCTGTCCCGTGATGCGTCCCTTGAGGTCCCATATGGCATTATCGACAATGCCGATGGCACTCATCACGGCGCCTCGGCGGCCATTGCTCAACATACCCCAGTACATCTTCTGCCAGATTCTCTCATGGTCCATCGGGTCTTCCCCAAGCACCACGGGCTTCAGCATCTCCTCGATGAGGACCTTGGTCAGCTTGCCACCGGATGCCGGGACAATGCCGACGATGCCATCGTCCGTGAAGACCTGACAGAAATTATGCATGCTCATCGCCGGCAGTTTGCTGATAGCGTCTTGCTGCGCCTTGGCCGGCACATAGAACGTATCGGTGAGCTGAATATCGGTGATCTTCATGTTCTTTTCCTCAATCCAGCTTGATATTCGCCTCCTGAACTAATTTCCCCCACTTCGCCGATTCCTGTGCGACCCAGCGGGCTATTTCTTCGGGTTGTTCGCGGATGACCGGCAGATAGGCGGATTTAGCCCATAAATCGATAATTTCCTTCTCCTGCAGGATTTCGGAGACATCGGCGTTGATCTTGCGGAGGATCGCGGGCGGCGTGCTGGCGGGCGCGAAGAGCGTTTGCGCGCTCACCGCCTCGAAGCCCGGGAAGCCTGATTCGGCGACGGTCGGCACCGCCTGGAAAGAGGATATTCGCTCCGGCGTGGTCACCGCGATGGCCTTGGCCTTGCCGGAGGCGATCATAGGCGCGGTGTTGGAACTCAGCCCGTTGAACAGGATGTCCAGTTCGCCGGTCAGGAGGGCCATATTCGCCGGGCCACCGCCTTTATACGGCACGTGAACGATGTGTGTTCCTGCCACCGAATTGAGCATCTCAAGAACAAGGTGCGGGCTGGTGCCGTTGCCAGCCGAACCAGCATTCAGACCGCCAGGCTTCGCCTTATCCGCGGCGATCAGGTCAGCCAGCGAATTGATGGGCGAATTTGGAGGAACCAGCACCACCAGGGAGAATGTGGCCAGATGCACCACAGGCACGAGATCCTGCGCCGCATATGGCAGTTTGGCATAGAGCCACGGATTCATTGTCACCGTCGACGAGTCGGACACCAGCAAGGTGTGTCCATCCGGCGCCGCCTTGGCGACCATCTCGGCACCGAGGACGCCGCCCGCACCAGGCCTGTTGTCGACCACGATCGATTGCCCCCACCGCGCCGACAGCCGCTGCCCCACCACGCGGGCCAGTGCGTCGGACCCGCCGCCGGGTGCAAAAGGAACAATGATGCGGACTGCCTTGTCGGGATAGGCCTGCGCTGCCACCGGCGAAGTTTTTAGCAGGCCTGCGCCGCACAGCAGGCTAAAGGTCCGCCTGCCAATGAATGATTTTCCTGGCATTTCCGTCTCCCCTTGATGGCGCCTTTAACGGTGCCTTGGCATACAAGCTAGCGGCGGCAGTTTCGGGAGCACAATACTGCCATTCCCTTGCCGGCGCTTGAATCATCCGGTTGTGCATAAAAGGCACAGGTCGGCACGACCTGCCTGGAACTACCTGGGCACTTCAGAAGGTGGCGGCAGAAACCTGCGTCGGCAGTGCGGACATCGGATCGGTGCGATGAGATGCGCGAACAGCCGGCCGAGGATGGCGCGCCGCAGAGCGGGCAGGCTGGGTGATGGTGGCGGGCCCGGCATCGGGGTCCGCATTCCCCCCCCGCCTCGTTCGGCGATGCGCGGCGAGGCGGCGATGCCGCAGGTAAGCGCCTGCGATGCAGCTCATCAGCGCGTGCCGGTGCAGGCCAGTCCAGGACCGTCCCTCGAAATGTC
>JAQGHX010000078.1 GCA_028288745.1 Roseomonas sp. | reverse complement strand
GGGCGCGCCGCGCCTGACGCTGCGTGGCCGCGAGGGCGGCGAGCCCGAGGACGAGCGCCGCAGCCCGGTCCGTCGCCCCGGTGGTGGTGGCCCGCTGGCCGCCAAGAAGCCGATGCCGGTGCCGGTCAAGAAGACCCCCGTGGTCGACCGCCGCCGCGACGGCAAGATCGACGTCGCCGCCGCGATCGAGGGCGAGGACGAGCGCAGCCGCTCGATGGCGTCTGTCCGCCGCGCCCGTGAGCGTGAGCGCCGGCAGCAGGAGCTTGCCCGCCTGCGCAGCGATGGCGTGAAGGTGGTGCGCGACGTGGTCGTGCCCGAATCCATCACGGTGCAGGAACTCGCCAACCGCATGGCCGCCCGTGGCGGCGAGGTGGTGAAGGCGCTGTTCCGCATGGGCGTGATGGCAACGCTGACGCAATCCATCGACGCCGACACGGCCGAGCTGGTGGTCAACGAATTCGGCCATCGCATCAAGCGCGTGTCCGAGGCCGATGTGGAGCAGGGGCTGGAAGGTGCGGTCGATACCGATACCGACCTGTCGCCGCGCCCGCCGGTCGTGACCATCATGGGCCATGTCGATCACGGCAAGACCAGCCTGCTGGACGCGCTGCGCAAGACCGATGTGGCGGCGCGCGAGGCCGGTGGCATCACGCAGCATATCGGCGCCTATCAGGTGGCCCTGCCCGACGGGCAGCGCGTCACCTTCATCGATACGCCGGGCCACGCCGCCTTCACCGCCATGCGCGCCCGTGGCGCCAGCGTGACGGACATGGTGGTGCTGGTGGTGGCCGCCGATGACGGCGTGATGCCGCAGACGATCGAGGCGATCCACCACGCGAAGGCGGCCGACGTGCCGCTGATCGTGGCGGTCAACAAGATCGACAAGGAAGGCGTCAACCTCGACCGCGTGCGGCAGGAACTGCTGCAGCACGAGATCGTGGTGGAAAGCCTCGGCGGCGACACGATGGAGATTCCGGTCTCCGCCACCAAGGGCCTGAACCTCGACAAGCTGCTGGAAGCCATCCTGCTGCAGGCCGAAGTGCTGGACCTGAAGGCGAATCCTCGCCGCGGCGCCGAAGGCACCGTGATCGAGAGCAAGCTGGACAAGGGCCGTGGCCCCGTGGCGACCGTGCTGGTCCAGAAGGGTACGCTGCGCCAGGGCGACATGGTGGTGGCCGGCGCCGAGTGGGGCCGCGTGCGCGCCATGCTCGACGACAAGGGCCGCCAGTTGAAGGAGGCCGGGCCGAGCCTGCCCGTCGAGATCCTGGGCCTGTCCGGCGTGCCGACCGCCGGCGAGCCTTTGTCCTTCGTTGAAAACGAGGGCCAGGCGCGGGAGATTTCCGAGTACCGCCAGCGCCGCAACCGCGACAAGCAGGCGGCCGCCGCCGGCGCCGCCCGTGGCACGCTGTCCGACATGATGGCCCGCATCGCCGCGGGCGTTCAGAAGGAAGTGGCCGTCGTCGTGAAGGCGGATGTGCAGGGTTCCGCCGAGGCGCTTGGCGTGACGCTGAACAAGCTGTCGCGTGAGGAAGTCAAGGTCCGGGTGCTGCACAGCGCCGTGGGCCAGATCACGGAAAGCGACATCCAGCTCGCCAAGGCGTCCAACGCCGTGGTCGTCGCCTTCAACGTGCGGGCCACCGGCCAGGCACGCGAGATGGCACAGCGCGACGGTGTCGACATTCGCTACTACTCCATCATCTACGAGGTGTCGGACGACATCGAGGCGATGGTGCGGGGCAAGCTGGCGCCGATCCAGCGCGAGAAGTTCCTGGGCTATGCCCAGATCCTGGAGGTCTTCGAGGTCAAGCGGCTGGGCAACATCGCCGGTTGCCGCGTGACCGAGGGCGTCGTGAAGCGCGGTGCGGGCGTGCGCCTGCTGCGCGATGGCGTCGTCATCCACCAGGGCGAGCTTTCCACGCTGCGCCGCTTCAAGGACGACGTGAAGGAAGTCGCCAACGGCTACGAGTGTGGCATGAGCTTCGCCAACTACGACGCCATCAAGGTCGGCGACCAGATCGAGTGCTACGAGACGGAAACCGTCGCCGCGGTTTAAGACGGACCCTCGGGGCCAGGCCGCATTCGCGGACCTGGCCACGCCGCAGAAGCGACATTCGCATCCCGGTCCCGGCCGGCGGTGCGCGGCCGCGGACCGCGGTACCCGGGCCTTTATCAGTGCACCCCGGCGGGCGACCGCCGGGGTGCGGCTTTTTTCGGAAGATCCTTATCATGGCCAAGCACCCGGCCGGCAGCGGCCCCAGCCAGCGTATGCTGCGCGTCGCGGAGGAAGTGCGGCACGCGCTGTCCTCCGTCTTCACCCGCGGCGAGATCCGTGACGAGGATTTGCTGGACATTCGCATCACCGTGACCGAGGTGCGGGCCTCGCCCGACCTGAATCACATGACCTGCTTCGTCAGCGCCCTCGGGCGCCGGCTGTCGAAGGAGGAAATGGATGGGCTGAAGCGCATCCAGCCCTTCCTGCGGTCGCAGCTCGCCAAGTCCGTGCGGCTGCGCTTCGCGCCGCAGCTGCATTTCCAGCAGGACGAGGCGCTGGAATACGCCATGAAGATCGACCAGGTGATGCGCCGGCCGGAAGTGGCGCAGGACCTGCCGCCCCGGCCGGAGAAGCCCGGCCTCTCCATCGGCGACACGGCCCCCAAGTCCGCCGACGCGGAGCCCAGGACGGACGACGCATGAGCACGCGCCCGCCGCCGGAGGCGCCGCCGCAGGAATCCCCTGTCATTCGCACCACCGCCATGCCGTCCGACACCAATCCGGCCGGCGACATCTTCGGCGGCTGGCTGATGGGCCTGATGGACATGGCCGCCGGCAGCGCCGCCACCCGCCGGGCCCGCGGCCGCTGCGCCACCGTGGCGGTGGAGGCGATGAGCTTCCTCTCCCCGGTGCGCGTGGGGGACGAGGTGTCGCTCTATGCCCACTTGCTCTCCACCGGCCGCACCTCCATGCGCATCCGCATCGAGGCCTGGCGGCGGGAGCGGGAAGGGGACCATACCAACCGCGTCACCGATGCCGTCTTTACCTTCGTGGCCCTCGACCAGACCGGGCGGCCGCGCCCCATTCCGCCCGCCTGAAGCCTGCCGGAAGGGACCGCCCTTCACAGGCCCGATTTATCAACAGACGTCCGAGCGACTGACTGGATTTCCCGTATGCCTCGTCCGCAGCACCGCAAGCCGCGTGGCCTTCCGCTCGATGGCTGGCTGATCGTCGACAAGCCCTCCGGCATGGGCTCCACCGACGTGGTGAACAAGCTGAAGCGTGCCTTCAACGCGCAGAAGGTGGGCCATGGCGGCACGCTGGACCCGCTGGCCACCGGCGTGCTGCCCATCGCCTTCGGCGCCGCCACCAAAACCGTCCCCTATGTCATGGACGGCACCAAGACCTACCGTTTTACTCTCAAGTTCGGCGATGAGCGGGACACGGACGACGCTGATGGCAAGACCATCGCCACCTCCGATGTCCGCCCGACGGACGAGGCCATCCTGGCCGCGCTGCCCGCCTTTATCGGCGACATCATGCAGGTCCCGCCGATCTATTCGGCCATCAAGATCAATGGCGAGCGTGCCTACGACATGGCGCGCGAGGGCTTGGTGGTCGAGATCGCGGCCCGCCCGGCGCGGGTGGACAAGTTCGAGCTGGAGTCGCGGCCGGACGCCGATACCGCCATCTTCACCGTGCAATCCGGCAAGGGCGTCTACATGCGCTCGCTGGCGCGCGACATCGCCCGCGCCGTGGGCACGGTCGGGCATATCGCGACGCTGCGCCGCATGCGGGTCGGGCCCTTCCTGGAAGAAGCCTCGATTCCGCTGGACAAACTGGTCGGAAACGAGGATATCCCGCCTCCTTCCCCGGACCTTTTGCTCCCTGTAACGACCGCGCTGGCCGACATCCCGGCACTGGCCCTAACAGACGCAGAGGCTGCCCGCCTTTCCTTCGGCCAGACCATCTCCCTGGTCGATCTGATGGGGCGGATCCCGGACGACGCCAACCCCGATGGTGGGCTGGTGCGCGCGATGGCGGGGGGGCGCCTGAAGGGTCTTGCCAGGCTTGAAGCCGGTCTCGTTAAGCCGGAACGCTGGTTGAGCCCGGGTGAGACGACATTCGTCGCACCGCCGCCCATGGGCGCGGATGACGACACAGCATTGAAAGGCTAACGCCGATGTCGAGTGTTCCCATCGAACGCCGCACTGAGATCATCAAGGAATACGCGCTGAAGGAAGGCGATACGGGCAGCCCCGAAGTGCAGGTCGCCCTGCTCTCCGAGCGCATCTCGGGCCTGACCGAGCACCTGAAGATCCACCCGAAGGACTTTCACAGCCGCCGTGGCCTCCTCGTGCTGGTCGGCCAGCGCCGTGGCCTGCTGGACTACACGAAGAAGAAGAGCCAGACGCGCTACGAGAGCCTGATCGGCCGCCTCGGCCTGCGCCGCTAATCCATAGCTTCGGCTTTGGAACGATAGAAACGCCGGCCTCCTTGCGGAAGCCGGCGTTTTTTTATGGGGCTTGCTGCGTGGGCCAGGGGCGCGCTGCCCGCGGAACCCTGCCTGGGGAAAGTCTACCCCGGACCCCGCTGTAAATTTAGAGCAGGTTCCATTCGCAGATGCTCACTACACCCGCTCCAGCATGTTGTTTCTTCGCGTGATTCACGCTTTGCGGTGATTCCACCTGAAGCGATCACGCTCTAGAATGGGGCTTTCAGGCCCGGGCATGGCGCTGCTTGCGGTTGTAAACGGCCGCGCGGGCTGAACTCTCCCTCATGCCCAGAAACCTGAAATCCAAAAACTGACAGCGGGGTTCTCATCCCCCCAGCGGGCGTGTCCAGAGAATGCGGAGCCCTCTTTGGCCTGCCTCAGGCCTGATAAGCCAGGATCGCGGCCGCGAGGTCTTCCCCCGCCCATCCCACCGACTTGAACAGGGTGATCTCGCCCGCGTCCCGCCGCCCGGGATGCTCGCCCCGGCACAGGCCGAACAGGTCCGCCTGGATATGCCCGGCCGCGATCGCGCCTTCCGCGATGGCCTGCACCACGTCCCCCGCCTCGGCCAGGGCGCCGGCGCGGGTATCGACGAACAGGCTGGCGCGGCGGACCAGGGTGGCGTCGCTCTCGCGCATGTCGGGGCGGAAGGCGCCGACCAGGTCGACATGGGTGCCGGGCGCCACGGCCGCACCCCTGAACAGCGCGGTGGTGGAGAGCGTGGCGGCGGCCACGATATCGGCCCCGGCCGGGTCGGGCCCGGCCACGGCGCGGGCGGGCAGGCCGGCCCCGGCCAGTTGCCGGGCGAGGCCGCCAGCGCTTTCGGGGCGGCGGGACCAGATGCGGATGTCGCGCAGCGGGAAGCGCTCGGCATAGGCTTCGGCCAGGGCATGAGCCACCTTGCCGGCGCCCAGCAGCAGCAGGGTCGCGCTTTCGGGGCGGGCCAGGAAGGTGGCGGCCAGCACGCTGGCGGCGGCGGTGCGGCGGTCGGTCAGGGCGCCGCCGTCCAGCAGGCAGAGCGGCTGCCCGCTCTCGCCATCCGACAGCAGGTAGACCGAGTGGACGGCCCGCAGCCCCGGCTGCCGGGCATTGGCCGGATTGACATGCACGATCTTGACGCCGGTGAAGCGGTGCGCCTGCCAGGCGGGCATCAGCAGCAACGACCCTTCGGCTGCATCTTTTTGCGGCAGCGGGTGCCGGTGGCGCAGCGGGGCGTCGCAGCCCAGGCGGAACATCTCTCTCACGGCCTCGCGCAGTGCCGGCCATGGCAGCCGCGCTGCCGTCTCTGTCTTGTCCAGGATGCGCATGGGTTGTCCGCCTCCGCCGTTGCGGGCAGCATTGTGGCGGCCACGGCGGGGGTGGGGCAACCGGGGTTGGCGTGGTCCTTGCTAGGCAGACGCAGCGAACTTCTCGTTGCGTGAAACAGCATGGCACGGTTGCGTCTTGCTCATGGCACGGTTACGGCTTGAGAGGACCGGCACGAAACGCGCCGTTCCCCGCCTGCCGCCGGCAGCCACATGCTGCAGCCCGGGCGGTGCGCCCTGCCGGCACACTGCCTGGCGGTGGATAAAGGATTGGGAGAGTGATGATGCCGCTACGGCTTACCGACTTTCGCGCGCGCACTGTGCGTATCCTGGGCGCGGCCGCCATCGCCACGGCGGCGGCCCTGCCTGCCCTGGCCCAGCCGGCCCCGGCCCCGACTCCGGC
>JAQGHX010000071.1 GCA_028288745.1 Roseomonas sp. | reverse complement strand
GGTGCGCCGCGTCCAGCGCCGCCAGCGCCCCGCCGGCCACCGCCGCCTGCCAGCCGCCGATGCCGGCGCCATCGCCCGCCACCGCCAGCAGCGGGTGCGGGGTGGCGCCCCAGGCATCCACCTCCGGCCGCCAGCAGAGCTGGCCTTCGTCCCACAGATGCGGCAGCCCAAGGGCGCGCGGGACATGCGTGGCGGGGATCACGCCTTCATGCAGCAGCAGCGTGTCGCATTCAGTGGCGCCGCCATCCCAGGTAACGCGCCGCAGGATGCCATCGCCCTCGGCTCGCAGGCCGGTGACGTGGCGCACGACCTTCATGCCGGCGCGGCGTGCGGCCAGCATCAGGCCGGCGCCCTTGGCCAGCATCGCCCGGCCACGCCAGAGACCGCCGGCCGGCAGGGCCGCCCGCAGGGCCCCGCGTGGCGTGGTCTCCAGCAGCAGGGCGGGCGCGGCGCCGGCGCGGGCCAGTTGCCCCGCCAGCAGCCAGAGCAGCGGGCCCTGGCCAGCCAGCACGGTGCGGCCGCGTGGCACGGCACCGGCGGTCTTCAGCAGGATCTGCGCCGCGCCCGCGCCCATGACATTGGGCAGCGTCCAGCCCGGGATGGGCACCGGCCGTTCCTGCGCGCCCGTTGCCAGCAGCACGCGCCGAGCGGCCAGGGTGGCGGTGCCGGCGGCATCCCGCAGCGACAGCACGCCGCCCATTGTATCCAGGTGCCACAGCGTGGTGCCGGGGCGGTAGTCGATGTCGGGCGCCGCGCGGAAGCGGCGCACCAGGGCGGCGCCATCGGTGCCGTACTCGCCGGCCAGTGCCCGGTCGCCGCCCGCCTGCTCGACCGCGCGAAAGATCTGGCCGCCCGGCGCCGGCTGCTCGTCGATGACCGTGACGGCGAGGCCAAGCGAAGCGGCCTCGATCGCCGCCGCCATGCCGGCCGGGCCGGCGCCGATGATGGCGAGGTCGGTCATGCGCCGGTCCTCGCGACCCGTGCGCCATGCTGGGGGGCGATGCGCATGCCGGGGGCCACCGGCACCATGCAGGCCTGCCGGTTGGCGACGCCGTCGATCTCGGCGAGGCAATCGAAGCAGATGCCCATCATGCAGTAGGGCAGGCGCGGCGCGCCGCTGACCGGCGTCTCGCGGATGGCGGGCAGGCCGGCGAGCATCACGGCGGCGGCCGCCGAGGCGCCCTCGGGCACCAGCAGCGCGGTATCGCTCACGAAGACCTCCACGGTGGCAGGGCGGGAATCAGGCCGCTGTGCGAACATCGAAGCGCCTCGCGCTGAACAGGGAAAGTTCGGGGGCCAGCGCACCGGCGGCGACCATCGGCGCCAGGCGGTTGGCGTGAGCGCCGGCCAGCGTGACGCCGGAATGGCAATTGGCGGTGAAGGCGCCAGGGAAGCGCCCGGACTGGTCGTAGATCGGCAGCCCGTCCGGCGCCATCACCCGCAGGGCGGACCAGGCGCGCACCAGGTTCAGCTCGGCGACCCAGGGGAAGCAGAGCACGGCGCGGCGGGCCATGGCGCGCATGATATCCGGCGATTGCGTCAGGGTGTCGGGCCCCGCGTCTTCCTTGCTGTCGCCGATCATCAGGCTGCCCTCGGCGGTCTGGCGCAGGCTGACGGTGGGCATGGGCAGGATGTTCTCGGCGCGCTCCGTCACCAGGATCTGGCCGCGCTCGGGCACGACCGGGGCGTGCAGCCCGAAGCGCGGGGCCAGCGCCGCGTTGCCCAGCCCGGCCGCCAGCACCACGCGCGGCGCGTTGAAGCGCCGGCCGGCGGCGGTGATGGTGAAGTCGCGGGCGGCGGCGTTGCTCTCGGTCACGCCGGCATTGGGCAGGTAGGTGCCGCCCAGGCCCATGAAGCCGGCATGCAGGCCGCGCAGCAGGTGCAGCGGGCTGGTATGGCCGTCATAGGGCGTCCAGCTCACCCCGGTCACGGCCGGGCCGATGCCGGGCAGCATGTCGCGCGCCTCGGCCGCGCGGATCATGCGGTATTCGAAGCCGAAATTGCCGGCCTCCTCCTGCATCCGCGCCATGGTGGCGGCGCGTGCCTCGAATTCCTCCTCGCCCAGGCAGAAGGTCACGCCGCCGGGCTGCTGGCGGCGGACATCGATGCCGGTGCGGGTCCGCAGGTCTTCCGCCAGCCCTGGCCATTCCCCGGCCGAGCCGCGCGTCCAGCGCTGGTAGTGCGGCGCGCCGAGGCCCTTGGACTGCACCCAGATCAGCCCGAAATTGCCGCGGCTGGCGCGGTGGGCGATGTCGCCTTCATCGAGCAGCAGGGTGGCCAGCCCCTGGCGCTGCAGGCCATAGCCGATGGCGGCACCGACCAGCCCCCCGCCGATGACGATGGCGTCGAAAGTGGTCCGGGTCATGGTCGGGCGGGGCTCTGCATGGCCCTTCTCGATAGACGAGGGTAAGGGGGGTTGCAATCCGCGCGCCCCCGCGCTGCCATCCCGCTTTCTCGCGGGGGTACCGGATTATGCGCATCGTTGTCCTGGGGGGCGGCGTCATCGGCGTCGCCAGCGCCTATTGGCTGCACGCGGCTGGCCACGACGTGGATGTGGTGGAGCGCCGCGAAGCCGCCGGGCTGGAGACCAGCTGGGGCAATGGCGCCATCATCCATGTCAGTTCCGTGCAGCCCTGGGCGGCGCCGGGCGTGCCGATGAAGGTGCTGAAATGGCTGGGGCGGGAGGATGCGCCCATGCTGCTGCGCCCTTCCGCCGTGCCCAAAATGTGGCGCTGGGGCCTGGGCTTCCTGCGCGCCGCGCGGCCGGCGCAGTACCAGGCCGGCAGCCTGGCCAACCTGAAGCTGGCCATGGAGAGCGCCGCCTGCATGGCCGGCATCCGCGAGGCCACCGGCGTGCAGTACGATTACGCCGGCCACTGCGTCATCAAGACCTTCTCCGACCAGGGCGCGCTGGACGTGGCGACAGCCGAGCATCTGGCGCTGGCCTCGCACGGGCTGGAGACGGAGGTGCTGAGCCGTGACGAATGCGTGGCGCGCGAGCCCGCGCTGGCCCCGGTGGCCGGCAAGCTCGCCGGTGGCCTGGGCTTCCCGCAGGACGAGGTGGGCGACTGCAGCAAGTTCAGCCAGGGGCTGGCGGCGTGGCTGGCCGCGCGCGGCGTGCGCTTCCATTACGACACCACCGTCCAGGACGTGGTGCTGAAGGGCGGCCGCGTCGCGGCGGTGCGGACCTCGGCCGGCGAGATACCCGCCGATGCCGTGGTCGTGGCGCTGGCCAGCCAGAGCGTGCCGCTGCTGAAGCGCCTGGGCATCGCCATGCCGATCCAGCCGGTGAAGGGCATTTCCGTCACCCTGCCTCGCGCCGTCTGGCCCGATGGTCCCCGGCAGGCGATCCTGGAGGACAGCCGCAAATTCGCGCTGACCCCGCTGGGCGACCGCTACCGCATCGTGGGTTCCGCCGAGGTGGGGGACGAGAGCACCACGCCATCGCCCGTGCGGATCGGCGCGCTGACCGCCAAGGTGGCCGAGCTGTTCCCGCAACTGAAGGATTGCGAGCACATGCCGGGCGCGATCTCCTGGGCAGGATTGCGGCCGATGGTGCCGGACGGCCAGCCGCGCATCGGCCCCACCGCCATTCCGGGCCTCTGGACCAATACCGGCCATGGCCATACCGGCTGGACCATGGCGGCGGGCTCCGGCCGCCGGCTGGCGGAACTGATGGGCGCTGGCGGCTTGGCCGAACGGGCCGCGTGACCTTTGGCCGAATTCTTGCTGTAACGTTGCGATGGAGGAAGGCCCGCGTCGGGTCTTACCAGGAGAGGTGTGAATGATGGATAAGCAACAGGATAGATCCAGCCTGGTACGGCGCGGCCTGTTCGGGCTGTCGGCCCTGGGCGCGGCGGTGGGCGCCGCGGCCGGCGGCGGGCTCGGCCTGCTCGCGCCACGCGCGGCTTTCGCGCAGGCAGTTGGCAAAAGCCGGCTGCAGATCATCAAGGAACGCGGCCACCTGATCGTCGGCACGGGCAGCACCAACCCGCCCTGGCACTTCCAGGATGCCAGCGGCAAGCTGGTCGGCATGGATATCGACATGTCCCGCCTGCTGGCCAAGAGCCTCTTCGACGACCCCGAGAAGGTGGAATTCGTCCTGCAGGGTTCCGATGGCCGCATCCCGAGCCTGATCACCGACAAGGTGGACATCGTGGTGCAGTGGATGACCGTGACCGCCGGCCGCGCGCAGCAGGTGGAATTCACCATCCCCTATTACCGCGAGGGCGTCGGCCTGATGATGCTGGCGCGCGGCGGCAAGTACACCAAGTTCGACGAGCTGAAGGCGGCCGGTGCCTCGCTGACGGTCGGCGGCACGCAGAATGTGTTCCTGGAGGAATGGGTCCGCAAGGCGCTACCCCAGGCCAAGATCGATGCCTTCGAGAGCCCGGACGCGGTGCTGCAGGCGCTGAACGCCCGCCGCGTCGAAGCCTATGTGGCCGACCAGTCGGCGATGCGCTGGCTGATGGCGCAGACCCCCGGCCGCTTCATCGATGCCGGCTATGGCTGGATGCCCAATTCCTATGCCTCCGCCGTCAAGCCGGGCGACCCGATCTGGCTGAACTGGGTCAATACCGTCTACAAGGAAGCGATGATGGGTGTCGATTTCGACAGCTTCGCCGCCTCCTACAAGAAGTGGTTCGGCATCGAGCTGCCGATGCCGAAGGTGGGCTTCCCCAGCGAATTCGCCTGATGTGACGTACGGCGCCCCGCCGTAGCGGGGCGCCATCCTTCCGGCGCGACAGGCAGGGCGTATGATTCAATATTATTTCGACTGGGGTGTGATCTGGCGGTCCTGGGACAAGTTCGCGGCCGCGCTGGGGCTCGGGCTCACGCTGGCGGTGGTGTCGCTGGCCATCGGCACGGTCATCGGGCTGGCGGGCGCCATGGCGCGGGTCTATGGCTCGCGCTGGGTGGCCTGGCCGGTGTGGCTCTATGTGGAATTCATCCGCAACGTGCCGCTGCTGCTGCTGGTCTTCTTCATCTATTTCGGGCTGCCGGAATTCGGCATCTACTTCCTCGACAAGACGCAATCCTTCGTGCTGACCCTCTCGCTCTACGCGGGGGCCTATATGACCGAAGTGTTCCGCGGCGGCCTGGCCTCCGTGCCGCGCCAGTACATGGAAGCGGCCAAGGCCATCGGGATGCGGCCCTGGCAGCGGCAGCGCTACGTGGTGCTGCCGGTGATGTTCCGCATCACCCTGCCGGCGGTCAGCAACAACCTGATCTCGCTGTTCAAGGATACCTCCCTGGCCGCCGCCATCGCGATTCCGGAACTGACCTTCGTGGCGCGGCAGATCAACGCCAATACCTTCCGGGTGATGGAGGCCTGGCTGACCGCCAGCGCGCTGTACCTGGTCACCTGCTATGTCATCGCGATGCTGCTGCGGCTGGTCGAACGCCGCTACGCCAGTATCCGCTGAGAAGGGTTCATCATGGAACTGGAACCCGGAACCTTTCTGTTCGACGCCTGGACCGCCCGCTACGCGCTGCTGAACGGGCTGCGGGTCACGATCACCTCCTCCGTCTTCAGCATCGTCCTGGCGTCGCTGGCGGGGCTGATCCTGGGCATCGTGCTGTCCTATGCCTGGTGGCCGCTGCGGCTGCTGGTGCGGCTGTACGTGGATGTCATGCGCGGCATCCCGGTGCTCGTGCTGATCCTGTTCACCTATTACGGACTGGCGCTGTTCAGGATCAACGTGCCGCCCTACTGGGCGGGTGTCATCGCGCTCGCCGCCTTCGCCACCGCGCATGTGGCGGAGAACCTGCGCGGCGCGGTGCAATCGGTGCCCGCCGGGCAGATGGAAGCGGCCAAGGCCATCGGCCTGACCTTCCCGAAGCGGCTGTGGTACGTAATCGTGCCGCAGGCCATCCGCCGCATGTTGCCACCCTGGGTGAACACCTGTCTGGAGATCGTGAAGGGCACCACGCTGCTCTCGGTCATCGGCGTGGTGGAACTGCTGCTGGCGAACCAGCAGGTGATCGCGCGCAACTACATGGTCGTCGAATTCTACCTGATGTCGGCCGTCATCTACCTCGTCCTGAACTTCTCCATCGCACAGCTCGGCGCGTTGCTGGAGCGGCGCTTTTCCTACATCCGTTATTGAGGGCAGGCCCATGAGCGAACAGGTGCTGCTCGCCGCGCGCGGCGTACGCAAGAGTTTCGGCGAGGTCGAGGTGCTGAAGGGCATCGACCTGGATGTGCGGCAGGGCCAGGTGGTGTCGCTGATCGGCGCTTCCGGGTCCGGCAAGACCACCTTCCTGCGCTGCGTGAACCTGCTGGAGGAACACGACCACGGCGATATCCTGCTGGATGGCGACCCGATCGGCTATCGCGTCGAGGGCGGCCGGCGGCGCCGGCTGAGCGAGGCGAAGGTCTCGGCCCAGCGGGCCCGCATCGGCATGGTGTTCCAGAGCTTCAACCTGTTTCCGCACCTGACGGCGGAAGGCAACGTGATGCTCGGCCTGACCAAGGTGCTGGGCAAGGGCAAGGCGGAGGCCAAGGACATCGCGGGCCAGTGGCTGGACCGCGTCGGGCTGGGCGAGCGGCGGGGGTATTATCCGTACCAGTTGTCCGGCGGCCAGCAGCAGCGCGTCGCGATCGCGCGCGCGGTGGCGATGCAACCGCGGCTGCTGCTGTTCGACGAGGTGACCTCGGCCCTGGACCCGGAATTGGTGTCCGAAGTGCTGGGCGTGATGCAGAAGCTGGCGGAGAGCGGGATGACCATGCTGGTGGTCAGCCACGAGATGCTGTTCGTCCGGGATGTGTCCCATCACGTGGTGTTCATGGATGGGGGCAGGGTGGCCCAGGCGGGCACGCCGCAGGAGGTATTTGGCAACCCGGAGAGCGAGCGGCTGAGAGGCTTCCTGGGCCGCTTCCACGGGTTGTTCGGGCAGGCGGCGTAACGGTCACGGGGCGGCGCCGGTTGCCCGGCGCCGCCATGCCTCACGCGCCCCGCTTGACGCCCATCGCCACCGTGTATTCATCGGCGCGCGCCTCGTAGGTCATCCCGCCGCGCAGTGCCCAGATGTTCTTCTGCATATGCAGCGGCACCAGCGCCACATCCTCCATCGCCACGCGCATCGCCTGCTTGAAGATATCCTCGCGTTTGGCGTTGTCGGCGGTGCGCAGGCCTTCCTCCGTCAGCGCGTCCACCTTGGCGTTCGAGTAGCCGCTGAAGTTCACGGTGCCGAAACCCTTGTCGGGAATCCGCGTCGTCAGGTTGCCGCGCAGCGCGGTGGAGGGCTCGCCGGCGGTCGCCCAGCCGATCAGCATCGCCGACATGTCGTTGCGCGCCTGCCGCTGCGCCAGCACGGCGAAGGGGACCGCGTCCACCTTCGTCACCACGCCGATGCGCTGCCACATCTGCCCGATGGCCTGGATGATCTGCGCGTCGTTGACGTAGCGGTTGTTGGGCCCGATCAGCGTGATCGAGAAGCCGTTGGGGTACCCGGCCTCGGCCAGCAGCGCCTTGGCGCGCTCCGCGTCGAAGGCGGGCGGCGGCAGGTCGGCCACGTAGCCGTTGGCGCCGGGCGGCATCATCTGCCCGCTGGCCTGCGCCGCGCCCTGCATCACCCGGTCCACGATCGCCTGGCGGTTGATGGCGATGGACAGCGCCTGCCGCACCCGCAGGTCCCGCAGCGGGTTCTTGTCCAGCTTCTGCCCGGCGGCATCGGTGATGTAGGGCGGCACGTCATGCGCCGTGTCCAGCTTCAGGTAGATCGAGCGCAGGCTGGCGATCTCGGAGAACTGGACGCCCGGGGTGGTGCGCAGGCGCGGCATGTCGGCCGGCGGCACCACGTCGATCATCTGCACGTCGCCCGAGAGCAGCGCCGCCACCCGCACGCCGTCATTGGCGATGAAACGGTAGTTCACCTGCGCCCAGTCCGGCTTCTCGCCCCAGTAGTTGTCGTTGCGCCTCATCACCACCCGGTCGTCCGGAATGTAGGAGGCGAAGCGGAACGGCCCGGTGCCGATCACGGCCTTGCCGGTGTTGAAGTCGCCCGTGGTCACGCCGTCCCCCACGGAATGGGAGATGATGTAGACCTGGGTGAGATCCTGCGGCAGCAGCGGGTAGATGCCGGCGGTCTTGAACCGGATCGTGTAGGGGTCCACGACCTCGGACGCGATGATGGCCTTCGTATAGATGCCGAAGGAGCCGGGGCTGTTGGTGACGTTGGGCACCCGCTTCAGGGTGAACAGCACGTCCTCGGCCGTGAACTCGTCGCCATTGCTGAACTTGACGCCACGGCGCAGCTTGAATTCCCAGGTGGTGTCATCGATCAGCGTCCAGGATTCCGCCAGCCCCGGCCGCAACTGGGCCTGGGCGTCGCGGCCCACCAGCTGGTCGAAGAAGTGCTCCGCCATCATGTTGTTGGGCGAAAGCGTGTGATAATGCGGGTCCAGCGTCGTCGGCGGTGCCGCGACGGCCAGGTTCAGCGTCTGGGTCTGCGCCTGGGCGCGTGCTCCGCCACCCGCCAGCAGGGCCGCTGCGGGCAAGGCGAAGCAGGCGCGGCGCGACAGCCGTGCATTCATGGTGGCCAAAAGCTTTCTCCGACACTGTTCTGGTGCCGGCGTTCGTCCCTGTCTGGCCACCTGTGCCGGCGGCTCGCCTCGATTGCTGCATGTCTCGGGATTTTGGTCAATGAAACCTTGTCCGCCCCGCCACCATCCGGTTCCATGGCGCTGACCTCCAGGAGCCAGCCGCGCCGCCCGATGACGGATATCAACACCTTCGAAGGCCGCCCCGAGAAACAGGCCAGGTGGGATGGCCGCTATATCGGGCTGGCCCATTACATCGCCCAATGGTCGAAGGACCCGCGCGCGAAGGTCGGCGCCGTGCTGGTCAACCAGCGCTTCGCCCGCGTCGTCGCGACCGGCTTCAACGGCTTCCCCTCGAATGTCGAGGACAGCGCGGAGCGGCTGGAGAACAAGGCCCGCAAGCTGCAGATGATCCTGCATGCCGAGCAGAATGCCCTGCTCCATGCCGGCCGGGACGCGCGGGACTGCGATGCTTATGTGGTGGGCAAGCCGGTCTGCAACGTCTGCGCCACGCTGCTGATCCAGTCCGGCGTCCGGCGCGTGGTGGCCGCCGCGCCCAGGCCCGGCACGGAATCCTACTGGGACCGGGTGGGGCTGCTGGCCATCGAGATGCTGCGCGAGGCGAATGTGGAGTTCATCCCGATCACCGGCCAGCAGCTCGACGCGATCGGGCTGAACCGGGACGACGCACGGGCCTCGGAAAATCCGCTGAGCCCATATGAGGGCCTGCAGGACGAACTCGACTTGGGCTACTGAGGGGCCATTGGGGGCGGCCGTGGCGCCGGCGCGTCCCAGCCCTGCGGGGCGGCGCCTCACGCGCGGGTAGGTTTCCGCACGCCCCCGCGTTATATGCGCCCCGGACGCCGTGCGGAGTGAAGCCCTTGCAGAACCTTGAGACCCCGATCAGCCAGACGGCCACCGAGGCCCGCCGCCGCCGCACCTTCGCCATCATCGCCCACCCGGATGCCGGCAAGACGACGCTGACGGAGCAGTTGCTGCTGCTGGGCGGCGCCATCCAGATCGCCGGTCAGGTCCGCGCCAAGGGCGAGCGCCGCCGCACGCGCTCGGATTGGATGAAGATCGAGCAGGACCGTGGCATTTCCGTCGCGACCTCGGTCATGACCTTCGAATATGCCGGGCAGGTCTTCAATCTGCTGGACACGCCGGGCCACGAGGACTTCTCGGAAGACACCTACCGCACCCTCTCCGCCGTGGACGCGGCGGTGATGGTGATCGACGCCGCCAAGGGCATCGAGGCGCAGACCCGCAAGCTGTTCGAGGTCTGCCGCCTGCGCGACATCCCCATCGTGACCTTCATCAACAAGATGGACCGGGAAAGCCGCGAGCCGCTGGAGCTGCTGGATGAAATCGAGAAGACCCTGGCGCTGGACGTGACGCCGGCCACCTGGCCAATCGGCTCCGGCCGGCAGTTCGCGGGGGTCTATGACATGGCGGTCCCCGCCCTGCGCCTGATGCGCGACGGGACGGACCAGGACGAGGCGGTGTCCGGCCTGGATGACCCGCGCATCGACGCGCTGGTCGGCGCCGAACTGGCCGGAAGCCTGCGGGAGAGCGCCGAGATCGCCTCCGTCTACCCGGAATTCGACCTCGAATCCTTCCGCGAGGGCCACCTGACGCCGATCTATTTCGGCTCGGCGCTGCGCGGCTTCGGGGTACGGCACCTGCTGGATGGGCTGGCGCGCTTCGCCCCACCCCCCTCGGCCCGCCGCGCCGATGCCCGCGTGGTGCTGCCGGAGGAGGAGAAGCTCAGCGGCTTCGTCTTCAAGATCCAGGCGAATACCGACCTGCAGCACCGTGACCGCGTGGCCTTCCTGCGCATCTGTTCTGGCAAGCTGCGCAAGGGCGCGCGGCTGAAGCAGGTGCGTACCGGCAAGTCCATCCCCGTCAACGCGCCGCTGTTCTTCTTCGCGAAGGAGCGCCAGGTGGCCGAGGAAGCCTGGCCGGGCGATGTGGTGGGCATCGCCAACCACGGCGTGCTGCGCATCGGCGATACCCTGACCGATGGCGAGGAACTGAACTTCCGCGGCGTGCCCAGCTTCGCGCCGGAAATCCTGCGCCGCGTGCGGCTGGACGACCCGATGCTGGCCAAGAAGCTGCGCAAGGCGCTGGACCAGCTGGCCGACGAGGGCGTTGTGCAGGTGTTCCGCCCGCTGGATGGCAGCCAGCCCGTGGTGGGCGTGGTCGGCCAGCTTCAGTTGGACGTGCTCAGCAGCCGCATCCAGGCCGAATACGGCGTGCACATCACCTTCGAGAACACGACATGGTCCACCCTGCGCTGGATCGGCGCCGAGGACCGGCTGGTGCTGGAGCGCTTCCTGCGCACCGCCCCCAGCCAGATGGCCGAGGACCATGACAACGAGCCGGTGGCCTTCTTCAGCTCCGACTGGGCGCGCAAGCGGGCGGAGGACGAGTGGCCGCAGTTGCGCTTCCTCTCGCTGCGCGAGCAGCATGGGGTGGAGCCGGCCCCGGCCGCCTGAGGGGCGGCCCGGCGCGG
>JAQGHX010000068.1 GCA_028288745.1 Roseomonas sp. | reverse complement strand
GCCGCGCTGAAGGCAGGGGCCCTCGCGCGGGGCGGGAAGCAGCGGCCGGGCCGGCTCTCCAGGGCCGCGCGGCCCATGGATGCGTGTGGCCCTTCATGCGCCACGCCACGCCCATGAACGCGACCCCGCTTCCGGCACAGCCTGCGCGGGGCGCGGGCGGGCTGGCGCCGCCGCCCGTGCCGCCCCGAAACACTCCGCCGCCCCTCGCGTTTTTCTCCGGCCAGAGGAGAATCGGACATGGCGGGCACGGTGGGCGATTTCGTGGCGGAACGGCTGTTCCAGTGGGGTGTCCGGCGCATCTACGGCTATCCCGGCGACGGCATCAACGGCATCAACGGCGTCATGGGCGCGCTGGACCGCGCCCAGGACAAGATCGCCTTCACCCAGGTGCGGCATGAGGAAATGGCGGCCTTCATGGCCTGCGCCCATGCCAAGTACACCGGCGAGGTCGGGGTCTGCCTCGCCACCTCAGGCCCCGGCGCCATCCACCTGCTGAACGGGCTCTACGACGCGCGGGCGGACCACATGCCGGTGGTGGCGATCGTGGGCCAGCAGGCGCGGGCGGCCCTGGGCGGGCATTATCAGCAGGAAGTGAACCTTGAGCGCCTGTTCAGCGATGTCTGCGCTTATGTGCAGCAGGTCAGCGTGCCGGCGCAGCTGCGCCACGTGATCGACCGCGCCATGCGTATCGCCAAGGCGGAACGGAAGATCGCCTGCATCATCCTGCCCAACGACATTCAGGAACTGGATGCGGTGGAAGTGCCGCCGCACGCGCATGGCACCATCCACAGCGGCGTCGGCTACGAGGCGCCGCGCGTGGTGCCGGAAACCGCGACGCTGCGCCATGCGGCCGAGGTGCTGAATGCCGGCGGCAAGGTGGCCATGCTGGTCGGGGCCGGCGCGTTGCAGGCCACCGACGAGGTGCTGGAAGTGGCCGAGCGGCTGGGCGCCGGCATCGCCAAGGCCCTGCTGGGCAAGGCCGCGGTGCCGGACGAGTTTCCCTTCGTCACCGGCAGCATCGGCCTGCTGGGCACCGAGCCGTCCTGGAAGATGATGCAGGAATGCGACACTCTGCTGATGGTGGGCAGCGGCTTCCCCTATTCCGAGTTCCTGCCGAAGGAAGGTGCCGCGCGCGGCGTGCAGATCGACCGCGACCCGGCCATGCTCAGCCTGCGCTACCCGATGGAAGTGAACCTGGTGGGCGACGCCGCCGCCACGCTGCGCGCCCTGCTGCCGCTGCTGGAGCGCAAGCCGGACACGAAGTGGCGCGACCGCATCGCCGGCTGGACGCAGGACTGGTGGACGCTGCTGGAAAAGCGCGCCATGACGAAGGCGGACCCGATCAACCCGCAGCGCGTGTTCTGGGAACTTTCGCCCCGGCTGCCGGATGGCGTGATCATCGCCGCCGATTCCGGCTCATCGACCAACTGGTACGCGCGGGACGTGAAGCTACGGCGGGGGATGATGGCCTCGCTCTCCGGCGGGCTGGCCAGCATGGGGTCGGGCATGCCCTATGCGATCGGCGCCAAATACGCGCATCCGGGCCGGCCGGTGGTCGCCATCGTCGGCGATGGCGCCATGCAGATGAACGGCATGAACGAGCTCATCACCGTCGCGAAATACTGGAAGGAATGGGAGAACCACCAGCTGGTGGTGCTGGTGCTGAACAACCGCGACCTGAACCAGGTGACATGGGAGCAGCGCGTGATGGAAGGCGACCCGAAATTCCTGGGCAGCCAGAGCGTGCCCGACTTCTCCTATGCCCGCTTCGCGGACATGCTCGGGCTGAAGGGGCTGATGGTGGACGACCCCGCGCTGGTCGGCGCAGCCTGGGACGAGGCCTTCGCCGCCGCCCGGCCGGTGGTGCTGGAAGCCCGCACCGACCCCAACGTGCCGCCGCTGCCGCCGCATATCACCCTGCAACAGGCCAAGGCTTTCATGAGCAGCATGTTCGGTGAACCGGAACTCGGCAGCGTGCTGAAGAACACCGCGCGGCAGGTGATGAGCCGCGTGCTGCCCGGCGGCGGCTGACGGCGCCGCCCGATGACGCGGGCCTGATGACACAGGCCGGTGATCCGGTCGATTCTGATTGACGCGGCCACCGGGCTCAGGTTTCACTTTTGCCATGGCCCCGGCCATATCCTTCCTCGCGCCGCCGCAACCCCGCCGCCCCCCGGCGGGGATTGCGCGTGGGCGGGGTGGAGAAAGGCTAGGTCGTGACCGCCTCAAGCGGAATCAGCGCAAAGCGTGAAGCACGCGAAGAAACAACATGCTGGAGCGGGTGTAGTAAGCCGCTGCGAACGGAACCTGTTCTAGCCTCCTTTCGCGCCCCGGCCAGCAGGGCCGGGTGGCGCCGGACCGGATGCCGCTGCCCTTCCTCCCCGGCTGAAGGCCAGGGACGGGAGCCACCGCCCCGGCGGATGCGGCACTCCCCGTTCATGCGGAAACAGGCCCGAAGCCGCCGGAACGTCACGGCCCGCGGGGTGCGGGATGGCTGTCCCGAAAACCCGCCGCCCGCCGCGTCAGGTCCCGCCCGGCTGGCACGCCCGGGCTGGACGGAACCTTCCCCGGCAGCGCCGTCAGGCCGCGTTGCGGCGCTTGATCCCCAACTCGTCCAGCGCCT
>JAQGHX010000048.1 GCA_028288745.1 Roseomonas sp. | reverse complement strand
TGGTGATCGTCGCCGGCCTCTATCTCGCGCGCGACATCCTGGTGCCGGTCACGCTGGCCATCCTGCTCAGCCTGGTCCTGTCGCCGCTGATCCGCCTGCTGCGGCGGGCGCGGCTTGGGCGCGTGCCCTCGGTCATCGTCGCGGTGCTCATCGCGCTCGGCATCATGCTCTCGGTCGGCGGCGTCATCGGCAGCCAGTTGGCGGAGCTGGCGCAGGACCTGCCACGTTACCAGACCACCATCCGCACCAAGCTCGAGACCCTGCAGGACATGACGGTGGGCCGCCTCAACGCGGTGGTCGACCGCGCCAGCCGCGACTTCCGGCGGGAGCCGCCGCCCGCCAGCGCTCAGTCCGTCGTCCCCAGCGTCAGCCCCGCGCCCTCCGCCCAGCAGGCGGCGCCGCTGCCGGTGGAAGTGCACCAGCCGCAGCCCTCATCGCTGCAGATGATGGAGACCTACCTCTCCCCCGTGCTGGGCCCGCTGGCGCATCTCGGCATCGTGCTGATCGTGACCATCTTCGCGCTGCTCCAGCGGGAGGACCTGCGCGACCGGCTGATTCGCCTCTTCGGCTCCAACGACCTGCACCGCACCACGGTCGCGATGGACGATGCCGCCTACCGCCTCAGCCGCTTCTTCCTGATGCAGGTGGCGATCAACGCGGCCTTCGGCTGCATCATCGGCCTCGGCCTGATGATCATCGGCCTGCCCAGCCCGATCCTCTGGGGCATCCTGGCCGGGCTGCTGCGTTTCGTGCCGTATGTCGGCGCCATCCTCGGCGCCGTGCTGCCGGTGGCGCTCGCCGCCGCCGTGGACCCGGGCTGGTCCATGATGATCTGGACCGCCGCGCTGTTCCTGGCGATCGAGCCCATCATCGGCCATATCATCGAGCCCCTGGCCTATGGCCACAGCACCGGCATGTCGCCCGTCTCCGTCGTGCTGGCCGCGATCTTCTGGAGCTGGATCTGGGGCCCGATCGGCCTGATCCTGGCCACGCCGCTGACCCTTTGCCTTGTCGTCATGGGCCGGCATATCGACCGGCTGGAATTCCTGGACGTCATCCTGGGCGACAGGCCCGCGCTGACGCCGGTGGAGAATTTCTACCAGCGTGCCCTGGCCGGCGACCCCGACGAGGCGCAGGAACAGGCCGAGATCCTGCTGAAGGAACGTTCCCTCTGTTCCTATTACGACGAGGTGGCGCTGAAGGGCATGCATCTCGCCGCCGCCGATGTCCGCCGTGGCGTGGTGACGCCATCGCAGCTGGAGCGCATCCGTGAGGCCGTGATGGACCTGGTGGAAGGCCTGCAGGATCACGCGGATGTCGAGCCCGCGCCGCCCGGCCCGACACAGTCCCAGGGCCGCATGATGCGCCTTTCCTCGGCCGAGCAGAAGCTGCCGCGCGAGCCCGCCGCCAAGCTGCCCGAGCCCGCCGAGATCCCGGAGCCCTGGGGGCAGGAGGGCGCCATCCTCTGCGTCGCCGGGCGCGGGCCGCTGGACGAGATCTCGGCCTCGCTGCTGGCGCAGATCCTGCGCAAGCATGGCCTGGGCGCGCGCGTGGTGCCGCACCAGGCGGCGTCGCGCCGCGAGATCGGCACGCTGGATGTGGGTGGGGCGCGGATGATCTGCGTCTGCTCCGTCCAGTTGCAGGGGGCGCCGTCGCACCTGCGCTACCTGTTGCAGCGCCTGGAGCGGAAGGTGCCGGGCGTGCCAAGGCTGGTGGGCGTGTGGCAGGAGGGCGACCCCGCCCTGCAGGATGACGAGCTGCGCCGGACGCTGGGGGCGCAGTACCTGGTCAGTTCGCTGCGCGATGCCGTGCTGGCCTGCGCCAAGGCCGCGACCGCCGAGACGGGTGCCGCCACCCCCGAGACAGCGGGCGGCACGCCCATGGTGGCGGACACGGTGGCCCGGCGGTCCTGAATCCGCCCCTCGCCCAGTTCAGGCGTCCTGGAACGCGGGTTGCCAGGGCGCCCCGGCGGCCTCCGTGCCGGGGGCGAGCCAGCATTCCAGCGGCCGCGCGCCACAGGCGGTGAGATAGGCGGCGATTGCGTCGAACTCAGTGGCGGGGCGCGTGCGGTCGGTGCCCTTGTCGCCGGGCGGCACCCAGAGCACCGTCTCGTAGCGGGCCCGGCTCATCAGCACGCGGTAGGTGTTGCGGATGAACGCCTGTTCCTCGGGCTTCTTCACGGCGTTCCAGCGGCTGCCGGCGAAAGCACGGGGCAGCCAGCCGCCAGGGCCGCGCATGAAATCGCCGCCCCAGGCCAGGCCGACGAGATCCAGTTCCAGCCCCTGGCACGCATATTCGGTGGCACAGACTTCCAGCGCGTCTGAGGCGCGGATATCCGGCCAGCGGTCCAGGAACCAGCGGACGGCCTCCTCCGGCCCGTTCAGCACATGGCCCAGCCCGTCCGCCCGCAGCCGCCGCGCGCCGGAGGAACAGACCAGCCCCGCCCGCCGCAGGCCACGCGCACCCCGGCGCAGGGCACCCCGCGCGGCAGCCAGATCCCGCGTCAGATAGAAGGGCAGATCGGTCGCGGCGGCGATGGCGGCGGCCTCCAGCGGGCGGTCCGCCAGCACCGCCTCCACCCAGGGGGCGCCGGCCGCGTCACGCACCGAGCGGATGGGGACCGTCAGATCCAGCGCATCATCCAGGCGGAGCCAGGGCGCGGGACTATCGGCCAGCCGCTGGGCGGGTTCGGCGGCCCTCAGCACGCGGCACGCCGCGACCGCCTGCCAGCGCCCACCGGATGCCGCGATGACGCGGCCCCATTCGGCGAGGCCCGCCTCGCCCGTATTGATCTCCTGCCCATTGCCGATCAGCGCCACGACCACCGCCCAGCCGGGCGCGCGCGCCATGATCTCCAGCATATGGGCGGGCTCGGAATCGTTCAGGAAGGATTTGCGCCGCTGGCCGTCGCGCCGCGCCTGGGCCGCGTCCCAGGCCCGCTGGGCTTCGTCGAAGACCACCAGATGCTCGGGCGGCGGGTTGGCGGCGTCGCGCACATGCGCTTCCAGGAAGCGGTGCACGTTCTGCAGGAAACCCCGCCCCTGGCGCTCCGGCTGGCGGCCCGTGCCACCCGCCGCCGCATCGCGGGCGAGCGCCGCGCGCAGCACCGCGACCAGGGGCGCGTTGCCGGTCAGGAAGGCGGCCTCAATGGCTTCTCCCGCCCCGGCGCCGAAGACCACGTTCAGCCCGCACAGCGTCTTGCCGGCGCCGGGGATGCCGGTCACGAAGATGACGCGGCGCTCCCCCTTCTCCCGCGTCTCGGCCACGGCCCGGCGGATGGCCGCCGTGGTCCGGGTCAGGTTGGCGGTATCGGCGCGGGCGGCGGCGATGTCCTGCACCCCGTGGCGGGCGAACATCAGCCGGGCGGCATCGACGATGCCGGGCACGGGGCGGTAGGGCGCCTCCGTCCAGGCCGGGCCGTCCAGCGGCGGAGTGGTGGGCTGCAGGTGGCGCTGCACCCCGGCGACCAGAGCGGGCAAGGTCGCGGCATTGGCGCGCAGCACGGGGGTGACGATGCCGGGCAGTGGCAGCGGCCAGTCGTTCCGCGGCGCCGGCGCGTGGGTGGCGACCAGCACGGGCAGGATGGCGTGGCGGCGGCTGCCGGTGTGGAAGTCGCGCAGGTCGAGCGCGTAATCCTCGGCCTGGCGCATGTCCTCGGGGCGGAAGGCCACCGCGCCGTGCTTGAACTCGATGACCAGGATGGCGCGGTCGGTCAGCAGAACGGCGTCGATGCGGCGTTCCAGCCGCAGCAGGTCGTATTCCAGCAGCACGGTCCAGTCCGCGCCGCCAACCTGTTCCGCGACGGCCTGTTCCACGACGGCCCGCAGCGCCGCGATGCCGGCGTCCCAGGCGTCGATCTGCTCCGGCTCCGGGCCCTGGAAGCGGCGGGACTGCGTGACGGCCAGGCGCGCGGTCAGCGCCGCCGGGTCCGCCGCCATCAGCTCCCGCCCCGTGCAACTCAGCCAGGCCATCATCCGCGCCGCCTCCGGGGCCAGGTGGCCATCAGGATACTGGACAGCATCAGCGCCAGCCCCGCCAGGTGGAACAGCGACAGATGCTCGCCCAGCAGCAGCACCGCGAGGATGGCGGCGGTGGCGGGCAGGAAGGCGGTGAAGACCCCCGCCACCCCCGCCGGAGCCTTGAGCAGCCCCGCATACCAGAGCAGCAGGCAGAGCACGCTGGCGGTCAGGCTGTGGAAGACCAGCAGGCCCGCCAGGCCCGGGTCGGCCAGCGCCGCCACGGCGCCCAGGGCCGGCAGGCAGAAGGGCAGCATCATCGCGGCGCTGAAGACCTGCATCCACAGGCTGGCCGTGACCACCGGCACCCGGCCGGAGAGGCGCTTGGCCAGCAGCACATAGGCGGCCTCGCCACAGACGGCCAGAAAGATCAGCGCGTTGCCGGCCAGGCTGCCGCCGGCGGCGGCATCGCTGCGGGCGAGCGTGATGGCGCCCATGCCCCCCGCCGCCAGGGCCGCCGCCGCCCATTGGCGCGCCGGCAGCCTCTCCCGCAGCCAGAGGGCGGAACCGAGGGCGATGACGGCCGGCAGCGTCGCCAGCACCAGCCCGGCCTCCAGCGCCGTGGTGTAGCGCAGCCCCGTCAGCAGCGCCGCGTTGTAGAGCAGCGTGCCGAGCGCCGCCTGCATCGCCAGGTTGCGCAGCGCGGCGGGGGACGGGCGCGCGCGTCCCTCGCGCAGCCGGGCGAGCGGCCAGAGCACGATGCAGGCGAGCAGGCAGCGCAACACCACGATCAGCGCGATCGGCAGCGCATTGGCCAGCAGCTTGGCCACGGCCACGTTCGCGCCGACCAGCGCCATGCTGGAAGCGAGCTGGGCATAGGCGGTCAGCATGTCAGGCCCGGTGCGTGAAAGCGGGATGCGTGAAGGCGGGATGCGTGCAGGCGGGGCGTGTGCAGGTTGGGCATGTGCAGGTTGGGCGTCTGGCCCCTGGAGGACGGCATTCGCCCGCACCCGCATCGGTCCTCACGGGGTCTGGCGGCAGCGGCGGATGGAATTCGTATCGCCTTGATCCCGGCAGGATGAATGCGCGCTGCCCGCCAACCCGGGCCGGGTGATCCCGCCCGGCCTTCCTTACCCGTCCTCGTGCCGGAAGGGCGAGAGGGTGGCGAGGTCCTCCATGTTCTCCAGCATGGCGCCGCGCTCGCTTTCCAGGAACTCAGCGACCGCGCGGCGCAGCCCGCCATGGGAAATCCAGTGCGCGGAATAGGTGGGGGATGGCAGGTAGCCGCGCTGGATCTTGTGCTGGCCCTGCGCGCCCGCCTCGACGCGGGAAAGGCCATGGGCGATGGCGAAGTCGATGGCCTGGTAATAGCACAGCTCGAAATGCAGGAAGGGCGCCTCGGCCAGCGCGCCCCAGTTGCGGCCATAGAGCGCGTCGCTTCCCATCAGGTTCAGGGCGCCGGCCACGGTCTCGCCGTCGCGTTCGGCCACCATCAGCACCACGCGATCGCCCAGGCGCTGCGACAGGAGGGGCCAGAACCGCGCCGTCAGGTAGGCGCTGCCCCATTTGCGGTCCACCGTGTCCATGTAGCAGCGATGGAAGGCGGCCCAGTGGCGCGGGGTGATCTCGGCGCCGCGCAGGGCGCGGAAGGTCAGGCCGGCGGATTGCGCGTCCCGCCGCTCACGTCGGATCTGCTTCCGCTTGCGGCTGGACAGGGCCGCCAGGAAACCCTCGAAATCGGCATAGCCTTGGTTGTGCCAGTGGAACTGGGTGCCGAGCCGTTGCAGCCAGCCGGCCTCGCCCAGCGCCTGCCATTCCGGCTCGGTGCAGAAGGTGACGTGGCAGGAGGAGAGGCCGAGTTCCGCCGTCGCCTGGGCCAGCGCGCCGGCCATGGCCTGCACCGGCAGGCCGTCGCGCACCAGCAGGCGGGGCCCGGGCACCGGGCTGAAGGGCGAGGCCACCTGCAGCTTGGGGTAGTACTTGCCCCCGGCGCGCTCGAAGGCCTCGGCCCAGCCGTGGTCGAAGACGTATTCGCCGTAGGAATGGCTTTTGGCATAGGCGGGCGCCACGCCCAGCAGGCGGCCGCCGGGGTCGCGCAGCGCCGCGTGCTGCGGCAGCCAGCCGGTGCGGGCGCTGGCCGAGCCGGATTCCTCCAGCGCCAGCAGGAAGGCGTGGCTGACGAAAGGGTTGTCGCCGCCGGCGCAGGCATCCCATTCCAGCGCCGGGATCTCGGCGATGGAGGGGTGCAGGCGCAGGGTCAGTTCGGTGGCGCCATCCGCCATGCGCGGCCCCTCCTTGGTCACTGAGCGCGATATGGCACGTCCACCGCTCCTGTCACCTGGGCGGCGTTTAGTTGGGCACCGCCCAGCGAGGCGCCGCTTATCTGGCCGAAGGTCGTCGGGGTCATAGCCGCCGGAGCCATGGGCAACGGGTCATGGTGGCCATGGTTCCATCGGTCGCCGCCGCCAGGGCCATGCGCGGCGGGTTCGCCTTTACCCAGGCCATGCTCACCGGGATCATGCTCACCGGGGCAATACTCACCAAGCCATGCTCACCGGGGCCGGGAGGGGGGATGGCCGGCGGGCGGGCGGCAGGCGGCGGCGGTGGCGGTGGCCAGCCGCAGCATGCGCCGCGCGGCGATGGTCGCGCCCGCCGCGCCCCCGGCCAGTTTGGCGGCATGGCCTTCCAGGAACTGCTCCACCCCGGCCTCGGCCACGATGTCGGCGCCCGCCGTCAGCCCGGCCGAGAGCGCCACCCGGCGCAGCAGCCGCCACAGCATGGCGGTGCCGGGGCGCAGCCCGTGCAGGGCCGCGACCTGGCGCATCAGCCGCAGGCCCATCAGCGCCATCGCCGCCGCATCCATGGCCGGCGAGGGCAGGATGGCGGTGACGACGAAGACCTGCCGCGCCGATTGCCAGCCCAGCGCCCTGGTACGCGCGTCCAGCACGGGCAGCAGCGCCGCGTTCATCAGCCCGCGCGCCTCGTCCAGCGTGGTGGCGCGCAGCACCTGGGCGGCGGCGGGCGCGGCCTCGGGCAGGCGCTTCGCGACATCCTCCACCCAGCCGCGCAGGGCGGCGGGGGGCGCGGCGCC
>JAQGHX010000028.1 GCA_028288745.1 Roseomonas sp. | reverse complement strand
GGGCGCAGGTCCGGGATGCCGTGCTTCAGCATGGTGATGCGCTCGATGCCCATGCCAAAGGCAAAACCCTGCCACTCGCGCGGGTCGATGCCGCAATTGGCCAGCACCTTGGGGTGCAGCATGCCGCTGCCCAGGATTTCCAGCCAGTCGCCGCCCTTCCCGAGTTCGCCGGTCTTCCGGTTCCAGCCGATATCGACCTCCATGGAAGGCTCGGTGAAGGGAAAGTAGGAGGCGCGGAAGCGCACCGGCAGGGTGGAGATGTCGAAGAAGCTGCGCAGGAAGTCGATCAGGCAGCCCTTCAGGTGGCCGAGGGTGATGCCACGGTCGACCACCAGCCCCTCCACCTGATGGAACATGGGGGAATGGGTGGCGTCATGGTCGGCGCGCCAGGTGCGGCCGGGCACGATGACGCGCATGGGCGGCTCCTGCGCCAGCATGGTGCGGATCTGCACGGGGCTGGTATGGGTGCGCAGCACCGGGCGGCGGCCATCCGGGCCGGCGGGCAGGTAGAAGGTGTCGTGGTCCTGCCGGGCCGGGTGATGGTCCGGGATGTTCAGCGCGCCGAAATTATACCAGTCGCCCTCGATATCGGGACCTTCCGCCACGCCAAAACCCATGGCGCCGAAGATCGCGGTGATTTCCTCGATGGTGCGGGCGATGGGGTGGATGGCGCCGCTCTCGGGCCCGGCGGGCGGGAAGGGGCGGGGCGGCAGGGTGACGTCCATCCGCTCGGCGGCGAGGCGCGTGTCCAGGGCGGCGGCATCCAGCGCGGCGCGGCGGGCTTCGATGGCGGCTTCCAGCACCGCCTTCAGGCGGTTCACGGCGGCGCCACGTTCGCGGCGTTCTTCCGGCGGCACGCCGCCGAGGGCCTTCAGCAGCGCCGTCAGCGCCCCGCTCTTGCCCAGCGTCGCGACCCGCACCGCGTCCAGCGCGCGGGGGTCGGCGGCGGCGGCGAGGGCCGCCTCGGTTTCGGTCTGGATTCTGGCGAGGTCGTCCGACATGCACATGCGCCCTAATACGAAAAAAGCCGCCGGACGCCCTGGGACTTTCCCAAGGCGGCGGCGGCTCTGTTCTGTCTTATCCGTCCGGGGTCGCCCCCGGCCGGATCAGAAGATCACGCCTCGGCCGAAGCCGGCAGCGCCGCCTTGGCCTTCTCGACCAGGGCAGCAAAGGTGGTGGCGTCGTCGAAGGCGATCGCGGCCAGGACCTTACGGTCCAGCTCGATCCCCGCCAGCTTCATGCCGGAGATGAACTTGGAATAGGTCAGGCCATGCTCACGCGTCGCCGCGTTGATGCGCTGGATCCAGAGGCCGCGGAAGTCGCGCTTCTTGTTGCGACGGTCGCGGTAGGCATACTGAAGCGCCTTCTCGACCCGCTCGAGCGCGGGGCGGTAGGCGGTGGAGGAACGACCCACATAGCCCTTGGCGAGCTTGAGGATCTTCTTGTGGCGGGCGTGCTTGGTTACGCCGCGTTTAACACGAGCCATCCTGCGTCTTCCTTACCGGGCCAGCCCGTAGGGGGCCCACTGCATGATGGTCACGCCATCCTGGTGGCGCAGGACCTGGCTGCCGGTGTTCTGGCGCTTGACCTTGGTGCTGCGGGCGGTGAGGCAGTGGCGCTTCTTGCCGGGGCCGGCGAGAACCTTGCCCGTGGCCGTGACCTTGAAGCGCTTCTTGACGCTCGACTTCGTCTTCATCTTGGGCATTTCAGTCTCCTGGGTCTGGAGCACCCGCCGTTCAGGGCGGGCGCGAAACCACGGCCGGGCATGCCCTACAGGCCCGGACGCGTGGGAAGAGCGCGGCGTATAGCCGGATCAGCCCTGCCGGGGCAAGGGCACCCGTGCGGGCGGGCGGCGGCGCAGCAACTCGCGCAGCAGGTGGGCATAGCCGCGCGCGTCATCCAGTGCGCAATGGGTATGGGCATGGCCGCCCAGCCATTCGACGGGGTAGGGCTTAACCTCGGCCTCCGCATGGCTCAGCCCCAGCACGCCCATGGCGAGGGAGGACATGTCCAGCGCCGCCCCCTGGAACAGCGCGCCCTTGTCATAGGGCGCGGTGAACAGCTTCAGCCCGCAGAAGCGGCGCAGGTACCAGTCCATCCAGGTGCCGTCGAAGGCCAGCGGGCAGGCGGCGAAGACCGGTGGCGCCGGCAGCCCGCGCACCCAGGCGGCGAAGCGCGCCATGGCCTCCGCCGGCGGCACCGCCCCTGTGGTGCTGGCGGCCCAGGCTTCCGGCTGCGTCGCCCACCATTGCATGGTGCGGGGGTCGCCCGCCGCGCCCTCCAGCGGCGCCAGGTTGATGGTGAATTCGCCCCGCGCCCCGGCCGCGTCGGTGGCGACGCAGCCGAAGCTCAGCATCGAATGGGCGCCGGGGTTCGGCCCGTCCGTCTCGATATCCGTGACCAGATAAAGGGTAGGGTCGGTCATGCGGCCTCCATGCCAGTGACCGTCAGGAAAGCGCGCCCGTGCCGCGATGGGAATGGAGCCCCGGGAAAATGGAGCCCGGGAATATGGAGCCCGGGAATATGGAGCCTCTGCGCCCGCCCGCGCTTCGCCCCTTCATTTGCCGCGGGATGCGCCGCATATGGCGGGGTATGATCGCCTTCCGGAAAATGCATGGCCTCGGCAACGACTTCGTCGTGGTGGACGCCCGCCCCGCGCCCCTGGTGGTGACGCCCGCGCGCGCCGCCGCGGTGGCGGACCGGCACCGCGGCATCGGCTGCGACCAGTTCATTGTGCTGGAGGCACCCGCGCCGGGCGCCGACGTGTTCATGCGCATCTACAACCCGGACGGCTCGCAGGCGGAAGCCTGCGGCAACGCCACCCGCTGCGTCGCCCATTTGCTGATGGCCGAAACCGGCCGCGACCGCGTGACGGTGCGCACCGTGCGTGGCGAGCTGCCCTGCGAGCGCCTGCCGGACGGCACCATCCGCGCCGATATGGGCCGGCCCGGCCTGGACTGGCAGGACGTACCCCTGGCCGCCGCCATGGATACCGCTCACCTGCCGATGGAACTCGGCCCCCCTGGCGAGCCCATCGTGTCCAACCCCGCCGCGTGCTCGATGGGCAACCCGCATGTCACCTTCTTCGTGGGCGACCTGGACCGGCTGGACTGGCAGGCGCTGGGCCCGCTGGCGGAACACCACCCGCTGCTGCCCAACCGCGCCAATATCGGCTTCGCCCAGGTGATCGACACCGACCATATCCGCCTCGGCATCTGGGAGCGGGGGGCGGGGGCGACGCTGGCCTGCGGCTCCGGCGCCTGTGCCACGCTGGTCAACGCGCACCGGCGCGGGCTGACCGGGCGGCGGGCGCGGATCGACCTGCCCGGCGGCACGCTGCTGCTGGAATGGCGGCTGGACGGGCATGTGCTGATGGCCGGCCCCGTGGCCACCGCCTTCCTTGGTCAGTTAGACTGGGACGCCCTGCCGGCATGAGCACCCCGGCCCCGGGTATCGAGGTGCTGACCTTCGGCTGCCGCCTCAATACTTATGAGAGTGAGGCGATGCGCGACCTCGCCACCCGTGCCGGCCATGCCGCCAGCGTGTTGGTCAATACCTGCGCCGTCACCGCCGAGGCCGAGAAGCAGGCCGCCCAGGCCATCCGTCGCCTGGCGCGGGAACGGCCGGGGGTGCCCATCGTCGTCACCGGCTGCGCCGCGCAGATCGCGCCCGAGCGCTGGGGCGCGCTGCCCGGCGTGGTGCGCGTGGTGGGCAACGCCGACAAGCTGCGCCCCGGAACCTGGGCACCGGACGCCCCCGCCGGCCCGGTATCCGACATCATGACAGCCCGCGGCGTCACCCCCCATGCCGTGACGGAGTTCACCGGCCGGGCGCGGGCGCTCATAGAAGTCCAGCAGGGCTGCGACCACCGCTGCACCTTCTGCGTCATCCCCTTCGGGCGCGGTCCCTCGCGCTCGGTGCCCATGGGCGCGGTGGTGGAGCAGGTGCGGGCGGCGGTCGCGGCGGGATACCGGGAAGTGGTGCTGACCGGGGTGGATATCGCCAGCTACGGCCCCGACCTGCCGGGCCGGCCGGCCCTCGGCCAAATGGCGCGCCGCCTGCTGGCCCTGGTGCCGGACCTGCCGCGCCTGCGGCTCTCCTCCATCGACCCGGCGGCGATCGACGACGACCTCTGGCGGCTGATCGCGGAGGAACAGCGGCTGATGCCCCACCTGCACCTGTCCCTGCAGCATGGCGACGACCTGATGCTGAAGCGCATGAAGCGCCGCCACAGCCGCGCCGGCGCCCTGGCCACCGCCGCCCGCGCGCGGGCGCTGCGGCCCGGCAT
>JAQGHX010000027.1 GCA_028288745.1 Roseomonas sp. | reverse complement strand
GTTATCTATGACGAGCAACTGATCGACTCCATGGCGGCGATGCTGGTGCGCGATGCCGCCCGCTTCGACATCGTGGTCATCACCAATATGTTCGGTGGCATCCCCTCTGACGAAGCCTCCGAACTGTCCGGCAGTCTCGGGCTGGGCGGCGCGATCAATGCGTCCGATACGCATTGCATGGCGCAGGCGCAGCACGGTTCCGCGCCGGACATCCAGGCAGGACAAGGCCAATCCGGCCTCGCTGTTTCTGTCGGCGGCGATGTTGCTTGAGTGGCTGGCGCGGCACCAGGACGGGCGCGAGAACTTCGCCCGAGCCGGGCAGGTGATCGAGAGCGCCATCAACACGCTGGTCACCGATCCTGTCCGCCGCACCGGCGATCTCGGCGGGCCGCCCGGGACCAGGGCCTTCACCGCTGCCCTCGGCCAGAAAATCGACCGCCTGCTCGGACGATAACGCATGTAGCCGCCGCCATCATGGCGGCGGCCGCGTCAACGGCCACCGCGAGAGCCGGCAAGCAGCAAGCCAAAATGCAGGAGCCCACCACTGCCGTGGGATGGAAATCTGCGGAGCCAGAACAACGAACTATAAAAATCTTGGCACTTTCTTTTCGCATCTTGACGGGGCCAATGCGGGCGATCTGCTGCCGGCATTCAGAGAGCCCATCGGCTCCCTGATTTGAAGAACAACGAGATCGTACGGCGCGGCGGCAACATCGTGCCGCCACTGGCCCCAGGCAGCCGAGGAGAAAGCTCATGCCCGCATCCCGTATCGCCCTCATCCACGCGGTCGCCGCCGCCATTCCGCCGGTGCGGGCCGCCTTCGCGCGAACCTGGCCGGAGGCGCAGGTGACCAGCCTTCTCGACGACAGCCTACCCGCCGACCGGGCGGCGGAGGGCGCGGAGCTTTCGCCGGCCATGGCGAAGCGTATCGCCGATCTCGCGTATTACGTGGCGGGCACGGGCGCGGATGCCATCCTCTTCACCTGCTCCGCCTCCGGCCCGGCCATCGAGGCTGTGGCGCGGGACCTCGCGCCGCTGCCCGTGCAAGCCCAAACAGGCCATGTTCGAGGACGCACTCGCCGCTGGCCAGCACATCGGCATGATCGCAACCTTCGGCCCCGCCGTGGCGCTCAAGGACGCCGAAGTTGCGGAGGCCGCGGGCGATAGCGGCGTGACACTGGAAACGGTGCTGATACCCGAGGCCATCGAGGCTCTTCACCGCGGGGACAACGAAATACATGACCGGCTGGTCGCTGAGGCCGCGCCGCGCCTGGCGCATTGCGACGCGATCATGCTGGCGCATTTCTCGACCAGCGGCGCTCGGCAAGGTGCAGGCGGCACTGCCGGACAAGCGGATCCTCACTGCGCCGATGGCGGCCGTGACCGCGCTCCGCGCGCGGATCTGAATGGCCGGCGGCGCCCTTCGGAGCGCCGCCGTTTTCAAGGCGATGGCATGGTTCGCGGCACAGGACAAATTATCACGCGGCGCCGCGGCGTTTGGCACGCGCCCGGTCAGCCGGCGACTGCCTCGGCCAGCTTCGCGGCGAAAGCGCGGGTGCCGAGCGGGCCGCCCAGATCCATGGTGCGGGTGGCCGGGTTGTCGAGCAGGCAGTCCACCCCTTCCCCAATCGCCTTCGCCGCTTCGAGCAGCTTGGCCTCGCCGCGCCGCTCGCCGAGCCATTCCAGCCACATGGCGGCTGAGAGCACCAGCGAGGTCGGGTTGGCCTTGTCCTGGCCCTGGATGTCGGGCGCCGAGCCATGCTGCGCCTGGGCACAGCACAGGGTCTCGTTGCAATTGATCGAGCCCGCCAGGCCAAGCCCGCCCGAAAGCTCCGATGCCAGGTCGGACAAGATGTCGGCATGGAAGTTGGTGGCGCAGATCACGTCGAAGCGCTGAGGGTTGCGGACCAGCAGCGCCGCGCAGGCATCGATGATGACGGTGTCCAGCGTGACTTCGGGGAAGTCGGCTGCCACGCGCCGGCATTCCTCCAGGAACAGGCCGTCGGAGATGATGAAGTTATTGGCCTTGTGGACGGCGGTGACCTTCTTCCGGCGGCGCATCGCCAGTTCGAAGGCACGGCGTGCGATGCGGTTGCAGCCCTGCCGCGTCAGCTTGCGGATGGACAGCGCGACATCGGGCGTCGGCATGAACTCGCCGTTGCCGAGGAACATGTTGCGGTCTGGGTAGAAGCCCTCCGTCGCTTCCCGCATGATGACGAGATCCAGCGGCTCGTGCCCACGCCCCAGCCCCGGGCGGGTACGGGCCGGGCGGACATTGGCATAGAGGTCCAGTTGCTTCCGGAAAGCAGCGGAGACATTCACGCCTCCCTTGTCCCGCGCGGGATAATCCATGTGGGAGACCGGGCCGAGCAGGATACCATCGGCCTGCCGGCCTGCTTCCAGCACTTCGTCAGGGCAGGTGGTGCCGGTTTTCTCGTATGCGACGAAGCCGATATCGCGGTGGTCATACCGCAGGCCAAGGCCAAAGCGACAATCCGCGGCCTCGAGAACCCGCAGCGTGGCTTCCGTGATCTCCGGCCCGATCCCATCGCCAGGGCAGACAAGAAGAAGAGTCATGACAGGTGCATCCCTGATGATGAGGACAGTCGGCCGCCGGCCTTTTATATTGCACTTTTATCTTCATATGTGCAATTTGCCTCGTCAAGAGACTGGCGAGACAGCCGGCGATCTGAAATGGGGGATACGGATGGCGGGCTTGCAGCCGCCTTACCGAAGCAGCAGGCACGATGCCGGGCCGGGTCGCCCAGGCCCACGTTGCGCGCTGCCGCTAAGGCGCGGCCCCGCCGGCCGCCAGGATCGCGCCCGGATGCGCTCCGCGGCGCCGTCCAGGGGCTCGCGCAGGGCCTCGGCCGCCGCTTCGTTCCGGCCGGCCTCCAGCAGGTCGAGCAAGGCCAGATGTTCATGGCAATGCAGGGTGTAGCGGCGCCGGTCCTCAGATGTCCGGTAGGACAGCAGGCGGCGGATCCTGTTCAGCCGGCGGATGCTGTCCAGAAAGAAGCGGTTGCCGCTGCCGGCCACCAGCGCCTCGTGAAAGTTGGCCCGGCGACTGAACAGGGCTTCCAGCGAGAGGCTGTCCATTTCACCGGCCAGCATGGCCAGTTCCGCCTTGCGGCAGTCCCGGATGACTTGCGGATCGAGCCGGTAGCCCGGCTCCAGCAAGGCGGCCGGCTCCAGCACGCGGCGGACGCGGAAGGTGTCGGCCAGGGCCTCCGGCGTCGTCAGCATTTCTGCGAAGGCCCAGCCGTAGCCGACGCGATGCTCGATCCAGCCTTCATGCGCGATCCGCGTCAGCAGAAGATGCAACTGATGCCGCCCCAACCGGTAGCGTTCCCGCAGCAGGGTTTCGGTCACCTGGTCGGGCAGGCCGCCCGCCAGGCGGTCGCGCGCGATGTCCCGGTAGCGTTCCTCCAGCACCACCAGCTCGGGTGGATCGCCGAAGACGCCAAGCGGAGCGATGACGAAGTAGCCGCGATGCGGCTCATGCCGCAGCGTGCCGTCCCGCCCCAGGATCGCCAGGGCCTTGCTCACCGGGGTGCGGGAGGCGCCGAAGGCCTTGGCCAGGCTTTGAGCGGAAAGATGCGCCCCGGCCGCCAGATTCCTGACCCGCAGGTGGTCCGCGATCCGCGCCGCCAGCACAGGGGATGCGCCGGCCGGCAAAGCTGCAGGCTGCGGCGCGGCGGGGTAAGCCGCTCCGGGCCATGCGCCGTGACCGGCGGCCGTATCGGGCACGGGGGCACTGGCTGGCGAAACGGCGGACAGCGTGACTTCGGGCGGCCTGCTGGCATCGGCCGGCAGGCGCCGTCCTGACACCCAAGAACAACGAAGCGGGAGGGAATATCGTGTTGCTCAAGACCAAAATGGCATTCGCCACGCTGCTCTCATGCGCGGTCCTGGCGCCGGCACAAGCATCCGCCCAGACATACCCGGACCGGCCGGTCCGGATGGTGGTGCCCTTCGCGCCGGGTGGCGGGTCCGACATCGCCGCGCGCTTCGCCGCGCAGTGCATGGCCTCGCATCTCGGCCAGACGGTGACCGTGGAGACCGGGCCGGCGCGGGCGGCACCATCGGCACCGAGGCCGTGGCGAAGGCCGCCCCGGACGGCTACAATATTGCCCTGCTGACCACCTCCTCGGCGGTGCTCAACGTCTTCCTTTACCACAAGCTGAACTTCGACATCCGCCAGGACCGGGTGGCCGTCGCCGAGGTGGGCCGCAGCCCCAGCGTCATGACCGCGCGGCCGGGCCTCGCCAGTCATTTCGCGGAACTCAAGGCGGCCGCCCTGGCCGCGAAGGCGCAGGGGCGGGACCTGACCTTCGGCTCGGGTGGCAACGGCACCGGGCCGCATCTGGCGGGCACCATGCTGGCGCGCATCCTGGGCGTGGAGATGACCCATGTTCCCTACCGTGGCTCCGGCCCGGCCCTCACCGCGCTGCTCTCCGGCCAGATCGACCTGCTGATCGAGGCCGTGCCGGTGCAGTTCGGCCAGATCCAGGAAGGCGGGGTGAAGCCGATCCTCGTCGCCGCGCGGCAGCGGGACGCTTTGCTGCCGCAGGTGCCGACCGCCGCCGAGGCCGGGGCCAGTGACCTCGAGATCGAAAATTCCTACGGCATCTTCGCCCCGGCCAAAACGCCGGCCCCGGTGCTGCAAACCCTGGCCGAAGCCTTGCGGAAGGGCTTGGCCGACCCGGCCTGCGGCAAGCGCCTGACCGAGCTTGGCATCACGGGGGGCCGCCAGGACCCGGAGGGCTTCGGCGCCTACTGGCGCAGCGAGTTACAGCGCTGGGAGCCGATCGTCGCGGCCTCCGGCGCCAAGGTCGATTGATCATGACGGATCGTGAAAGGCGCGCCCCCTGCCCCGTGCCGGCGGGCTCCTGGGACTGCCATGTCCATATCTTTGACCCGCGGCACTTCCCCTACGCGGAGGAGCGCCGCTACACGCCGGGACCGGCAAGCCTCCCGTCTCTCTCGGATGCCGAGGCCCGCTTCTCGCCGGCGCTGCGCCCCGTGCTGGTGCAGCCCAGCGTCTATGGCACCGACAATACCTGCCTGGCCGCCGCCTTGCGGTCCACGGCCGGCGCGGCGCGCGGCATCGCCGTGATCGACCCCGATACGGTGACCGACGTGGCGCTGGAGGAACTGCACCGTGCCGGCGTGCGCGGCGTGCGCATGAACCTGCATTCCCAGGACGTGCGCGACCCGGGGATGGCGGGCCGCGCCCTGGCGGCGGCGGCGCGGCGGGTGGCGCCCTGGCGATGGTGCCTGCAGATCTATGCGGACCTGGACGTCATCGCCGGCGCGGCGCCAGTCATCGCCGGCCTCGACATGCCGGTGATCGCCGACCACTTCTGCGGCTTCCGGGGCGATGCCGAGATCGACCCCGCGCAGGCCGCGACGGTGCTGGCCCTGCTCGCGTCCGGGCCCTTGATCGCGAAGCTCTCCGCGCCTTACAGGGCTTTCGGGACGAAACAGGGCGAGGCCCGGACCGCCCGGTGGGTCAGGCAGCTTGTCGCCACCGCGCCACGCCGGCTGATCTGGGGCAGCGACTGGCCGCATACCGGGGGCGGCGTCACCCCCGCCGCCAGGGAGGCAGACGAGATCGAGCCGTTCCGCGATGTCGATGCCGTGGCGGACCTGCGCCTGATCACAGGCTGGATCGGGGATGACGCGGTGACCCAGGCGATGCTGGCCGATACGCCGGCCCGGCTCTTTGCGTGGTGATGCATGGACGCTGGCCGCATGGGCTGCTCTGCTGCGCCGCACCGGCACGGATGAGGCCGAGAAGGAAGGAATGGCGCACATGACCCCGCCACCAGAAGGCGCGCCACGCCGCAGGATCATGCTGATCCATGCGCTGCGCGATTCCGTCGCGCCGATCCACGAGGCCTTCGCCGCCTGCTGGCCAGAGGCCGAAACCCACGACCTGCTGGATTCGTCCCTCTCGGCGGACCACGCGGCCGATGCGGGCGCGCTCGGGCCGAAGATGATGGCGCGCTTCCAGGCGCTGGCGGACTACGCGGCGGCGGCGGGGCCGGAAGGGCGGGGCAGCGACGCCATCCTGTTCACCTGCTCGGCCTTCGGCCCGGCGATCGAGGCCGCGCGGCAGGTTTATGCCATCCCGGTGCTGAAGCCGAACGAAAGCGCCTTCGGCGAGGCGCTGACACATGGCGCCCGTGTCGGCCTGCTGGTCAGCTTCGCGCCCGCCCTGGCACCGATGGTGCGGGAACTGGCGGCTGCGGGGGCGGCCGCGGGCATCACCCTCCAGATCGAGGCCCGCTTGGTGGAGGGGGCACTCGCCGCCCTGCAGGCCGGGCGCCCGGAGGAACACGATGCCCTGATCGCC
>JAQGHX010000021.1 GCA_028288745.1 Roseomonas sp. | reverse complement strand
CGGCGGAGCGCCGACCGGCTCCGCCCTGCTCAGCCAGGGCGAGATGCGCGGCGTCGCGGACCGGATCAGCGAGTGCTGGTCGGTCGATGCCGGAATGCTCGGGCTTGACCAGATTACCGTCGATCTCCAGGTGGACATCGACCCCGGCGGTGTGATCCGCAACGTTCGGGCTCCCCGTGGCGTTCCCACGGACCCGCGTGCACGCTCGGTCTTCGAGAGCGCGCGCCGCGCCTTGCTGGACCAGAAATGCAGCCCGCTGCCCATTCCCCGCGAGAAGATCCAGTCGCTCAACACCGCGATCTTCCGCTTCAATCCGAGGGGCCTTATGCGATGACGATGCCGTTTCCCCTGTTCTCCCGCCGTGTCGCCCTGCTGGGCGGCGCGGGACTGCTCGCCGCCCCCGCCATCGCGCGGGCCCAGGGCGCCGGACCCGCCGCCCCCGCCGGCGGCGCGGGGCAGGTGATTGACATCAACCGCGCCCGCACCGACCCCATCCCGATCGCGTTGCCGGATTTCGCGGGTTCCGGCACCGGGCAGCAACTCGGGCAGAACATCACCCGCGTCATCGCCAACAACCTGAAGAATTCGGGCCTGTTCCGGCCGATCGAGCGCGCCGCCTATATCCAGTCGCCCGAGGCCGCCGCCGGCACCCCGCGTTTCCAGGACTGGCGCGTGGTCGGCGCGCAGGCGCTGGTGACGGGCCGGGCCGAGCCGCAGGGCGACCGCGCGCGGATTGAGTTCCGGCTGTGGGAAGTCAATTCCGAACAGCAATTGCAGGGCACGGCCTACACCGCCGCCGCCGCCAACTGGCGCCAGATCGCCCACGTCATCTCCGACGTGATCTATGAGCGGATGCTGGGCGAGAAGGGCTATTTCGATACCCGCATCGTCTATGTGGCTGAAAGCGGCCCGCGCGACCGCCGCAACCGCCGGCTGGCGCTGATGGACCAGGATGGCGAGAACCACCGCTTCCTGACCGATGGCAATGTGCAGGCGCTCTCGCCGCGCTTCCACCCGAACGCGCGGCAGATCGCGTTCATGTCCTATGCCAACAACCAGCCGCGCGTCTTCCTGTTCAACCTGGATAGCGGGCGCCAGGAAGTTCTGGGTAATTTCCAGGGCATGACGCTCTCGCCCCGGTTCAGCCCGGATGGACGCAGCGTCATCCTCTCCTCCACGCGCGGTGGTGATGCCAATATCTTTGTCGTCGACGTGGCCTCGAAGCGCGAGCGGCAGCTCACCTCCGGCGCCGGGCTGGACGTCTCGCCCTGCTACTCGCCGGACGGCACGCAGATCGTGTTCAACTCCGACCGGGGCGGCGACCAGCAGCTTTATGTCATGGATGCGGGTGGCGGCGGCGCGCGCCGCATTTCCTTCGGCAATGGCCGCTACGCGACGCCCGTCTGGTCGCCGCGCGGAGACCTGATCGCCTTCACCCGCATGAGCGGCGGGCGCTTCGCCATCGGCATCATGCGGCCCGACGGTTCGGGCGAGCGCATCCTGTCCGAGGGCTGGAGCATGGAGAGCCCGAGCTTCGCCCCCAATGGCCGCGTGCTGACCTTTTATCGTGAGACGCAGGCGCGCGATTCCCGGGGTGGCGGCTACTCGTCGCGCCTCTCGATGATCGACATCGCGGGCTTCAACGAGCGGCAGGTGGTGACCCCGTCCGACGCCAGCGACCCGAACTGGTCGCCGCTTCTCTCGTCCTGAGGCAATCGGAAAAACGTCGCGGCACGACAAAAGGGATGTAAATTGCAACCAAACACGAACGTTGCCGTTAGATGCCTTGACCGTGCCGTAATCGGAGCGTAACGCGCCGCCAAATCGATCTGCCATAAGGGAATCGAAATGATGAATGTTAAGCTCCTGGGCGCGCTCGCCGCTGCCGCCTTTCTTTCTGCCTGCGCCAGCGAGGACACCTCCGGTGCCGCAACCGGCGCGGGCGCCGGCGCCGGCGCTTCCGGCCTGTCCGGCATGTCGGGCAGCGTTCGTCCCGGCAGCCAGGAAGACCTGGTCGCCAATGTCGGTGACCGCGTGTTCTTCGTGACCGACGCTTCCACCGTCGCCGCCGACCAGCGCCCGGTGCTGGAGCGTCAGGCCACCTGGCTCGCGCAGTACCCGCAGGTACAGATCACCGTCGAAGGCCATGCCGACGAGCGTGGCACGCGCGAGTACAACCTGGCCCTCGGCCAGCGCCGTGGAAATTCCGCGCGCGACGTGCTGGTGGCCTCGGGCGTCTCCGGCAGCCGCCTGAGCGTCGTGTCCTTCGGCAAGGATCGTCCGGCCGCCCTCGGCTCCACCGAGGACGCCTGGGCGCAGAACCGCCGCGCCGTGACGGTGGTGCGCTGAGCGCACCTGGTCCCGAAGGTGCGGCTCGCGCACCGGGTCTTGCGTTGACGCAGGGCTGACGGGCTGAAAAGAAACGGCGGTCTCGTGCAAGCGGGGCCGCCGTTCTTGTTTTACGCCGGCGGTCCCGGGTAACGGCCGGGACCGCGCCACTCGCAAGGATGGACCCATGCTCCGCAAGCTTCTTCTCGCCGCGCCGCTGCTGCTGCCGCTGCTGGCCGCCCCCGCCGTGGCGCAGATCGACAGCCGCGAAGGCATCGCGTTGCAGAACCAGATCCTGCAGATGCGGCAGGAGATGGAGCAATTGCGCCGTGGCGGCGGCGGGGGCTACGCGGCGCCGGTTCCGCTGCCTTCCGGCCGCGGCGGCGCCGTGCCGTCCGAACTCACGGGCCAGTTGCTCGACCGCGTGAATCAGATGGAAGAGGAAGTGCGCCGCCTGCGTGGCCGCGCCGACGAGGCCGAGTACCGCAACCGCACCACGCAGCAGGCGCTGGAAAAGCTGCAGGGCGATGTCGATTACCGCCTGCAGCAGGTCGAGGGCGGTGGCCGCGCGCCCTCACCGGCCGCGGGCGCTCCGGCGCTGGCGCCCGCCGCGCCCTCCGCTCCGCCGCCGGGCGCA
>JAQGHX010000020.1 GCA_028288745.1 Roseomonas sp. | reverse complement strand
TCCGGCACGGCGCCCGCCCGCTCACGCACGGGTGCGGCGGCCGGCGCTGCGGCGGGTGTGGCGGCCGGGGCCGCACTGGCCCCGCAGGCGGCACCCGCCCAGCCGCCGCCGGAGCCGGTGCCGGATGTCGGCAGCGTCACCGGCCTGCCCGTGCCGCGTTTCGTGGCGCTGCGGGCGGACGAGGTGAACCTGCGGGTCGGGCCCGATACCCGCTTCCCTATTGAATGGACCTATCAGCGGCGCGACCTGCCGGTGGAGGTGCTGCGCGAGTACAACCAGTGGCGCCGCATCCGTGACATGGACGGCACCGAAGGCTGGGTGCACCAGTCCACCCTGGCCGGGCGCCGCACGCTGGTCGTGCGGGGGCAGGAGCGGGAGCTGCGGCGCGATGCCACCGAAAGCAGCGGATTGGTGGCGCGGCTCCAGCCCGGCGTGGTCGGGCGCATCCGCCGCTGCGCCGCCGGCAATGAATGGTGCGAGGTGCAGGTGGGCGACCTGCGCGGCTACCTGCGCCGGGCGGATTTCTGGGGCGTGAAGCCAGATGAGGACATCAACTGAGGCAGGTGCTGGGCCGGGGCCGATGGCTTGGCCCGCGTGACCTGACAAAGCTGGAACAACGCCCCACCGGCAATGGCGGGAAGCGTTTAACTGCCCCATGAACGGCGAGCATCGCCTCGCCGTGCCCGGCACCGTCTCGCGGCCCGGCCGACGCTGAACCGACCGGCGTCATCCCCTGGGCAAAACCTTCTGGCCACGGATACCGGGGCCATGCAGGCCCGGGCCGGCAAGAAGCTCAGTGCAGGCGTTGCCGCAATTCCGCGGCCATCGCGCGGGCACGGGCGGCGGCCTCGCCATCCGGCATCAGGGCCAGGAAGCGGTCCAGGCAGGCCAGCGCGGCGCCGATACGGTCCAGGCGCTGGTTCATCACGGCCGCCTCCCGCCACAGGCTGGCTTCCATGGGCGCGAGGCGCAGCATGTCCTCGGTGCAGGTCAGGGCACCCGGCATGTCTCCGGCGCGCAGGCGGCGCAGCTTCAGGTTGTTCTGCAGCCGCAGCAGCACCGGCCGCTTGCCCACCGGCGTCAGCAGGCCCGGGCGCAGTTCGGCGCGCTCGCCCTCGATCTGCTTCAGCAGGGTGCGCAGCGCGGGGGCCTCCAATACCAGGCCGTCATGGAAGGGGTCCACCACCGCCTGCCCGCGCGGGCCTTCCAGGCCGAGCAGGAAGTGCCCGGGGAAGTCCAGCCCATGGGCAGGCCAGCCCACGGCCTCAGCCACATGCAGCCACAACAGCCCGAGCGCCACCGGCAGGCCCTGACGGCGTTCCGTCACCTGGATCAGGTTGGCGTTGGCGGCGTCGTCATAAGTCGCCTGGTCGCCTTCGTAGCCGAACCGCGCCATGACGGCGGAGATCACGTCGGCACGGCGGCCCAGGTCGCCCGCATCGGCCTCGCGGTCGGTGGCGGCGGCGGCCACGGCGTCACGCGCCAGGTCGGACAGATGCGCGGCGGCGGCCCGCCAGTCGGCCAAAGGGGCATCGATACGGGCGAATTGCAGCGCGACGCCGGCCAGGTCGAGCTCGGCATCCGGCAATTGCCCGGCGGCATTCAGGGCCATGCGGGCTTCCGCGGCGGTGGAATCAGCGTCCATTCCTAATGGATGGCAGTGCGTGGGGCGCGGTTCAAGCCCGGCAGGGCGCGTGGCTGGGATGGATATGACGCATCAACCCTGCCAGCGGGCGCCGACCGCGATCCACGGCCCCAGCCGCCGGGCAAGGCGGCCTACCGCCTGGGGGCGAGCATCGGGCCCAGAGGCTGCCCGCCAAAGATATGCACATGGAAATGCGGCACTTCCTGCCCGGAATCATGACCCATATTGGTCAGGACGCGGAAGCCGGACTGCTCCAGCCCCAGCTTGTGGGCCACGGCCGCCACGGCACGCCAGAAGCCCGCCACCGCATCGGCACCGGCCTGGGCCGAGAAATCGGCCACCGAGACATAGGGCCCCTTCGGGATCACCAGCACATGCACCGCCGCCTGCGGCGCGATATCATGGAAAGCCAGGGCGTATTCGTCCTGATACACTGTCTTCGCCGGGATCTCGCCGCGCAGGATGCGGGCGAAGATATTGCCTTCGTCATAGGGGGGCAGGCCGGAGACGGGCATGGCGGTGATCCTCTCGGTCAGAGCAGTTTCGCGGTCGGGCGGTTTCGCAATCAGGGCCTGTTCGTGGCCAGAATGGTTTAGGCGGTCAGGGTATTTTCGTGGTCTGGGCGGCGCGGACGATACCCTTGGGGCGCGCCGCCTTCTCGGCAATGCCGGAAATGCCCTCGCGCCGCACCAACTCGGCCCAGACTTCCTCCGGCCGGATGCCGGCATCCACCCAGACGACCAGCAGGTGGTACAGCAAGTCGGCGCTTTCCAGTACCGTGGCGGCGCGGTTGCCCTGCGTCGCCTCGATGACGCATTCCACGGCTTCCTCGCCCAGCTTCTGCGCCACCTTGGCGGTGCCGCGCGCCAGCAGCCGGGCGGAGTGCGAGATGGTGGCGTCGCCCGCGACGCGGCGGCCCTCGATCGTGTTCCACAGCCGGTCCAGCACGTCGCTGCTGCCGGTGGCGGGGCCATCCAGCGGCAGCAGGTGGCGCGACTCGGCCTGCAACACGGTCTTGCGGAGCTTGGCCTTGGCAGTGGACGGAACCAGCGCGGCGGGCAGCGGCAGGGCGGCGGGCTTCGCCTGCTTCAGGACCTGCTTCTTGGCCCCTGGCTTGGCCTTGGCGGGCTTTTTGGCGGCCGCCTTCGGCTGGGCCTTCTTCTTCGCGTCCTTGACCATACTCAGGCGACTTTCACGGAAGGGGGCAGGGGGCGCACCGGCAGCCCGGCGGCGGCGAGCGCCGCCTTGGCATCGGCGATGCGCATCTCGCCATAATGGAATACGCTGGCGGCGAGCAGGCCGGTGGCCCCGGCCTTCGCGCCGTCGATAAAGTGCTGGACGTTGCCGACCCCGCCGGAGGCCACCAGCGGCAGCCGCACCGCGCCACGGATGGCGCGCAGCAGGTCGAGGTCGAACCCCGCCTTGGTGCCGTCGCGGTCCATCGAGGTCACCAGCAACTCGCCGGCGCCGAGGCTGGCCACCTGCCGCGCCCAGTCGATCACATCGATGCCGGTGCCGCGCCGCCCGCCATGGGTGAAGACCTCCCACCGGCCGGGCGAGACCTGACGCGCGTCGATGGCGACGACGATGGCCTGGCTGCCGAAGGCCTCGGCCGCGCGGCGCACCAGGTCAGGGTCGGTGACGGCGGCGGAATTGATGCTGGCCTTATCGGCGCCGGCCAGCAGCAGGCGGCGGACATCCTCCACGCTGCGCACGCCACCGCCGACGGTGAGCGGGATGAAGACCTCGGCCGCCGTGCGGGCCACCACGTCGTAGATGGTGTCGCGGTTCTCGTGGGTGGCGCCGATATCGAGGAAGGTGATTTCGTCGGCGCCTTCCCGGTCATAGGCGCGGGCCTGTTCCACCGGGTCGCCGGCATCGCGGAGCGCAACGAAGTTCACCCCCTTCACGACGCGCCCATCCTTTACATCCAGGCAGGGAATGACGCGGAGTGCGAGCATGGTGCGGAATAAGGCCTCTTGCGAAAAGGAATCGGTGCAAGGCGATGCGCCGCCCGGCGCGCGGGGTCAAGAGCGGAGCACCGCCCGGCGCCGCGCAAGCCGTGGTTTGGCATGATGGCGGCATTGGCCGGGCGTCATGGGCGTAATGCGACCCGTGGCTGGGTGCGGGGCCGGTGCGCCGGGCCGGGCGCGGCGCGATGATGCGGGCCGGGCGCCGCCGTCCGCGCAGCCGGGATGGCCCCGGTGCTTTGACACTGCCCGCGCCAAAAGCGTAACCCCCCGCCATCCGGTTCAGGCGGAGGGATGATGCGCGATCTCGGGCGATGGCTGGAACAGCAGGCCTGGCCGCTCTGGCTGGCGCGCGGCGTGGATTGGCGGGCGCGGGCCTTCCATGAGTGCCTGACGCTGGACGGCCACGAATGCCCCGCCGGCTTCCGCCGCCTGCGGGTGGCGGCCCGGCAGGTCTATGTCTTCGCCCAGGCGCACTGTTCCGGACTGCCGCGCGCGGCGGAGGCGGTGGAACTCGGTATCGACTTCCTGCGCCAGCGGGCCGCGCTGCCGGGCGGCTTCTATGCCTGGCGCTTCGACCTGGCGGGGCAGGTGACGGACCGGCGCATCGATCTCTATGACCAGGCCTTCGTCCTCCTGGCGCTCTCGGCCGCCACGGCGGTGCTGCCGATGGCGCCGCTGCGGGACCTGGCCCTGGCGCTGGACGATGCCATCGAGGCCCGCATGGCCCACCCGGCGGGGGGCTATGTGGAAAGCCTGCCCCCCGTGCTGCCGCGCCGGCAGAACCCGCATATGCACCTGCTGGAAGCCCGCCTCGCCGCTGCCGAGGCCTTTTCCGAGCCCCGTTTCCTGCAGCGGGCGGCGCCGCTGGTGGCGCTGTTCCGCACCCGCCTGTTCCGCGACGGCACGCTGGGCGAGTTCTTCGGGGAGGACTGGCAGCGCCAGCCGGCGCAGGCGGTGGAGCCGGGCCACCATTGCGAATGGGTCTGGCTGCTGCACCGCCATGCCCGTCTGGCCGGCGCGCCACCGCCCGCCGAAGCCGCCGCGCTGCAGGATTTCGTCGACCGCCATGGCCGCGACCCCGCAACCGGCGCCCTGTTGGATGGCGTGGCGCCCGGCGGCATCCCGGCCGCGCCCGGCGCCCGCCTCTGGCCGCAGACCGAACGCCTGAAGGCCGAGGCGCTGCGCGACCCGCCCGCGCCCGCCCGTGCCGCGGAGGCGGTGGCGGCCCTCGGCGCCTATCTGCGGCCGGACGGGCTGTGGCACGAGCGCCGCCTGCCGGATGGCACGCTGAGCCGGGAACCCGCCCCCGCCAGCAGCCTCTATCACCTGACCTGCGGGATCGGCGAGGCGGTGCGGCTGTCATCGATACGTCGCTGAAGCGTCATCAGGACGCAGCACCGGGCGTCTAATTCCCGCCCCATCGAGATGGATGGGGTTCGGCTATGGTGGCTCGCCGCAATGTTCTGCTGATTGTCGTGGACCAGTGGCGGGCGGATTTCATGCCCAATCTGGGTGCCGATTTCCTGCGGCTGCCAAATCTGGATCGGCTCTGCGCGGAGGGTGTCACCTTCCGCAACCACGTGACCACCGCCGTGCCCTGCGGCCCGGCCCGCGCCAGCCTGCTGACCGGCCTGTACCTGATGAACCACCGCGCGGTGCAGAACACGGTGCCGCTGGACAGCCGCCACATGAACCTGGCGAAGGCGCTGCGCGGCGTGGGCTACGACCCCGCGCTGATCGGCTATACCACCACCACGCCCGACCCGCGCACCACATCCGACCGGGACCCGCGCTTCGCCCTGCTGGGCGACATGATGGAAGGTTTTCGGAGTGTCGGCGCCTTCGAGCCGGATATGGACGGGTATTTCGGCTGGCTGGCGCAGAAGGGCTATGCCCTGCCCGAGAAGCGGGAAAACATCTGGCTGCCGGAGGGCGAGGATTCCGAGCCCGGCGCAACCGCCAAGCCCTGCCGCATCCCGAAAGAACTGTCTGACAGCGCGTATTTCACCGAACGCGCGCTGACCTACCTGAAGGGCAAGGGCGACAAGCCCTGGTTCCTGCACCTGGGCTACTGGCGCCCGCACCCGCCCTTCGTCGCCTGCGCGCCCTACAACACCGCCTATCGCCCCGAGGACATGCCGGCCCTGAAGCGCGCCGCCACCCCGGCGGCGGAAGGCGCCCAGCACCCGATGCTGGAGTTCTACCTGAACAGCATCGACCAGGGCTCCTTCTTCAAGGGCGCCACGGGCGCCGGGGCCGCGATGGACGAAGCCGAGATCCGCCAGATGCGCGCGACCTATTGCGGGCTGATGCAGGAGATCGACGACTGCCTGGGCGAGGTCTTCGCCTATCTGGACGAGACCGGGCAGTGGGACGACACCATGATCGTCTTCACCAGTGACCATGGCGAGCAGTTGGGCGACCACCACCTGCTCGGCAAGCTCGGTTATTTCGACGAGAGCTTCCGTATTCCGCTGGTGGTGAAGAACCCCGATGCGGCGCCGCGCGCCGGCAGCATCGAGGCCGCCTTCACCGAAAGCGTGGACGTGATGCCGACCATCCTGGACTGGCTGGGCGGCGAGACCCCGCGCAACAGCGACGGCCTCTCGCTGCTGCCGGTGCTGGCGGGCCAGACGCCGGCCAACTGGCGCAGGTTCCTGCACTACGAATACGACTTCCGCGATGTGCATTACAGCGCGCCGGAAGGCGAGCTTGGCCTGCACATGGATGAGTCGAGCCTGACCGTCGTGCAGGACGACGACTACAAATACGTCCATTTCGCGTCGCAGCCCGCGTTGTTCTTCGACCTGCGCGCCGACCCCGACCAGTTCCGCAACGTGGCGGAAGACCCGGCCTATGCCGCGCGGGTCCGCGACTACGCCCAGAAGGCGTTGTCCCACCGCCTGCGCCATGCCGAACGCACCCTGACAAACCTTCGTTCCTCGCCACGCGGCCTGGAACGGCGCTGACAGAACCGGAGAAGATCATGACCGTCACCCGTCGCGCGGCCTTCGGCCTCGCCGCCAGCACGCTGATCCTGCCGCGCTTCGCCATCGCGCAGTCCAACGATCGCCCCAGCATTACCATCGCGGTGCAGAAGATCAGCAACAGCAACACGCTGGAGGTACTGCGCGAGCAGTCCAACGTGGGCGAGCGGATCTTCTTCTCCTCGATCTGGGAAGGGCTGATCGGCCGCGACTGGCTGGGCGGCCTGAAGGCGGTGCCGGAACTGGCCACGGAATGGAAGCGCCTGTCCGACAGCGTCATCGAGCTGAAGCTGCGCGAAGGCGTGAAGTTCCACAACGGCGACGAGATGACGGCGGAGGATGTCGTCTTCTCCTTCGGCTCCAGCCGCATGTTCGGCGATACGCAGCCGGTGGCGCAGGGCCGCACCATTCAGGTGCGCGGCGACGGTATCCCGACCCGCGCCGGCCGCGACCTGCCGGCGGAAGTGCCCGCCGTGGCGCGCCGGTCCTGGCCCGCGCTGGAACGTGTGGAGGCGGTCGGCAAGTATACCGTGCGCTTCCACAACGCGACGCCGGACGTGACGCTGGAAGGCCGCCTGTCGCGCTTCGGCAGCCAGATCATCAGCCGCCGCGCCTATGCCGAGGCCGAGACCTGGTTCGACTGGGCGCGCAAGCCCGTCACCACCGGTCCCTACAAAATCGGGGAATTCCGCCCCGACCGGTCGCTGATCCTGGTAGCGCATGACGAATACTGGGGCGGCCGCCCGCCGCTGAAGCAGGTCCGCTTCGTGGAAGTGCCCGAGGTTTCCGCGCGCATCAACATGCTGCGCTCGGGCGAGGCCGATTTCGCCTGCGACCTGCCGCCCGACCAGATCCCCGGCATCGAAAGCGACCGGAAGTATGAAGTCCAGGGCGGCACGATCCTGAACCACCGCCTGACGGTGTTCGACAAGAACCACCCGCAACTGGCCGATGCGCGTGTCCGCCGCGCCATGACGCATTCCATCGACCGTGACTCCATCGTGGAAAGCCTGTGGAGCGGCCGTACGGAAGTGCCGAAGGGCCTGCAATGGCCCTATTACGATGACATGTTCGTCGCCGACTGGTCCGTGCCGGAGTTCGACCAGGCGGAGGCGCGCCGCCTGCTGAAGGAAGCCGGCTACAAGGGCGACCCGATCCCGTACCGCCTGCTGAACAACTACTACACCAACCAGACGCCGACGGCGCAGGTGCTGGTCGAGATGTGGAAGCAGGTCGGCCTGAACGTGCAGATCGAGATGAAGGAGAACTGGTCGCAGATCCTGGAGCGCAGCCCTGGCCGCGCGGTGCGCGACTGGTCCAACAGCGCGCCTTTCAACGATCCCGTCTCCTCCCTCGTTAGCCAGCACGGGCCGAATGGCCAGCAGCAGCAGGTGGGCGAATGGACCAATGAGGAGATGAACCGCCTCTCGGTCGAACTGGAGACCAGCACCAACCACCCGCGCCGCAAGGTGGCCTTCCGCCGCATGCTGGAGATCTGCGAGCGCGAGGACCCCGCCTATACGGTGCTGCACCAGAACGCGACCTTCACCGCCAAGCGCCGCGACATCGCCTGGAAGTCGGCGCCCGCATTCGCGATGGATTTCCGCCGCGGCAACTGGGGCGCCTGAACCATGCAGGCCGCCCCGCTCGTCTCCATCCGTGACCTCGCGGTCGATTTCGCCGGCGTGCCGGCGCTCCGCGGCATCTCGCTCGATATCCGCCCGGGCGAGGCGCTGGGGATGGTCGGGGAATCCGGCTGCGGCAAGTCGGTCACCTGGCTCGCCGCGCTGGGGCTGCTGCCGGGCAAGGCGCGCATTTCCGGCAGCGTGACGCTTGAAGGCCGCGAACTGCTCGGCGCGCCGGCCGGCGTTCTGGACACGGTGCGCGGCCGTCGCGTGGCGATGATCTTCCAGGACCCGGCCAGCGCGCTGAACCCGGTGCACCGCGTCGGCCGCCAGGTGGAGGAGGCGCTGAAGCTGCATCGTGGCCTGCGCGGCGCGGCGGCCCGCGCCGAGGCGCGCCGCCTGTTCGAGCAGGTCGGCATCCCCGATGCCGGCCGCCGGCTGGATGCCTGGCCGCACGAGCTTTCCGGCGGGCAGAACCAGCGCGTCATGATCGCCATGGCCCTGGCCGGCCAGCCCGACCTGCTGGTGGCGGACGAGCCCACCACCGCGCTGGACGTGACCATCCAGGCGCAGATCCTGGAACTCCTCGACAGTATCAGGCGCGATACCGGCATGGCGCTGGTGCTGATCAGCCACGACCTGGGCGTGGTGGCCGAGACCTGCGACCGCGTGCTGGTGATGTATGCCGGCCGAGTGGTGGAACAGGCCCCCGCGCGCGCGCTGTTCGATACCCCCGCCCACCCCTATGCCCGTGGCCTGCTGGCCGCGCTGCCGCCGCTGGATGGCCCGCGCACCCGCATGGCCGCCATTCCCGGCCAGGTGCCGGACCCGGCGCGGATGCCGCCCGGCTGCGCCTTCGCGCCGCGCTGCCCGATGGCGGGCGCCGATTGCGCGGCCGGCGTGCCCGCATCGCGAAACCTGGAGCCCGGGCGCGCCGCCGCCTGCCTGCGGCCAATTTTCGTGGCGCGTCAGCGGGAGTATGCGCTGTGAGGAAAAGGCAAGGTTGGGGAAAGGCATTTCCTCAACCCCCTATCTTTTTTTTGGCCACTGACGCCATGGCCGCCGCGTCGCGCCACACGCGAACGAGCGATATTGATATAAATTCCCCTCGTTCCCCGGTGGCGCTCCTCATGCCATCCCGCGCCCCTGTTCCGGCGGCACCAAAGATTGGAAAAAAGAAGGGGGGCCGGGGGAATTCATTCCCCTGTCTTTCAAATGCCCCTGGAGACACCTCATGCCATTACTAAAGGCCGAGGGCCTCGTCCGCCGCTACGAATCCCGCCAGGGCCTGTTTGGCCGCATCGCCCATATCCGCGCGCTGGACGGCGTCTCGCTGGAATTGCGCAAGGGCGAGACGCTGGGGCTGGTCGGTGAATCCGGCTGCGGAAAATCCACCACCGGCCGCCTCGTGCTGGGGCTGGAGCCCGCGGATGAAGGCCATGTGGTCTTCGGCGGCGCGCCGATGCCCGGCCCCACCACGCCCGAATGGCGCCGCCTGCGGGCGCGGATGCAGATGATCCACCAGGACCCGCTGGGCGCGCTGGACCGCCGGCTGCCCATCGGCGCGCAGGTGGAGGAGCCGCTGGTCATCCACCGCCGGGGCGATGCCGCCGCCCGGGCCGGGCGGGTGGCGGCGCTGCTGGAGGAAGTGGGGCTCGATGCCGGCCACGCGGCGCGATACCCGCATGAACTGTCCGGCGGGCAGCGGCAGCGCGCCGTGATCGCCCGCGCGCTGGCCACCGGGCCCGAGCTGATCGTGGCGGATGAGCCGATCAGCGCGCTGGATGTCTCCATCCAGGCGCAGGTGATGAACGTGCTGGCGGAAGCGCAGGCGCGGCACGGGCTGGCACTGCTGTTTGTCAGCCACGACCTGCGCGTGGTGCGGCAGGTCAGCCACCGCGTGGCGGTGATGTATCTCGGCCGCATCGTGGAGGAAGGCGAACCCGACGCGGTGCTGCGGGAGCCCGCGCATTTCTATACGCGGGCCCTGGTCTCGGCCATTCCGCACCCGTCGCGGCGGGATGCCAAGCGCATCGTGCTGAAGGGCGACCCGCCAAGCCCGGCGGCGCGCCCCGCTGGCTGCGCCTTCCACCCGCGCTGCGCCGCCGCCGTGGCGCTGTGTGCGCGGGAAGTGCCGGAGCTGAAGCCGCGCGCCGATGGCCGCAAGGTCGCCTGCCACCTGGCGCATGGCGATGCCATGCCTGTGCGAAAGGCCGCCTGACATGCTGCGTTTCCTCACGATCCGCCTGCTGCGCGCGGCGCTGACCATCGTGCTGGTCGTCACCTTCGCCTTCATCGTGCTGCGCATGTCGGGCGACCCCGCCCTGCTGATTATGAGCGCGGATGCGCCGCCCGAGGCGATTGCAGCCTTCCGCAAGTCGTGGGGCCTCGATGCGCCGCTCTGGGTGCAATACGTCAATTACTTCGGCGCCATTCTGCATGGCGACCTCGGCCAGTCCATGCGCGACGGGCGTGGCGCGGTGGAACTGGTGGCGGAGCGCATTCCCGCCACCCTGGCGCTGACCATTCCGGCGCTGGTGCTGAAGATCGGCCTGGGCATCCCGGCGGGAATCTTCGCCGCCCTGCACCGGAATTCCTTCATCGACCGCGCGGTGATGTTCGCGGCCGTGGCTGGCTTCACCGTGCCGTCCTTCGTGCTGGGGCTGCTGCTGGTGCTGGTCTTCGCCGTGCAACTGGGCTGGCTGCCATCGGGCGGGCAGGAAAGCTGGCGGCATGCCATCCTGCCCATCGTCACCCTGGGCGCGGGCGGTGCCGCCGTGCTGGCGCGCTTCACCCGCAGCGCCATGCTGGAAGTGCTCGGGCAATCCTATATCCGCACCGCCAGCGCAAAGGGCGTGCCCTGGATGTCCGTGGTGCGCAACCACGCGCTGCCCAATGCCGCCATTCCCACCGTCACCATCGTGGGCTTCATGGTGGGCAGCCTGCTGGCCGGCGCCGTGGTGGTGGAGAGCGTGTTCTCCTGGCCGGGTGTCGGGCGGCTGCTGGTGGTGGCCGTCGCCAACCGGGACCTGGCCGTCGTGCAATGCATCCTGCTGGTGGTGGCCGTCACGATGGTCACGGCGAATATCGTGGTCGACCTGCTCTACGGTTTCCTCGACCCCCGGCTGCGCGCCGGCGTGAAGGCCTGAATGTCATGAGCACCGCCCTGGCCGCTTTGCCCGCCACCACGCGCAAGCCCCGCGCGACCGTGCCGCCGATGGTGGCCTTCGCGCTGTGCTGGATCGCCGCCATGCTGGCGGTCGCCGCCACCGTGCAATGGATCGCGCCCTATTCCTATACCGCGCTGGACCTGCGCGCCCGGCTGCATCCGCCGGTCTTCATGGGCGGCGACTGGCGCCACATCCTGGGCACCGACGAACTGGGGCGGGACGTGCTGGCACGGCTGCTTTATTCCATCCGCCTCAGCCTGCTGATCGCCTTCGGCGCGACGCTCATCGGCGCGGCGCTCGGCACGCTACTGGGCTTCCTGGCCGCGCATCTGCGCGGGCTGGTCGAGCAGGTCGTGCTCGCCCTCGCCGACTTTCAGGCCAGCATGCCCTTCCTGATTCTGGCCTTGTCGGTCCTGGCATTCTTCGGAACCAGCCTGACGCTGCTGATCTGCCTGCTGGGCCTGCATGGGTGGGAACGCTATGCCCGCATCTCGCGCGGGCTCGCCATCAGTGCCGGCGCGCAGGGCTACGCGGCGGCAGTGCGGCAACTCGGCGCCTCGCCCTGGCGGGTCTATGGCAGGCATGTGCTGCCGAACATCGCCTCCACCCTCATCGTGTCGATGACGCTGGCCTTCCCGGAGATCATCCTGCTGGAAAGCGGGTTGTCCTTCCTCGGCCTCGGCGTGCAGCCGCCGGAAACCTCGCTGGGCAACATGGTGGGTTACGCGCGGGAATACCTCACGCGCGCGCCATGGATCCTGCTCTCGCCTGCCATGGTCATCGTGATGACCACGCTCTCAGTCTCCATGCTGGGGGACTGGCTGCGGGACAAGCTCGACCCGACGCTGCGCTGATTCCTGACACTGCGCTGATCCCCGGCGCTGCGCTGGTCAACGAAAAAGCCCCGGGCACACCCGGGGCTCATGTCCGGCACGGCTGTCCGGTCAGTTGGACGCATCGCTCCAGCCCGCGCGCAAGATGCGGTTCTTGAACTGCCAGGCCATGCGGGCCGCGGCGTCCGCCTCTTTCACCACGGCCCTGCCTGGCGGCCGCAGCAAGGCCGCCTGCCGCGCCACCTCGCGCTGGCCCAGGCGCCGGGTATCGGGCAGGCCGACTGACGGCGAAAGGCTGATCGGTGCAATGGGCATCCATGCTTCTCCCGGGCGCTGCGGGCCTTTGGCCTCGTGTTGCAGGTCTCTGCGGGGTCAACGCCCGCGGCGCCGGATCGTTGCCCTTCCGGCTCAGGGCCCGTCGGGCCATAGGCGTAGATATCGGGCCGCCGCAGAGCCGCGCCAGGTTCTGCATGCGGGCTTTTCGGAAAGCAGGTCCTGGGATTCCTCCGGCTTGCGCTCCGCCTCCGCCCGGGTGCGGCCGGCGATGGGCATCCGGCCGGCGGGATGCGCAACCCGGCCGGGCCACGATCATGGCGGCGCGGGCATGGAGGCCGGCGCAGAAGGCCTGGCCGCCCTTCATTGTGCTCCGCGCGGCGAAGATCAGGCCGGCGGTGCGCGCCGCCAGTTCCTGCCCCACATCTGGCGGCCTCGCCTGCGGCGCCACCGGCCGCCCCTGTGGCGAGCGCGAGACGTTGAGCGGCCCGCGCACCGCGAAATGCCCGCCCTTGTGGTTCAGCGCGTGCAGCTTGGCGGGGCCGGGCGGGCTACTGCATCCCGCCGCGCGCCGCGACCGGCCAGAGGCATTCCACCCGGCCGCCGCGCACGCCGACATACCAGTCGTAGCGGTCCACCGTCGGGTCGCAATGGCCCGGCACCAGCCGCAGCTTCTCGCCCAGCTTGGGCGCGGTGCCGCCTTCGATGCGCAGGGTGCCGTGTTCGTCCGAGGCTCCGGCGTAACGCAGCCCCGGCCGCTGCCAGACCCGCGGGAATCCCGAGTCGGTCGGCACCGCCTTGTGGCCCGCGTCCAGCACGGCGAGGCCGGGCCGCGACACGCTCATCACCTGAGCCAGCACGAACAGTGCGTGGCGGAAGGGCGGCGCGTCCTCGTTGGCGGCGTAATCGGCATCCATGAAGGCGTAGGAGCCGGCCTGAATTTCCGTGAAAACTCCGCTGGCGGCCTCATGCCGGAAGGTGCCGGTACCGGCGCCGCCGACGATGCCGCAGGACAGGCCCTGCTGCCGCAACTGCTCCACCGTGCGGCGGGTCTGCTCCACCGCGCCGGCGATGGTGGCGGCGCGCTGCTCAGGCTTGCGCTGGTGCTGCGCGCTGCCGTGATAGGCCTGCAGGCCGCCGAAGGTCAGGTGCGGGCTGGCGGCGATGCGCTGCGCCAGGGCCACCGCCTCCGGCCCGGGCGAGACGCCGCAGCGGCCGGCGCCGGCATCGATCTCCACCAGCATGTTCAGCCGCGTCCCGGCGGCCTCGGCCGCCTGCTCGGCCAGGGCCACGCCGGCCGCGTCATCGGCGCAGAGGGCCACGCGGGCGATGCCGGACAGGGCCACCAGCCGCGCCAGCTTGGCCGGCGAGACCACCTCGTTGCTGACCAGGATATCGGGCACGCCGCCCCAGGCCAGGGCCTCGGCCTCAGCCACCTTCTGCACGCACTGGCCGATGGCGCCGCGACGCATCTGCTGCAACGCGACCACCGGCGACTTGTGGGTCTTGGCATGGGCGCGCAGCTTCGCCCCGGTGGGGGCCAGGAAGCCCGCCATGGTATCCAGGTTGGCCTCGAAGGCATCGAGGTCGAGGACCAGGGCGGGGGTGTCGATATCCTCCTCGCGCATGCCGGGTTCGGCGGGGGGGCGATGGATCATGCGGGCTCTCCGGCATATCGAGAGGCAGAAATCGGAGGCTCTTGAAGCGCTACCGCTTTCCTCCCCTTTATCAGCCCTGAACGGGCGGGGCGGTTATCGTGCCGTTAGCTGCGCAGAGCAGAAAGGGTGATGTCATTGTAAAGTGCTTCGTTTTGGCGCCTGACCATGCCGGCGAGCACAAAAAGATCCACAAATACCCATATGAATCCAACTGCGATAAGACACAAAAGGAACTGCAGGACACCACGGCCGATGCGCCCAAGATAGAAATTGTGCCCGATCATAGTAAGACACAGCAGCAGATACGCGATGCCGGTGTTTTTTTTCTGATTCGAGTAGCGCATCTCGATGAGCATTTTATTGTCGTGAGTAAGAGTGCCGGTTCCCGAACGTGGGGTGGCATCATCGATGGCGGCGGCATGGGACATCGGAGCTAAGCCTTAATTCAAATGCGCAACGATGTTTCCATGCGGCTCACCACGCTGCAATGGCTAAGATGGCGCTTTACAGCGCCATCGGTGATTATAGGCCCATAACTTCAGTGGCCGGCATTCTCGCCGGAGAAATCCGGCGCCTGCAGGCCGGAGGCCTCGATCTGCCCGGCCAGCAGCGCCTTGAGGCGTTCCAGCCCCTCGGCGCTCTTGGCTTCGGCACGCGCCACCAGCACCGCCTGGGTGTTGGAGGCGCGCAGCAGCCACCAGCCATCCTCGGTCAGCACGCGCACGCCATCGACATCCTGCACATTGGCGCCCGATGCCGCGAGGCGCTCCTTCACTTCCTGCACCACGCCGAACTTGCGCTCGTCCGGGCAGTCGAAGCGCAGCTCGGGCGTGTTGATCACCTGCGGCAGGGCGGCGCGCATCTCGGCCAGCGACTCGCTGGCGCGGGCGATGATGCCCAGCAGGCGGAGCGCGGAATAGGGCGCGTCGTCGAAGCCGTACCACTTGTCGTTGAAGAAGATATGGCCTGACATCTCGCCGGCCAAAGGTGAATTGGTCTCGGCCATCTTGGCCTTGATCAGGCTGTGCCCGGTCTTCCACATCAGCGGCTTGCCGCCGGCCTTGGCCACTTCGTCGAACAGCACCTGGGATGCCTTGACGTCGGCGATGATGGTGCCGCCGGGATAGTTCTTGAGCACGTCGCGCGCCAGCACCACCAGCAACTGGTCGCCGAACAACATGTTGCCCTCGCCATCCACGGCACCGATGCGGTCGGCGTCGCCATCGAAGGCGATGCCCAGGTCGGCGCCCTGCTTCTTCACCTCGGCGATGATCTGCTCAAGGTTCTTCAGCACGGTGGGGTCGGGATGGTGGTTGGGGAAGCGGCCGTCGATCTCGCCGTTGATGACGGTGTGCCGGCCAGGCAGCTTCGCCACCAGCCGCCTGGTGATCTCGGCGCCCGAGCCGTTGCCGGGGTCCCAGACCACATTCAGCGCGCGCTCGCCGCCGTCGTAATCCTTCAGCATGCGGGCGATATAGGCGTCCGATACATCGACCTGGGTGGAGGAGCCGGAGGCTTCCGCCACCACGTCGCCCGCCGCCGCCATGGTGCCGATCTGCTGGATCTGCGCGCCGAAGAACGGCTTCTTGCCCAGCATCATCTTGAAGCCGTTGTAATCCGGCGGGTTGTGGCTGCCGGTGACCATCACGGCGCCATCGGCCTTCAGCTCATACAGCGCGAAATACAGCATCGGCGTCGGGCCGCAGCCCACGCGCGCCACTTCCAGCCCGCAGGCGACGAGGCCGGCGACGAGCTGCGCCTCCAGCTCGGGCGAGGACAGGCGGCCGTCATAGCCCACCGCGACTTTCCTGCCGCCGGCCTGCGTCACGATGCTGCCGAAGCAGCGGCCGATCGCGAAGGCATCCGCGCTGGACAGGGTTTTGCCGACGACGCCGCGAATGTCGTATTCGCGCAGCGAGGTCGGGTGGAAATCGTGGCGGAAGGCGGTCATCCGGTGTTCCTCAGGGTTCGTCTCAGGGTTCGTCTCAGGGTCGGCCGATGGAGGAGTATTCGAGGCCGGCGGCCCGCATCTGGGCCGGGTCCCACACGTTGCGCAGGTCGCAGACCACGGTGCCGCGCATGGCCGCGCGCAGCTTCTCGGGCGAGATGGCGCGGAATTCGT
>JAQGHX010000001.1 GCA_028288745.1 Roseomonas sp. | reverse complement strand
CTGGCGCGCGACGAGGTCATCACGACGGTGGACCTGCCGGCGCTACGCATTACACCTACCTGAAGCTGCGTGACCGGCTATCCTATGCCTTTGCCCTGCTTTCGGTGGCCGCCGGGCTGGATTGCGCGGCGTCGAACTCGCTCGGCTCGAGCACGGCCACCGCAGCCTCTACCGGGCTAGTTCCAGCTCGGTCCAGCGGCTGACGATGCCGCCGACGACGACGATGGCGATGGCGATGGCGATGGCGATGGCGATGGCGATGGCGACATCTGAACTGGTACCGGCGTAGGCGTCAAACATCAGGCAAAGACTCGCACCGGCTACAGTTATGCGCCAAACTCGCATCCGTACTGCTGCCGGTACGTGTCTTCGAAGAGAGGCTAGGATGATCCGCATCGCTGTCCGAGCTCTGACGTTGCTTTTTCTGGGACAGTTCGCTGCCTGTTCCAACACCGACTTGAACCTGTCACAAGACACCACCAGTGTCAGGGATACGGGCGCCGACTACGCCAATGCGATCATGGCCGGCATGGAGCGTGCCAGGGCAATGCGGGCAATCCGGCTTCGGCCCTCCACGGCGGGTTGGTCCGACTAATCTGTGATCACGCACGCCGAAAAGCTCCAGCGCCATTGCTGAAGCTTTTCGGCGCTCGTCTCAGCACATCCCCATGGCGTCCCTGAGCGCTAACCGGAAACGGGCGATGTCCTCTTCATCATTGTAGACATGGGCGCCGATCCTGATGCATCCGGCACGTTCGACGACATAGACGCTCTGCTCCGCCATCGCGGCGACCAGCGTGGAGATGTCTATGCCCACCGGCACGCGCAGGCCCAGCAGATGCGGCGGCCGCAACGCCCGCGCGACGCGGGATGCAGGCCGCATTCGGCAGCAGCTTCAGCCAGGCTGCCCGTCGTCTCTCGCAGCCGGCTGCGGATAGGCTCCTGCCCCCATCCCTGCAGCAATTCCATGCCGACCAAGGCCATCGGCAGGCTGACCGGGTTGTAACGCTGCCCCATATGGAAGCGTCGCGCGGTCGGGATCAACTCGCCCACGCTGCCGCGGAACGGCGCGCCCGTCCCTGCCCTGTTGGCGATATGCTGCTCCAGCGGCGTGCCGCCCTGCCGCTTCGGCGCTACATACAGGAATGCTATCTGTCTGGTCTCGGAACATTGTTGGGATCGGGTGGGGCTGGCCCTCGTAGACTTCCTGCGTCGGTTCGAGCGCCTGCCGCGCGCTGTCCTGGGACGGAGGCGAGCCATGCACCGGATCCACCCGAATGCCCGTGCCACACCAGCCGTCCGGGCTGAGATCGCCCGCTTCCCGGAGCCATCCGGCCTGCTGGCCCAGCGCTACGGGGTCAGCGCCGAGACCATCCGCAAATGGCGCCAGCGAGGGGCCGCCGATTGTCTGGACCGTTCCGCCCGGCCACATACCCTGCCTTGGCAGGCTACCGCCGAGGAGCGCGCGGTGGTCTGCGCGCTGCGCCAGAGCACCAACTTCGCGCTCGTTGATCTGACCGTCGTCGTCATGCGTTTCCTGCCGCATCTGAGCCGGGACAGCATCTGGCGCCTTCTCAAGGCCGAGGGGCTCAACCGGCGCCGTCCCACGGCCTCGGAACGCCCGGCTAGGGGAGCGGGGCAGTTCCAGGATGACGATCTCGGCGCTCGGCCACACCCCTTGAACCGGTGGCGCGGCCTGCCTCGCTCACCTCGGCATCAAGCAACTACCGGTGCTGCGAATGGCCGATGGCGCACGACGCAAACGCTCTCTATGCCGCCAACGGCCGCTGTTCGCGCTCAGTGCATCTGGCGGTCAAGGATGACATGACACCAAAAAGGGCCGCCGCATTCCTACGCGAAGCCGCTTTGGCTTTCCCGTTTCGGATCACCCATGTGCTGACCGGCAATGGCCGCTGCTTCTCGCCCCCTTTCGGGAAGGTCTGTGCCGAACCGGGCGCCCAGTACCGTCACACCCCTACACGCCACAGACGAACGGCATGGCAGAACGCTACAACGGACGCATCGAGAGCGAGGTGCCCGGCATCACCATCTACCTCCATCGCGAGCTTGAGCAATTGCTGCGCGGGTTCAATGCCGCCTGCGACGCCCGGCGTCAGCGGGTCCTGCAGGGCAGGACGCCGAACCAGGTCGTCGCCGGGCGCCTTGCGGCGAGACGAAAGCTCCGTGGCACCAGGCCCTCCGGTCAGGCCGGTCCGAGCGACATCGCCAAGGCCCGCATCATCGTCGAGAATGCCAAGGACGTCTCACAACCAGACAGCTGGGGCCTCAACCGGCGCCCACCGTCAATGCATTTCAAACCTTGTCGCCACCGCGACGCTTACGTGAAGGCTGCTTTTCGCGACGTCTCCGTCAGCTTGTGATATCCTGGCGGCAAGGCGCCATCGAAGCGCCGTGGAACCGTGACAGGGAACATGACGTAAGATGTCGATTTCGTCCCAATCTGGGCATTTTGGCCTGGGCTGTGCCATTGCCACCCCCGTATCCGCCAGCGGCGCCATCGATCTGCCGCGCCTGGCGACCCATGCCAAAGCCTGCCTGGACGGGGGTTGCGATAACCTGACCCTGTTCGGCACCACCGGGGAAGGGAGTTCCTTCGGCATCGCTCCGCGCCAGGCAGCCTTCGCCGCGCTGGTGGCGGCAGGCATCGCGCCTGCGGAAAAGCTTCTGTCTGGCGTCATCGCGCTTTCGGACGAGGATGCCGCGGCACAGGCGGAAGCCGCCCTGGCGGCCGGATGCGGGGGGCTGCTTATCGCACCACCCAGCTACTTCCGCGCGGTCGATGACGACAGCGTATTCGCCTGGTTCTCGCGCATCCTCAGCCCACTTGCGGGCCGGACGAAGGTGTACCTGTATCACATCCCGTCCATGACAGGCGTGGCTGTCTCACCTGCGGTGGTCGGCCGGCTGCGTACCGCTTTCCCAGGCCTCGTCGCTGGCGTCAAAGACAGTTCCGGAAGCTGGGAGAACACGGCGGCGCTGCTCGCTCAGCACCGGGACCTGCAGATCCTCGTGGGCGATGAGCGGCATCTGGCGCACGCGGTGCGGGAAGGCGGCAGCGGCACCATCTGCGGCGTCTCGAATATCGCGCCGCAGATACTGCTGGGTCCCGCAAAGCGTGGCGAGGAGGACCCCCGGATTGCGCCGCTGATCGAGGCGGCCTTCCAGCACCCCATCATTCCGGCGCTCAAGGCTCTCATCGCTTGCCGCTACGGCGACATGGCCTGGCTCAATACCCGTGCACCGCTGCCGCCTTTGACAGAGGCAGTGGCAAGGCAACTCAACACGGCGGTAGCCCAGGTGCTCCGGCAGCCTGTCGCCGCCTGACCTCGTCAGGCCCCGCGCGACACCGCACGGGGCCTGACGGCGGCCCGCGTGGCGCCTGCACGGTGAAACAGATGCGTCATGGCGGCCGTGCCCAGCACCGGCACCGCCAGATTGACGAAGGGCAGCAACGCCAGCGCCGCCAGCACGCCGCCGATCGCCAGCACCGGCCAGCGCATCCGCCGCCTCAGGGTGCGTGCGGCCCCCACATCCATGCGGCGCTGCGCCACACCCTCGAACAATCCATTGCCCAGGGACACGGCGGCCAGAGTCCAGAAAGCGATGGCACCCACCGGCGGCAATAGCAGGGCCAGGGGCATGACCAGCAGCGCCAGTCCCAGCATCTTCAGGCCCAATACCAGCCCGGCCCAGGCCTGCGCGTGCAGCCGGGACCCTTCGGCCGGGGGCAGGCCAGGGTAATGGCGCCGCTCCACCGCTTCGGCCACCTCGTCCAGAAACAGGCCGGCGATGGCCAGCGTCACCGGCACGAACAGCCAGATGGCCGAGACCAGCACCAAGGCTCCGCCCAGCAGGCCAGCCAGGGCCGCGACCCATCCTTCGCCCCCGACAAGCAACGCCACGCCCCAGTCGGCCAGGGCGATCAGGGCCACGAAAGCCAACAAGGCCCCCGCGCTGCCCTTCAGCAAAGGCCAACGGAAGCCGGGGTCGCCGATTTGCCGAAGCGGCAGCAGCAGACTGGCGGAAATGGCGTGCATGGGCATCCAGGACAATGTGTTGGAACAGGTGAGCAGCGGCACGGCGGTAGCATCAGGATACCCGGTGGTCTTCCGGATTCGGGAGCCCGAGCTCGCGTGCGGCGCTATCGAAGCGCGCCATCCAGATCTCGGTGGTGTGGCGGCGCGGCTGCCCGTTTTTCAGCACGCCCCGTATCGACAGAAGCGGGCTGTTCCGGTGCTGCCGCTGGAAGGCATCCACCACGGCGCGGTGGGCCTGGGATGCGGACCATTCCAGCGCCAGCCGCAGGCGGAGATAAGCGATCTTTCGCCTGGCCTGATTCAGTTCCTTCTCCAGCGCGGCGATATCCGCGCGCGCCTGCTGTAATTCGGCCTGATACGCGCCCAGGGCCACAGCCGCCCGGTACGTCAGGTTGTCCTGCCTGCCATGATGATCGAACGGCCAGCCCCAGAAGGTCACCACCGCGCTCCATTGCCGCGCTTGCTCCGCCCTGAAACATGGTGGCCGGGGGCAAGGTTTCGCGCGGCCTGATCGCTCCGGCGCGCAAGCCCGGTTTCCTTTCAGGACCGGCGCCGCGCGGGCATCCATGCCGTCCCGGCCGCAGCGCCCGAACCCCTCCGGCGCGATCAAACCCGCGCCTGCGCCGCCATCCGCACCGCCGCATTGGCCGCCCCGAAGCCGGTGGCACCGCGCCGCTCCAGCACCTCGAAAAAGAAGCGGTTCTCGAAGGTGTGGGAATAGACATGAAACAATTCGCCGCCTGGGTCGCGATCGTAGAGCACGTCATGCTGGCGCAGGTTCGCCAGCATGGCATCGTCCAGCCCCCAGCGGGCGCCGAGATCGTCGTAATAGTTCGGCGGCACGTGCAGCGTCTGGGCCCCCTGGCGCCGCAGCGCCTGCACAGCGGCGAAGATATCACCCGTGCCGAGCGCCACATGGTGCACGCCCGCGCCGGCGAAGGCCGTAACGAAGCGCCCCGTGGAGGTCTTGCGGCTTTCCGAGATGTTCAGCGGCAACCGCAGCGCGCCATCCGCGCTCATCATCACCCGGCTGCGGATCAGCCCCTGGGGGTCCGCGATCTCCCAGAGCGGCTGTGGCTCCAGCCCGAAGACGGCGCGCCAGAACAGCACGAAACCGTCCATGCTGCCGGTGGGCAGCGCGTGGGCCACATGGTCCACCACCGTCAGCGTGCCTTCCGGTGCCACCGGCAGTAAGGCGAAGTCACTTTCCCACGTCGGGCCGCCATCGCCCGCATCCGGCCCGATCAGCAGGATCAGCGTGCCGTCCGAGGCGCGGATGCCGGGCATCGGCCTCTCGCCCTCCCCACGATGTTCCTGCCATTCGGAACAGAGCAGGGCGCGGGCACGCGCGAGCGCCCGCGCGGCATCGTCCACCTTCAGGGCCATGGCGCAGACGGAAGGGCCGTGCAATTGGAAGTGCTCGGCCGCCGCGCTGTCCTGCTCGGCATTGAGCACCAGGTTGATCTCGCCCTGGCGATAGAGCAGCACGTCCTTGGACCGGTGCCGCCCGGCCAGGCGGAAGCCCAGCGTCTCCAGGAAGCTGCCCAGCTTGGCCCGCGCGGCCGCATCCACCGCGAATTCCAGGAAGGCCACGCCGCCGCAGCGCGGGGGGGCGGGCAGTTCCACCAGCCCTGCCTGGGACTCGACCAGCACCAGCGAGCGCAGCCCGTCGCGCGCGTTCAGCCGGGCGGGTGCCGCGCGGAAATCGTCGTTGAAGACTTCCAGCGAGATCGGGCCGCTATAGCCCGAGCGCACCACGGCATTGAGGAACCCGCCCACGTCCAAATCGCCCTGGCCAGGGAAGTTGCGGAAGTGGCGGCTCCAGGACAGCACGTCCATCGAGAGGCGCGGCGCATCCGCCAGCTGCACGAAAAAGATCTTGTCGCCCGGCAGCCGCGCGATGCCGGCGGGGTCGTCGCCCAGCGCCAGGGTGTGGAAGCTGTCCACGATCAGGCCGAGCGAATCATGGCCCACCATCTCCACGATTTTCCAGGCCTGTGACCAGCGGCTGACATGGCGGCCCCAGGCCAGCGCCTCGTAGCCCACGCGCAGCCCCCGCTTCGCGGCGCGCTCCGCCATTTCGGCGAGGTCCGCGGCGGCGCGGGCATCGTCGCCGATCGCGGCCTCCTGCGTATTGCTGCAGACCAGCAGCAGGTCGGTGCCCAGCGCCTGCATGACGTCGAACTTGCGTTCCGCCCGGTCCATGTTGCGGGCGCGCTGCGGCTCCGGCATCGCCTCGAAATCCCGGAAGGGCTGGAAGATCGTGATGGCGAGGCCGAGATCCTCCGCGACTTTCCGGATTTCGGCGGGCGGGCCCTCGAAGGTCAGCAGGTCGTTCTCGAAGATCTCCACGCCATCGAACCCGGCGGCGGCGGCGGCCTCCAGCTTGTCCAGCAGGTTGCCGCTAAGGCAGACGGTGGCGATCGAGCGGGTGAAGCGGCGGGGCGCGATCAACATGCGGGCGTCCTTGGGCGAAGCCGGAAGGGGCGGGGCCGGCTGGAAAGGGCGGGCAGGGCCGCGTCACTCCAGCCGGCGGGCAAGCACGCGGTCGATGAAGACTCCCGCGCAGCCGAGGTAGTTGGAAGGGTCGGTCAGCCGGCCGATTTCCTCGCCAGAAAGCCGGCTGGTGACAGCCTCGTCGCGCGCCAGGGCCTCGGCCAGCGGGATCCCTTCGGCCAGTGCCACGTCGCAGGCATGGTGGACGGCATCATGCGCATCGTTGCGGCCCAGCACCGGGGCGAGGCCCATCATCACCGCCTCGGCCACGATCAACCCGCCGGTGCTGTCCAGGTTGCGGCGCATGCGGGCGGCATCCACCGTCATGCCCTCCGCCACCGTCACGGCCTGTTCCAGCGCGCCATGGGTCAGCAGCAAGGCCTGGGGCAGCGCCAGTGGCTCCGCCTGCCAGGGGCCGGTGCCGCGCTCGTGGTCATGCGCCAGCGCCGCCAGCATCTGCGGCACCAGCGCGTGCACGCCACGCGCCTGCGCCAGCACGTATTCGCAGGCGATGGGGTTGCGCTTCTGCGGCATGGTGGAGGACCCGCCGCGCCCCGGCGCATGCGGTTCGGCCACCTCCGCCACCTCGGTCTGCATCAGCAGTATGATGTCGGTGGCGAACTTGCTGAGCGAACCGCAGAGCAGCCCGCACCAGCACACCGCCTCGGCCAGCGCATCATGCGCGACGTGCCAGGGCAGGTCGGGTTCGGCGAGGCCCAGTTCCTTCGCCAGCTCGTGCAGCACCTCCGGCCCGCGCCCGCCCAGCGAGGCCAGCGTGCCGACCGCGCCACCGAACTGCACCCGCAGCGCGCGCGGGCGGAGCTGTGAGAGGCGCTCCCGCATCGTCAGCAGGGGGGAAGCCCAGACGGCGCATTTATACCCGAAGGTGACGGGCAGGGCGTGCTGCAGGTGGGTCCGGCCGGCCATCACCGTGTCGCGGTGTTCCGCCGCGCGGGCCAGCAGCGCGGCGCAGAGCCGGTCCAGCCCGGCGCCGAGCAGGTCCAGCGCGTCGCGCAGCACCAGCACCGTGGCGCTGTCGACCACATCCTGCGTGGTGGCGCCCCAATGGGTCCAGCGCCCGGCTTCCGCCCCCGCCGCCGCCGAAAGCTGTTTGACCAGCCCGACCACGGGGTAGCCGGTATTGCGGGTGGACGCCGCCAGCGACGGCAGGTCCAGGATATCGAACCGCGCGGCGGCGGTGATGGCATCGGCGGCGGCCTGCGGCACGATGCCGAGCCGCGCCTCGGCCCGCGCCAGGGCGGCCTCGACATCCAGCATGCGCTGGAGCAGCGCGCGCTCGCCCACGGCGGCGCGCATCGCATCGGTGCCGTACAGGACGCCGAGCACGGCGCCATCGGCGGGGTTCACGGGCATGCGGGGTTGCGCTCCTCGGTCCGGTCTGTCGCGCGGGGGTGGGGCCGTGCGGCGCCGGGCTGCCGTGCGGGGCTCATGCCGGCCGGTCCATGTCCTCGAGGGTCTGCCGGGCCAGCTTCAGGGCATGGTTGGCCGCAGGCACGCCGGCATAGGCACCCACCTGCAACAGCACCTCGGCGATTTCCTCCGGCGTCACGCCGGTATTGCGGGTGGCGCGGACATGCAGCACGAATTCGCCCTCCCGCCCCAGCGCCGCCATCAGCCCCAGCGTGAGCAGGGAGCGCGTGTGGCGCGGCAGGCCCGGGCGGGTCCAGATGCCACCCCAGACACTGCGGGTGATGTAGTCCTGGAACGGCGCGTCCAGCGCGGTGACGGCGGCGCTGGCGCGGGCCACATGGGCCGCGCCCAGCACCGCCTTGCGCACGGCAAGCCCTGCCGCATAGGGGTCGGCCGCGGCATCCGGTTGCAGGAAGCGCAGGATGGCCCGGGTCACGGCCTCGGGCCGCTCGACGGTCGGGATATGCGCGGCGTCGGCCAGCACTTCCAGCTCCGCGCCTGGAATGGCGTCGCGCAGCGCCTCGGCGCTCGCCAGCGGCGTGGCGGCGTCGGCATCGCCCACCAGCACCAGGGCCGGGTGGCGCAGGCCGCGCGTGGAGGCTGTCAGGTCGGTGGCGGCGATGGCCTCGGCGGCGGCGGCATAGCCCTCGGGGTCGGTGCGCAGCAGCATGGCGCGCAGTCCTTGCGCCGCGGGGCTGCTGAGGGAAGGCGGCGTCACCCAGCGGGCCAGCACGGCTTCCGCCACGGCGCCCATGCCCTGTTCCCGCACCAGCGCGGCACGGTCCAGCCAGTTCTGGGCCGGCTGGATGGCCAGCGCGGTATCGACCAGCACCAGCCGGTCCACCCGCGCCGGCGCCTGGGCCGCCAGCGACTGCGCGATCATGCCGCCGATGGAAATGCCCGCCACATGCGCTTTCGTGACGCCCAGTGCATCGAGCACCGCCAGCGCGTCCCGCGCCAGGCCGTCGATGCCGTAGGGGCCGGGCGTGGTCTCGGTCAGACCATGGCCACGCAGGTCCGGGCGGATGACGCGGTATTGCCGGGCCAGCGCGGCCGCCTGCGCGTCCCAGATGTGCAGGTTGGTGCCGAGCGAATGCAGCAGCAGCACGACATCGGCCCCGGGTGGGCCTTCCACCTGCACATGAATATTCAATCCATTGGCGGTCAGGAACATGATTTTGCCTTCAGCGGTCGAATGAAAGGAAGGTTTCTGTCATCCGCCCCGCATCCGGCATGCGGCCGGTGAAGTGGCGAAAGGCTTCGACGGCCTGATACACCGCCATGCCGCCGCCATGAGCGGTGCGGCAGCCGAGCGCGCGGGCCGTGCGGAGCAATTCCGTCTCCAACGGGAAGTATACGATGTCCGCCACCCAGTGCGAGGGGCGCAGCAGCGACGCGGGCAATGGCAGGCCCGGATGCTGCGCCGTGCCGGTAGGGGTCGCGTGGATCAGCCCGTCCGCCGAGGCCATGGCGGCGGCGAGGTCGCCCCCCGCCACGGCCCGCCCGGCGCCGAAGCGGCCACAGAGCGCCTCGGCCAACGCGGCGGCGCGCGGCATGTCACGGTCGAACAGCGCCAGCTCGCCCACACCCATGTCGAGCGCCGCATGGGCCACCGCTGCACCCGCGCCGCCGGCACCCAGTTGCACGGCGCGCCCCAGCGCGACCCCGGATAATTGCCGGCGAAAACCCTCGGCGAAGCCGGAGGCGTCGGTATTGTGGCCGATGCGCCGGCCGTCGCGCAGCACCACGGTATTGACCGCGCCCAGCGCCCGCGCGGCATCCGACAATTCGTGCAGGTGGGGGATGACGGCCTGCTTGCAGGGATAGGTGATGTTCAGGCCAGAGAAACCCATCCGCTCGGCCGCCGCCAGCAACTCGGGCAGGGCATCCGGGCCGAGCCCCAGCATGTCCAGGTCGATCAGCCGGTAGAGGGCCAGGAAACCCTGGGCGGCGCCTTCCGCCTCATGCATCGCGGGGGTGCGGGACAGCTGGATGCCGGCGCCGATCAGGCCCAGCAACAGATGCGGTCGGCGTTTCTCGGGCGCGGGGGGCGGAGCGGAGGCGGCATTGCTTGTGGACGAGGGCATCTTGCCGGAAGTTCCTCTGTTTTTATCGCTTGCCAAATTAATGGACTAACTAGTACGTCAAGGTCAATGCGGTACCGCGCCGCATGGGGATGCGGTCACGTCCGCAGCCCTGAAGCAAGAATCTTTGGGGAATATGTTCATGAAGCGACGGCAATTCGGCTGCGCCGCCCTTGGCGCGATCGCGGCCTCCACCGGCCTGCTGCCCCGCGCCGCCGGCGCCCAGGGCACTTATCCCGACCGTACGGTGACCCTGGTGGTCTCCTGGGCCCCCGGCGGCTCCACCGATTTCGTCGGCCGGCTTCTGGCGCAGCAGATGTCGAAGGAACTCGGCCAGACGATGGTGGTGGAGAACCGTGCCGGCGCCTCGGGCACCATCGGCCATCTCTATGTCGCCCGCGCCCGCCCGGATGGCTACACGCTGCTGATGGGCGTCAACAGCACCTACGCCATGGCGACGCATCTCTTCCCCCAAAAGGGCTACGACGACGCCAAGAGCTTCACGCCCGTCGGCCGCATCGCCGAGACGCCGATCTTCCTCTGCGTCCGTCCGCAACTGGGCGTGAAGACGGTGCAGGAACTGGTGGCGCGTGCCAAGGCGCAGCCGGGCAAGATGAGCTACGCCTCCTCCGGCGCCGGTTCCTCCGCCCATCTGGCGACGGAGCTGTTCCTGAAGATGGCCGGGATCGACGTGCTGAACGTCACCTATCGGGGCGGCGCGCCGGCGGTGCAGGCGCTGCTCGCGGGCGAGGTCCAGATGGCTTTCGTCGATGCCGTGACGGCCTTGCCGCTGATGCAGTCGAAGGAGGCCATCGGCATCGGCGTCAGCAGCCTGCAGCGCAACCCGCTGACGCCCGAAATCCCGACCATTGCTGAATCCGGCCTGCCGGGCTTCGAATGCTCGTCGCAATTCGCGCTGCTGGCGCCGGCCGGCACGCCGGAGCCGGTGGTGCAGCGCCTGCACACGGCGCTCGTCGCCGCGCTGAAGGACGAGGGCGTGCTGCAACGGCTGCGCCAGGCCTCGAACTTCCCGACGGTCGGCTCCCCCGCCGAGTTCCCGGCTTATCTCGCGGCCGAGAGCGCGAAATGGGGCGACGTGATCCGCACCCGCGGCATCTCGGCCGAGTAAGGCCGGCGGGAGGGAGCATCGCCGCGGCGCGACAGGTGCGGCGGGCGATGCTACCCTTTCCCGCCACCGCCCCGCCCGGCGGGCCCGTCAATGGGGAGAGAAAGGACCGGATATCCTGACCGCGCCGATAGCCAAGGAACGTCCGGCACCCGCGCGCATCCGCCGCCCCGATGCCGACCGCACGCGCCAGGAAATCCTGGCCGTGGCGCGGGAGGAATTCGCCCGGCACGGGCTGAGCGGCGCTCGGGTGGACGCCATCGCGGCACGCACCCGGACCGCCAAGCGGATGATCTACTATTACTTCGGGAGCAAGGAGGGCCTGTACCTGGCGGTGCTGGAGCAGGCCTATGGCGATATCCGCGCCATCGAGCAGCAGCTCGACCTGCTCTCGCTAACGCCGCCCGACGCGATCCGACGCATGATCGAGTTCACGCTGGACTATCAGGAAGCGCACCCGGAATTCATCCGGCTGGTCAGTATCGAGAATATCCACCACGGAAAATACGTGGCGCAATCCGAGGTGATCCAGAACCTCAACGTCACAGTCATCGAGATGTTGGCGGACATTCTGGCGCGTGGGCAGCGCGAGGGCCTGTTCCGCGCCGGGATAGACCCGGTGGACGTGCACATGATGATCAGCGCGTTCTGCTTCTACCGCGTGTCCAACCGCCACACCTTCGGGCGGCTGTTCCAGCGCGACCTGGGGGCGGAGGACCAGAAGCAGCGGCACAAACGCATGTTGGGCGACGCCGTGCTGGGCTACCTGAACCCCGCGCTGGGCAGGGGCCCGCTGCCCTGATGGCGCCGCCGCATTCACCGGCGGCGCTTCCGCACCGTTCGCCCAGCGCGCGGTGTCCCGTGGAAAGCAGGGACGTGAGTTGCGCGGCATACATCTGGTG
>JAQGHX010000190.1 GCA_028288745.1 Roseomonas sp. | reverse complement strand
CCTCGGCGGCCGCGGCCATCGCGGTGGGGCGCGCCGGCGCCGCCGCTGCCATGCCCAGCGCCGCCGAGACCGATGCGCTGCTGGCCGCCACCTAGAGCAGGTTCCGCCCGCAGGGGCTCACTATGCTCCAGCATGTTGTTTTTTCGTGTAATTCACGCTTTGCGGTGATTCCACCCTAAGCGGTCACGACCTGGCCCCGCGGACCTTTCACAGGAGCATGGCATGATCCGCCACATCGTCTTTTTCCGCGCCCGCCACCGCGAGGATACCGGTGCGGTGCTCGAAGGACTCTCGATCCTGAAGACCATCCCCCATGCCGGCCGGCTGGAGGTCACGCTGAACGGCCGGATGGACCAGCTCGGCAACGAGGTGGACGTGGTGGTCTATGGCGAGTTCGCCGATGCCGCCGCGCTGGCCGCCTACAAGGCGCACCCGACCTATCAGGAATCGATCGACCGGGTGCGCCCGCTGCGCGACCTGCGCCTGGCGGCGGATTACGAGGTGGCGGCGGAAGGCTGATCCAGCCGGGCGGCCGCGCGGGCATCGACCTCGGCCATGGCGGCACGGTAGGGGGCGGTCTTCTCGCGCACCGCCTCCAGCGTCGCCTCGTCCGCGCCCTCGGGGCTGCCGGCACCGGGGAAGGGCGGCTCGGGCGCGTATTCGATGCCAAGCTGCACCCGCCGGGCCAGCGCCTCGCCCTGGAGGGCGGCCAGCATGGTCAGGCCGAAATCGATGCCGGCGGTGACGCCGCCGCCGGTTATGCGGTTGCGGTCCACCACCACGCGCCCATGCTTCGGGATGGCGCCGAAGCGGGCCAGCCGGTCATGCGAGTTCCAGTGGGTGGTAGCCTCGTAACCTGTCAGCAGCCCCGCCGCCGCCAGCACCAGCGCGCCGGTGCAGACGGCGGTGACGAAGCGGCAACCGGGCTCCTGCCGCCGCAGGAAGTCCAGCAGCGCCGGGTCCTCCATGGCGCGCAGGTGGCCGGGGCCACCGGGGACGCAGATCAGGTCCAGTTGCGGGCAATCGGCGAAAGTCACGCCCGGCACCACCGACAGCCCGCTGCTGCTGCGGACCGGCGAGAGGTCGCGCGCCACGGCATGCAGGGTGGCCCCCGGCAGGTTGGCCAGCACGTCCCAGGGCCCGGCGAAATCCAGGTGCATGAGATCAGGGAACAGGATGAACCCGACCTGAAGGCCGCTTTCAGACATGCGCGTTACTCCACCACGAAACGGGGCGCGACGGTGGCCGCACCCTCCAGCACCTTGGAACGCAGCCGTGCGGCGATGGCATGGTAGGCTTTCGCCTCGTCGCTCTCTGGCCGGGCGATCGCGATGGGGGTGCCGGCATCGGCCAGTTCCCGGATGGCGAGCTTCAGCGGCAATTCGCCCAGGAATTCCACCTTCATCCGCTCCGCCTCCGCCCGCGCGCCGCCATGGCCGAAAATTTCGGAGCGGTGGTTGCAGTTGGGGCAGCAGAAATAGGACATGTTCTCGATCAGTCCCAGCACCGGGACATTGACCTTCTCGAACATCCGCACGCCGCGCCGGGCGTCGATCAGCGCCACGTCCTGGGGCGTGGAGACAATGACGGCGCCGGCCAGCGGCACCCGCTGGCTCATGGTCAACTGGGCATCGCCGGTGCCGGGGGGCATGTCGACGATCATGATATCCAGCGGCCCCCATTCCACCTGGCCCAGCATCTGTTCCAGCGCGCCCATCACCATGGGGCCGCGCCAGACCATCGGCGTCTCCTCCTCGACCAGGAAGCCGATGGACATGGCCTTCAGGCCCCAGCGGGAGACAGGGATGATCCGGCCGCCGGTGGCGCGCGGCTTCTCCCGTGTACCGAGCATCTGGGGCAGGGAGGGGCCATAGATATCGGCGTCCAGCAGCCCGACCTTCAGCCCGGCGGCGGCCAGCGAGACCGCCAGGTTGACGGCGGTGGTGGACTTGCCGACCCCCCCCTTGCCCGAGGCGATGGCGACGATGGCGCGCACGTCCGGCAGCAGCATCACCCCCTGGCCGGCGGGCGGGCGGGTGGCGCGGGCGCTGCCGGGGGCCGGGCCGGCGGGGTTCGGGGCGTGGCCGTGGCCGTGGCCGGCATGGTCATGCGCCTGGCCGGTGGGCGGGGCCACCGCGATGTCGCGATGCGCCGTCAGGACGCAGGTGGCCGAGAGCACGCCGGGCACCGCCGCCGCCGCCCGCTCGGCCGCCGCGCGGAGCGGTTCCAGGGCGCGGGCGCGTTCCCGTGGCACGGCGAGCGCGAATTGCACCAGCCCGTCCCGCGCCGAGAGCCCTTGCAACATGCCACTGGACACCACGTCTTTTCCGGTTTCGGGGTCGCGAATCCCGGCCAGGGCCTGCCGCACCACGTCCGCCAGCGTCTCCGCCATCGCTTGAAAACTCCTTATCCCCGGACAATATCGGCCACGCCCCCGCTGTGACGTGCGTGCTCACGCATTGCGCCATGGCCCGGACAGGACGACATATGGTCTGGCCCTGTCGCGCATGCACCCGCCTCGCGCAAGCGGCCACGACCTGCGTCGACCACGCAGGCGGCCTGACGGAGTGAGGGAGCGGCAGCCGGCCCTTGCGGCAGCCGACGGCGGGCGGGATGATTGCGGCAGCCGCGCAAGCGGCCGGGGTGGGCTACGACAGCCGCGAAGGCGGCCACGAGAGAGAACGGCCGAGGGCGGCTATGATAAACGAGAGCCGCGCAAGCGGCCGGATATGACGGCCGCGCAGGCGGCCATGGTGGGCGACAGCCGCGCAAGCGGCCATAATGCGACAGCCGCGTAAGCGGCCGGGACTTGCGACGGCCGCGCAGGCGGCCACGACCTTGCGACCACCGCGCACAATGCGCGGCGTGCGACGACACGTTACGGGAGATGTGCCGGCCGATGCCCTGGAACAATAATGGTGGTCAGAACTCCGGGGGCAGCCCCTGGGGCAATCCACGCCCGGGTGGCCCGTGGGGAACCCCGCCGCCGGGTGGTGGCCGGGGACCCAATAAGCAAGGTGGCGGTGGCCCCGACCTGGATGAGGCGATCCGCCAGGCCCAGGCTGCGCTGCGGCGCATCCTGCCGGGCGGTGGTGGCATGGGCGGCGGCATCAGCGGCAAGTGGGTCGTGGCCGGCGCCGTGGCGCTGTTGGCCGTCTGGGCCGCCAGTGGCATCTATCGCGTCCAGCCCGACGAGCAGGGCGTGGTGATGCGCTTCGGCGCCTTCCACGAGACCACCCAGCCGGGCCTGAACTATCGCCTGCCCTGGCCGGTGGACAGCGTGACGACGCCGCGCGTGACGCGCATCAACCGCATCGATGTCGGCTTCCGCGGCGCCAATGACTCGCCGCTCCAGCGCCCGGTCTCCGCCCGGGACGTGCTGGAGGAGAGCATGATGCTGACTGGCGATGAGAACATCATCGACATCGACTTCGCGGTGTTCTGGCGTATCCGCGATGCCGGCCAGTACCTGTTCCAGACCCGCAACCCCGATGCCACCGTGAAGTCGGCCGCCGAGAGCGTGATGCGCGAGGTGGTGGGCCGTACCCCCATCCAGCCGGCCCTGACAGAGGCCCGCGCGCAGATCGAGCAGGCCGTGCTGCAGGGCTCGCAGTTCATCCTGGACCAGTATGGCTCGGGTATCGAGATCACCCAGATCCAGCTGCTGAAGGTCGATCCGCCCCCGGCTGTCATCGACGCCTTCCGCGACGTGCAGCGCGCCAATGCCGACCGCGAGCGCGCCCGCAACGAGGCCGAGGCTTACCGCAACGACATCATCCCCCGCGCCCGCGGCGAGGGTCAGCGGCTGGTGCAGGAGGCCGAAGGCTTTAAGGAAAGCAATGTCGCCCGCGCCCGTGGTGAGGCCGCGCGCTTCCTCAGCGTGCTCTCCGCCTACCAGGTGGCGAAGGACGTGACGGTGCGCCGCCTGTACCTGGAAACGATGGAAGAGATCCTGCGCCGCAACCCCAAGATCATCGTGGATGACCGGTTGCAGGGCGTCGTGCCCTACCTGCCGCTGGGTGGGGAAGGGGCCAGTGCCCAGGGCGTGGGCAACCAGCCCCGCGCCGCCGCGCCCGCGCCGCCGGGCCTGATCGACCGCCCGGCCCGCCCGGTGGCCCCGCCAGCCACGCCCAACCCGGGAGCCGCCCGATGAACCGCATGCTCCTGCTGGCGGGTATCGCCGTCGTCGCGGTGGTCGCCACCGCATCCACCCTGTTCACCGTGCAGCAGACCGAGCAGGTGATGATCACCCAGTTCGGCCAGCCGATCCGCGTGATCGACAAGCCCGGCCTGCACGCCAAGATCCCCTTCATCCAGTCCATCGTCTCCTTCGACCGGCGTCTGCTGGATTTCGACGCGGCGGGCGAGGAAGTGATCCTGGGCGACCAGCGCCGGCTGACCGTGGACAGCTTCACCCGCTTCCGCATCACCGACCCGCTGCTGTTCTTCCAGACCTCGGGCGCGCAGGAAGCGGGCATCCGCGGCCGGCTGTCCTCGATCGTGTCCTCCTCGCTGCGGCGGGTGCTGGGCAGCGAGCCGCTGCTGGCCGTGCTCTCGGCCGACCGCCAGCGGATCATGAACGAGATCAAGCGGCAGGTGAACGAGGAGGCCCGGCGCTTCGGCATCGGGGTGGAGGATGTGCGCATCCGTCGCGCCGACCTGCCGGAAGAGAATACGCAGGCCGTGCTGAACCGCATGCAGTCCGAGCGTGAGCGGGTAGCGCGCGAGGCCCGGGCCGAGGGTGCCGAGGTGGCCGCCCGCGTCCGCGCCGGCGCCGACCGCGAGCGCACCGTGCTGCTGGCCGAAAGCCAGGCCCAGGCCGACGTGCTGCGCGGCCAGGGCGAGCAGGAGGCGATCGGCCTCTTCGCCGAAGCCTTCCAGCGCGACCCGCAGTTCTTCCAGTTCTGGCGGACCATGCAGGCGTATCGGGAGGCCTTCTCGGAAGGTGATGCCCGGCTGGTGCTGACGCCGGATTCGGAATTCTTCCGCTACTTCCGCTCCAGCCAGCCCGGTGTGCCCCTGCCGGGGGTGAGCGAGCCGGTGCGGCCGACACCGGTCGCGCCCGCGCTGGAACAGGCGCCGGCGCCACAACCCGCCCCGGCGCCCTGACGGGCGCTTCCGCCGACGGGTGGGCCATCGGGCCCACCCGCCGGCGGGACGAACACGGCACAGGGGATGATTCCGCCCGCGCCCGATCCGCGCTGGTTTCGGGTGGCGCTGGTTTCGGCCGGCGCTAGTTTCGGATTGTCACGGCGGCGGCGCATCCCTTGCACCCCCCCGCGTGTTGAGCTTTCTCATGATGGCGCGGGGCATACCCTTTGCCTTTCCGGCGGGTGGCCCCATCTTCATCTCCTATCCATGCGGCCTGTCTTCTGGTCGAAAGCGAGGTTCTGCCGATGCGTCTCGCCTCCATGATGTTCGCCGCCGCGGTTGCCGCGGCCCCGTTGGCAGCGCCGCTGCCGGCGTTGGCCCAGCAGGCCGCCCCGGCGCCGAGCACTACGCCCACGGCGCCCGCCGCCGTGAGCACCCCTGAAACATTCGCGCCGCTGGCCCGCCGCCTGCTGCCCTCGGTGGTCAATATCCAGACCAGCCAGGCAATCGGTGGCGCGCGCGCCGGCCGGCCCGATGCGCCGGAAATGCCGCAGGCCCCGCCGGGCAGCCCGTTCGAGGAGTTGTTCCGCGACTTCTTCGACCGCCAGCAGCGCGGCCGCCCCGGCCAGCCGCCGGGCGGCGGCCCGCAGCGCCGGGCGCAGAGCCAGGGCTCCGGCTTCATCATCGATGCCTCGGGCATCATCGTGACCAACAACCACGTGGTCGACGGTGCCGACGAGATCAACGTCGTGCTGCACGACAACACCACGCTGAAGGCCGAGCTGGTGGGCGTCGACACGCGCACCGATCTGGCCGTGCTGCGGGTCAAGAGCGACAAGCCGCTGCCTGTCGTACCTTTCGGTGACTCCGACACCGCCGAGGTCGGCGACTGGGTGCTGGCCATCGGCAACCCGCTGGGCTTCGGCGGCAGCGTCACCGCCGGCATCGTCTCGGCGCGCGGCCGCAACATCAATGCCGGCCCGTATGACGACTTCATCCAGACGGATGCGGCCATCAACCGTGGCAATTCCGGCGGCCCGCTGTTCAACGTGCGCGGCGAGGTGGTGGGCATCAACACCGCCATCGTCTCGCCCTCCGGCGGGTCCATCGGCATCGGCTTCGCCATTCCGTCCAACCTGGCCCAGAACATCGTGGCGCAATTGCGCAACGGCGGCCGGGTGCGGCGCGGCTGGGTCGGCGTGAACATCCAGCAGGTGACGGACGAGATCGCCGAGAGCCTGACCGTGCCCGGCGGCGCCCGTGGCGCCCTGGTGGCCCGCGCGCAGGAGGACGGCCCGGCCGCCAAGGCCGGCGTGCAGAACGGCGACGTGATCCTGCGCTTCAATGGCCAGGAAGTGCGCGAGATGCGCAACCTGCCGCGTATCGTCGCCGAGACGCCGGTGGGCACCGAGGCGCCGATGACCGTCTGGCGCGGTGGCGCCGAGAAGGAGCTGAAGATCACGGTGGCCGAGCTGCCGAACGACCAGCAGGCCGCCGCGACCGCCGCCCCGCAGCAGACCCCGAGCCCCGGTGGGGCGCTGGAACTGGCCGGGCTGGGCCTGAAGGTCTCCCCCATCAATGCCGAGCTGAAGGAGCGCTTCAGCCTGCGCGACGAAGCCCGCGGCGTGGTGGTGACCGACGTGGCCGCCGGCAGCAGCGCCGCCGAGCGCGGCATCGCGCCCGGCGACCTGATCGTGGAAGTGCAGCAGAACCGCGTGACCACCCCGCAGGAGGTGCGCGACCAGATCGAGCGGCTGCGCAAGACCAACCGCCCGAGCGCCCTGCTGTTGATCGAGAATGGCCAGGGGCAGCGCTTCGTGCCGCTGCGCCTGCGGGCCGATAGCGGCCGTCCCGGCTGAGCCGGCCGGCATCCAAAGCCGTCAGGCAGGGGGGCTTCGGCCCCCCTGTCCTGTTTTCAGGCCCTGAATTCGCTGGCGCGGTAGCCCTGGGCGTAGAGCAGGGCCCGCAGGTCGGCATGGTCCACCCGCGCCCGGGCGCTGGCGGCGACCACGGGCTTGGCGCGGAAGGCGACCCCCAGCCCCGCGGCCCCCAGCATCGCCAGGTCGTTGGCGCCATCTCCCACGGCGGCGGTGGCGGCCAGGGGCAGGTGCAGGTCGGCGGCCAGCTTCTTCAGGATGGCCAGCTTGGCATCGCGGTCGAAGACCGGTTCCTCGACCTTGCCGGTCAGGGCATGGCCGTCATCCAGCAGGATATTGGCGTGGTGGCTCTGGAAGCCGACCTTTTTCGCCACGCGCTCCGTGAACCAGGTGAAGCCGCCCGAGGCGATGGCGCAATGCGCGCCATGCGCCGCCATGGTGCGCACCAGGGTCTTGGCGCCCGGCATGATCTCGATCCCGGCCCAGGTCTTCTGCAGGGCCTCCAGCCCCAGGCCGGCGATCATCGCCACCCGCTCGCGGAGGGAGGTGGCGAAGTCGATCTCGCCATTCATGCTGCGCCGGGTGATGGCAGCGATCTGGTCCTGCACGCCGGCGAAGGCGGCCAGTTCGTCCAGCGTCTCGGCGGTGATGATGGTGCTGTCCATGTCCGCGACCAGCAGCATCTTGCGGCGGCCTTCCGCCAGCTGCGCGATGCAATCGACCGAAACCCCTTCCAATGCGGCGCGGGCGATGGCATCCGCCTGTTCCGGCGCCAGCATGGCGAAGGGCAGGTCGGCGGCCTCGCCCTCCGCCAGCCAGTCCGGCGTACCGGCCTGTCCGCCAAGGTCGAGAAGGGCCGCGCGAACGCGCGCGACGAGGGGCGCCTGCAGGATTCCTGCGGGCGCGATCAGGGTGAGCATATGAGACATTGGGGCGGGACCATGCCCGCGCGGCCATGACGGATCAACCTTTTGCGCTGCTGGTGGCGGGGCCCACGGCCAGCGGCAAGTCGGCGCTGGCGCTCGCCCTGGCGGAACGGCTGGGCGGCACCGTCATCAATACCGACAGCATGCAGGTCTATGACGGGCTGCGGGTGCTGACCGCGCGCCCGAGCCCGGAGGAGGAGGCGAGGGCGCCCCACCGGCTCTATGGCGTACATCCGCCGGGCGAGGCCGCCAGCGTGGCCTGGTGGCGGCGCCGGGCCCTGGAGGAAATGGGGCGGGCGCGGCTGCCGATTCTCTGCGGCGGCACCGGGTTGTATTTTCGGGCCCTGACGGATGGGCTGAACGATATCCCCCCAATCCCGCCCGAGGCGCGGGCCGAGGCCCGGGGCCTGCTGGCCACCAGCGGCCCCGCCGCCCTGCATGCCCGGCTGATGGAAGCCGACCCGGAGACCGGCGCGAAGCTGCGCCCCAGCGACAGCCAGCGGCTGGCACGGGCCTGGGAGGTCTGGCGCGCCACCGGGCGGGGGCTGGCCTCCTGGCAGGCGGAATCCGGCACCGGCCCGGCCCCCTGGCGCTTCGCCGCCATCCGGCTGGACCCGCCGCGTGATGCCCTCCGGGCCGCCATCGGGCAGCGCTGGCAGGGCATGGCCGGCGCGGGGGCGGTGGAGGAAGTGCGGGCGCTGCTCGCCGCCAAGCTGGACCCGGCACTGCCGGCGATGCGGGCGCATGGCGTGCCGGAAATCTCGGCGGTGCTCGGCGGCCGGATGAGCATGGAGGAGGCGGGGCGGCGGGCCTGCCTCGCTATCGGGCAATATACCAAGCGCCAGGCGACGTGGTTCCGGCACCAACCACTCGCGGATGTGACAGGCACGCATACGATCTATGCGCGAGTGACGGGTCTGGAGCAATTTTCAGAAAGAGAATGGGCGGAAATTATCGCTTTTATTGATTGCCGGCGTTGACGGACGCCGGGCAGGCGCGTTAGACCCGGGCTACCCGCGAGGCGAAGCTCCGCCCCGCCAGCCAGACAGACCAGGAAGCACGTAGAACATCATGTCTCCCCAGACCCTTCCCGCCGCGTCCGACACCCCGATCCTGACGGGTGCCGAGATCGTCCTGCGCGCGCTGAAGGAACAGGGCGTAGACGTTATCTTCGGCTATCCCGGCGGCGCGGTCCTGCCGATCTACGACGCCATCTACCAGCAGAACGCCATTCGTCACATTCTGGTGCGGCACGAGCAGGCGGCGGTGCATGCGGCCGAGGGTTATGCGCGCTCCACCGGCAAGGTGGGCTGCGTGCTGGTGACCTCCGGCCCCGGCGCCACCAATGCGGTGACGGGCCTGGTGGACGCGCTGCTGGACAGTATCCCCATCGTCTGCCTGACCGGGCAGGTGCCGACGCACCTGATCGGCAACGACGCCTTCCAGGAAGCCGACACCACCGGCATCACCCGCCCGGCGACCAAGCACAATTACCTGGTCAAGCGCATCGGCGATCTCGCCCGTACGGTGCATGAGGCCTTCTACGTGGCGCGCTCCGGCCGCCCTGGCCCGGTGGTGGTCGACCTGCCGAAGGATATCCTGATCGGCAAGGGCCCCTATACCGAGGCGCCGAAGCAGGAGCACCGCAGCTACCGCCCGCAGGTGGAGCCCGATGCGGGGCAGATCCGCAAGGCCGTGGCCATGCTGAAGGCAGCGAAGCGCCCGGTGGTCTATGCCGGCGGCGGCGTGATCAACGCGGGCCCCGAGGCTTCGGCGCTGCTGACCAAGTTCGTGCGCATGGCCGGGCTGCCCTGCACCAATACGCTGATGGGCCTGGGCGCCTACCCGGCCAGCGACCCCCAGTTCCTGGGAATGCTGGGTATGCACGGCACCTACGAGGCGAATCTCGCCATGCATGGGTGCGACGTGATGTTCAATATCGGCGCCCGGTTCGATGACCGCGTGACCGGCCGGCTGAACGCCTTCGCACCGAATTCGCTGAAGATCCACGCTGATATCGACCCGTCCTCGATCAACAAGAACGTCAAGGTCGAGGTGCCGGTGGTGGGCGACGCCGCCGCCATCCTGCGCGCCATGATCGCGGCCTGGGAGGCCGAGCCTGTCCAGCAGGACCGCGGGGCCATCGCGTCCTGGTGGCGCCAGATCGACGAATGGCGCGGCAAGAAGTGCCTGGGCTACGTGCAGGAAGGCAAGATCCTGAAGCCGCAGCACGCGGTGAAGCGCCTGTACGAGCTGACGAAGGAAAGCGGCCGCGAGACCTTCATCTCCACCGAGGTCGGCCAGCACCAGATGTGGGCCGCCCAGTATTTCGGCTTCGAGAAGCCCAACCGCTGGATGACCTCGGGCGGGCTCGGCACCATGGGCTACGGCCTGCCGGCCGCGATGGGCGTGCAGGTGGCGCACCCGGATGCGCTGTGCATCGACATCGCCGGCGAGGCCTCGATCCTGATGAACATCCAGGAAATGGCGACGCTGGCGCAGTACCGACTGCCCGTGAAGGTCTTTATCCTGAACAACCAGTACATGGGCATGGTGCGGCAGTGGCAGGAACTGCTGCATGGCGGCCGCTATTCCGAAAGCTACAGCGCCGCGCTGCCTGATTTCGTGAAGCTGGCGGAAAGCTTCCATGGCACCGGCATGCGCGTCGAGGCTGCGGACGACCTGGACCGCGTGATCCGCGAGATGATCGCGATCGACGGGCCGGTGATCGTCGATTGCGCGGTGGACGAGCGCGAGAATGTCTTCCCGATGATCCCGTCCGGCGCCGCGCATAACGAGATGCTGCTGGCAGCGGGGCAGGAAGGCGGCATCACCGGAGTGACGGATGAGGGGAAGGTGCTGGTCTGACCCGGCCAGCCTGAACTGCGCCACCCTTCCTCCCGCCGCATCGGAACGACCATGTCTGATCACAATGAGAACGCGCAGCGCGCGGCGACCATCGCCGTGCTGGTGGAGAACGAGGCCGGCGTGCTGGCGCGCGTCATCGGCCTCTTCTCCGGCCGCGGCTACAATATCGACAGCCTGACCGTGGCGCCGGTGGACGAGCATGGGCGCCTCTCGCGCATCACCATCGTCACCACCGGCACCGAGATGGTGATCGAGCAGATCAAGGCGCAGCTCGACCGGCTGGTTCCCGTCCACAAGGTTTCCGACCTGACGCTGGAAGGCCCGCACCTGTCGCGGGAGCTGGCGCTGATCAAAGTGGTGGCCAGTGGTGAGCACCGGATGGAGGCGCTGCGCCTGGCGGATGCCTTCCGCGCCCGCGTGGTGGACGCGACGACGGAAAGCTTCGTCTTCGAGATGACGGGCAGCGGCGAGAAGCTCGACGCCTTCATCAACCTGATGCGGCCGATCGGACTGGCCGAGGTCTCGCGCACGGGCGCCGTCGCCATTGTGCGCGGCACGTCCAGCCTGCGGCCGTGATCCTGCTTTTTTCCAAGTCCTGAACTGGGGAGTGCGCGAGATGCGCGTTTACTACGACCGCGATGCCGATGTGAACCTGATCAAGGCCCGCAAGGTCGCGGTCATCGGCTTCGGCAGCCAGGGCCATGCCCATGCCATGAACATGCGTGATTCCGGCATGACCGACCTGGTCATCGGCCTGCGCCCCGGCCCGTCGGCCAAGAAGGCCGAGGCCGCCGGCTTCAAGGTGCTCTCCCCGGCCGAGGCCGCGAAGTGGGCCGATGTGGTGATGGTGCTGACGCCCGATGAGGGCCAGGGCGACCTGTACCGCGACCACCTGCACGCCAACATGAAGGAAGGCGCCGCTCTGGCCTTCGCGCATGGCCTGAACGTGCACTTCAACCTGATCGAGGCCCGCCCCGACATCGACGTGTTCATGATCGCGCCGAAGGGCCCGGGCCACACGGTGCGCGGCGAGTACCAGAAGGGCGGCGGCGTGCCCTGCCTGGTGGCAGTGGACCAGAACCCGTCCGGCAACGCGCTGGAAATCGCGCTGTCCTATGCTTCCGCCATTGGCGGTGGCCGTTCGGGCATCATTGAGACCACCTTCCGCGAGGAATGCGAAACCGACCTGTTCGGCGAGCAGGTGGTGCTGTGCGGTGGCTTGGTGGAGCTGATCAAGGCGGGCTACGAGACGCTGGTGGAAGCCGGCTACGCCCCCGAGATGGCCTATTTCGAGTGCCTGCACGAAGTGAAGCTGATCGTCGACCTCATCTACGAGGGCGGCATCGCCAACATGAACTACTCGATCAGCAACACGGCCGAGTATGGCGAGTACGTCACCGGCCCCCGCATCATCACGTCCGAGACCAAGGCCGAGATGAAGCGCGTGCTGACCGACATTCAGTCCGGCAAGTTCACGCGTGACTGGATGCTGGAGAACAAGGTGAACCAGGCCAGCTTCAAGGCCACCCGCCGCCGCCTGTCCGAGCATTCCATCGAGGAAGTCGGCGCCAAGCTGCGGGGCATGATGCCCTGGATCACCAAGGGCGCCCTGGTCGACAAGGCCAAGAACTAAGCATTACGCTACCGGGGAGAGGTCTTTCGGCCCCTCCCCGTGAAGCCCCGCTATTCTTCGGCGTGGGGCGCAACCGCGGTGGATATCGGGCATTCTGCTTGCCACACGCCGGGCCGGTCCCGGACGGGAACGGAATCCATGCGCCTTTTCAACTGCCAGGTCTGCGGACAGCTCCTCTATTTCGAGAATACGCTCTGCGTGAAATGCGGCGTCACGCTTGGCTACCTGTCGGGGCCGAACGTGCTCTCGGCGCTCGACCCCGAGGATGTGGAGGAGCGGAAGGACCTGTGGCGGCCGAAGGCCGACCAGTCTCAGCTCTACCGCTTCTGCGGCAATGCCCGGCACGAGGCCTGCAACTGGATGGTGCCGGCCGGGAGCGAGGACAAACTCTGTCTCGCCTGCCGGCACAACCACATCATCCCCGACATTTCCGACCCCGTGAACAAGGAACGCTGGCAGAAGATCGAGGCCGCCAAGCGCCGCGCCTTCTACAGCTTCATCCGCCTGCGTCTGCCGCTGGTCAGCCGGCTGGAGGACCCGGAGAACGGGCTGGCCTTCGACTTCCTGGCCGATGCGCCGGAAGTCGGGCAGCAGGTGATGACCGGCCATGATGACGGCCTGATCACCCTGGCGCTGGTCGAGGCCGACGATGCCGAGCGGGTGAAGCGCCGCACCGCCATGGGCGAGCCCTACCGCACCCTGCTGGGCCATTTCCGCCATGAAACCGGCCATTACTTCTGGGACCGGCTGGTGCGCGATGGCGGGCGGCTCGACGAATGCCGCGCCGTCTTCGGCGACGATACCCAGGATTACAGCGCGGCCCTGCAGCGCCACTACAAGGAAGGCCCGCCCCCGGACTGGCAGGAGAATTTCGTCAGCGCCTATGCCACCGCCCATCCGTGGGAGGATTTCGCGGAGACCTGGGCGCATTACCTGCATATCGTGGATACGCTGGAAATGGCCCGCGCCTTCGGCCTGGGCATCGCGCCACGGGCCGACCGCACCGGCGAACTGGCCACGGAGGTGGATTTCGACCCCTACCGCACCAAGGACATCCGCGCTGTGATCGAGGCCTGGGTGCCGCTGACCGCCACCGTCAACAGCCTGAACCGCTGCATGGGCGCGGCCGACCTCTACCCCTTCGTATTGTCGCCGGCGGTGGTGGAGAAGCTGGCCTTCATCCAGGCCCTGGTACACGGCGCGGTCCCGGCCGACGCCCCGAAATCCTGAGGCCGCCCGCTTGCCCTGGCTGACCCGGCGACGCCTGCTGGCGGGTGGCGCGGCCTGGCTGACGGCCGGCGGCGCCACCTCGGCCTTCGCCGTCATTGTCGAGCCCGGCCTGTTGCTGGTGGTGCGCGAGTACCACCTGAAGCTGCCGGGCTGGGGCGCCCGGCCGCCGCTCTCGCTCTGTGTCCTGGCCGACCTGCATGCCAACGAGCCCTGGATGCCGATGGACCGCATCCAGCGGATCGTCGCCACCGCCAATGCGCTGAAGCCGGACGCTCACCTGCTGCTGGGCGATATTCCCAGTCATTTCCGCTGGGCGCGCCGCCGCCTGCCAATGCCCGAGGTGGTCGGCGCCCTGGCTGAATTGCAGGCGCCGCTGGGTAAATTCGCCGTTCTCGGTAACCATGACTGGTGGGACGATCTGGCGGTGCAGCAGGCGAGGCAGGGGTCGCCGGCCATGGAGCCGCTGTTGCGCCAGGCGGGCTTCAGCGTACTGGCCAATGACGCGGTGCGCCTGCCGCATGGCGAGGGCGTCTGGCTCTGCGGCGCCGACAGCATGCTGGCCTTCCGGCTCGGGATGGGCCGGTTCCGCGGTGCTGACAACCTGGCCGCCACGCTGGCGCCGCTGGCGGGCGACGACGCCCCGGCCATCCTGATGGCGCATGAGCCGGACCAGTTCGTCAATGTGCCGAAGCGGGTGGCGCTGACTCTCTCGGGCCATACCCATGGCGGGCAGGTGCGGCTGTTTGGCTGGGCGCCCGTTGTCGGCTCCCGCTACGGGCAGCGCTTCGTCTATGGGCTGGTGGAGGAAGAGGGCAGGCGGCTGATCGTCTCCGGCGGGCTGGGATGCAGCGTGCTGCCGGTGCGCTTCGGCGTGGCGCCCGAGATCCTGATGGTGCGGCTGTCCTGACGGCGGTGAAAGGCCGGGGAAGGCATTTCCCGAACCCCATTTTTCATCTGGTTCCTTACTGTCTTACTTCCTTACTCCCCATCGGCCATGGTCAGCGCGGCGCGCAGAACGCCGCATTGATCCAGTTTCTCCAGGTGCATGGGGCGCCCGTTTTCCGGCAGATTGATCGACTGATCCTCGAACTCGGCGGTCTCGCCATCCCGCAATGCCAGCAATGCGTCATTGACCTTTTTGGTATTGGTGTCCCCGATAAAGGTCCAGCCTTCGAATTTGGACCGGTTCGCATCCTCCGCCCTGGAGAAGACGCGGTGCTTGTCGATCTCGGCGCTGGAATAAGCCCCGTTGCTCACCCGTGCCGCCGCGATACCGCGCCAGATGATCGGCCGCGGTTTCCAGGCCGGCATGGTCGAAGGTCGCCTGTGCCGCGCTCATGAAGGAATAGGCGTCCTCCTCCGTGGGCTCGAAGATCCTGCGGGCCGTCTCGCTATTCTTGATTCTTGTTGCCCAGCCGGGGCGTATTGGTCCACCACCCGCTCATCGGCCCGTCCTCCCCGCCAGTCGTGCCAGTTCCACCCAGCCAATTCCACCCAGGGGGTGCTTTCCGTCTCGCCATCCGGCGCCATGAAACTATCCCGCCGCAGGCCCGGTCGCGCTGGTAGCTTTCGATCGCCTGATGCAGGCGCGGCCGATATAACCATGCCGCTGCTTAACGCCGCGTGGATAGCGCCCCAGGCAGGCCAGTGCGTCCTTGGCCCAGAGCACATCCGGCGATGCATTGGCCCGGGCATTGCCGACAGGGCGGCGATCTTCGCGGCACGCTTTGAAGGGGGGCATGGGCAGGGCTCCCGCGATCTTTCTGAATAAAATCCTATATCTTCCTGTTTGTCAATATATTCCTTTCGTCGAACAAAAACCTTCATTGACGCCCGCCGCACCCACCCACCAAGCTCGGCCTCATGACGATCCTGGCCCCGGATAGCTGCTACCCCCGCGACTTCACCGGCTACGGCGCCCATCCGCCGGACCCGCAATGGCCGGGCGGCGCGAAGCTCGCCGTCTCTTTCGTGCTGAATTACGAAGAGGGGGGTGAGAATACCGTCCTCAACGGCGATGCCGGCAGCGAGGTCTATCTGAACGAGACGCCGGGCGGGAACCCGGTGCTCGGCCAGCGCGATATCGGCAAGGAAAGCCAGTTCGACTACGGTGCCCGCGCCGGGGTCTGGCGCGTGCTGCGGATGTTCGCGCAGCGCCAGATGAAGCTGACCGTCTATGGTGTCGGCCGTGCGCTGGAACTGAACCCAGCGGTGGGGCAGGCCTTCGCCGAAGCGGGGCACGAGGTCGCCAGCCATGGCTGGCGCTGGATCAACTACCAGAATGTCGATGAGGCCACCGAGCGCCAGCACATCGCCGATTGCGTCACCACCATCACGCGCGTCACCGGCCGCGCGCCGGTCGGCTGGTATACCGGGCGCATCAGCGAGCGGACGCGGCGGCTGGTGGCCGAGCATGGTGGCTTTCTCTACGACAGCGATGCCTATGATGACGACCTGCCTTACTACGTCACGGTCGCCGGCAAGCCGTTGCTGGTGGTTCCCTACACGCTCGACAATAACGACATGAAATACGCGGTTCCGCCGGGCTTCGCTTCCAACGACGCCTTCACGCAGCATTTGCGCGATGCTTTCGACGTGCTGCGGGAAGAAGGCCAGACGGCACCGAAGATGATGAGCATCGGCCTGCATTGCCGCATCGTCGGCCGCCCCGGCCGCGCCGCCGCCCTGGCCCGCTTCATGGACCATGTGAAAACCTGCCCGGATGTCTGGGTGGCGACGCGGGAGGAGATCGCGCGGCACTGGCTGCGCGTGCATCCGCCGGGTTAGCCCGGGGTAGCGCCAGGGAACGGGTGTGCCGTGAAAGCCCCGGCGTGGCTTTCACGGCACCGAACCTTCCTATCGCCGTTGCGGCATTGCCTGAGAGCACGGAGCGGCCCCCCAATGAGCCAGATGACCCGCCCTGCCGTGTCAGGCGCCACCCCACCCACGCACGTTATGGCCTGAACTTCTTCCCGGCCGATGTGCGGGACGGGCTGGCGACGGTGGCGGTGGTGCTGCTGGCGCAACGGCAGAACCCGCTGGCGGTGCTGAAGGGGGTGTCCTGGGCGGTGCTGCCGCTGGTCGCCGGCCTGTTCGTGGCGGTGGAGGCGCTGGAGCAGACGCCATTGCTGCCCTGGCTGATCCAGGCGCTGCGCGGTGCCGCGGCGGCCGAGCCCGCCACCGCCGCCTGGGGCAGTGGCGTGCTGGGTGGCGGTGGCGACCAACCTGGTGAACAACCTGCCCGCCGGGGCTGCTGGCCGGCGCGGTGGTGCATACGGCGGCGGTTTCGCCGAAGCGGGCGGGGGCGGTGCTGATCGGCATCGGCCTGGGGCCGAGCCTCTCCGTCACCGGCTCGCTCGCCACCATCCTGTGGCTGCTGGCGATCCGGCGGGAGAACCTGCATGTCGGTGCCTGGCGGGCTTCCTGCGGGTGGGGCTGGTGGTGACGCCGCCGGCTTTGCTGCTGGCCCTGGCCGCGCTGATATGGTTGTCGTGAACAGCCCATCCCGCCGCCCCTTGCCCGAGGCTTATCATGAAGATCACTGAAGTCCGGATCTCCATCGTCCGGATGGCCCGCCTGCACCCTGTCATCGTCGAGATCGATACCGACGCGGGCATCACCGGCATCGGTGAGGCCGGCATCGCCTATGGCCTGGGCGCCACCGCCGCCGCCGGCATGCTGCGCGATATCGCCGAGCGCATGATCCTCGGCGCAGACCCCTTCCGCATCGAGGCGCTGTGGTCCGAGATGTATGACCACACCTTCTGGGCCAAGGGCGGCGGGCCCATCGTCTTCTCCGCCATCAGCGCGATCGAGCAGGCTTTGTGGGACATCAAGGGCCGCGCCCTTGGCGTGCCGGTCTATGAGCTGCTGGGTGGCAAGATGCGCGATGATGTACGCCTCTACCACAATGGCTGGGGGCAGGAGCATCGGGAGATCGAGCCCTTCGTCGAGGCCGCGCAAAAGGCCGTGGCCGAGGGCTATGACGCGCTGAAATTCTACCCCTTCGCCTATCGCGAGGCGCATCCGCAGGCGACCTCCCGCCACCCGTCGCGCCGCGCCCTGAGCCGCGAGGCCATGAGCATGGCGTTGCGGAAAGTGGAGGCGCTGCGGCAGGCGGTCGGGCCGGATGTGGATATCATGCTCGACCTCAGCGGCGGGCTGACCACGGACGAGACGATGCGCTTTTGCCGCAAAATCGAGCAGTTCGATATTTTCTTTGTCGAGGAGCCCTGCGACCCCTTCGACGTGCCGTCGCTGAAAAAGATTTCCGACGGCATCCGCATGCCCGTCGCGGCGGGGGAGCGGCTTTATACCCGCTTCGGCTTCCTGCCGATGATGGAATCCCGCGCCGTGGATATCATCCAGCCCGATCTGGGCCTCACCGGCGGCATCATGGAGGGCAAGAAGATCGCCGCCATGGCCGAGGCCTATGGCATGCGCGTGCAGCCCCATGTCTGCGGCAGCCCGCTGGCGACGGCGGTGGCGCTGCAATTCGCCGCCTGCATCCCGAATTTCGCCATCCAGGAAATCTATCCGATGTGGCAGGGGATGGAGGGTTATGTGGAGATCACCGACGACCCGCCGGAAGGCCGCATCCAGGGAGGGCGGGTCAGCATCCCGGATGGCCCGGGCCTCGGCATCAACCTGCTGCCGGAGGCCATGGCGCCCTTCCTCTGGGCCACCGTCCGGCTGGGCAACAGCACGGTCGGCTATACCGGTGAAAAAGCCTGAGGGGCGGCAAAGCCCGACATGGCGCGCGGCGGGCATTTCCGCCCTTGCGGGGGCGCCCGCCTGTGCCTATCGTTGGTTCCATGACCGCAACCGCGCGCTGCAACCCGCTGCTGACCGGACCTTCGTCCGGCGTGGCTGTGCGCGCGCTTCCCGGCCTCCTCCTCCTTCGACTTAGCCGCCCCTGGGCGTGACGCCCGGCTGACCTGCCGGCATCGCTCAGGGGGACCAATCGGGCCCGCGTGCCCTCTGCTGCCCGGCAAAAGTCAACGAAGGAACGCCACCATGGCCATTAACCACCCCAGCTTCGGCACCATCGCGGCCAACCGCGTCATCGTCTTCGACACCACGCTGCGCGATGGCGAGCAATCCCCCGGCTTCTCCATGAACCTGGAAGAGAAGCTGCGCATGGCGGAAGCCCTGGCGGAACTGGGCGTCGATGTGATGGAAGCCGGCTTCCCCATCGCCAGCCAGGGCGATTTCGACAGCGTGCAGTCCATTGCCGGCCGCTTTGCCAAGGACGGGCCGGTGGTCTGCGGCCTGTCGCGATCGGCACCCGGCGACATCCTGCGCGCGGCCGAGGCGGTGAAGCCCGCCGCCCGCAGCCGCATCCATACCTTCCTGTCCACCAGCGACCTGCATATGCGCGTCAAGCTGCGGATGAGCCGCGAGGACGTGCTGGACGCCATCGCCAAATCCGTCACTCTGGCGCGCAACCACGTGGCCGATGTGGAATGGTCCGCCGAGGATGGCAGCCGCACCGACCTGGATTTCCTGTGCCGCTGCGTCGAGGCCGCCATCCGCGCCGGCGCCACCACCATCAACATCCCCGACACCGTGGGCTACGCCATGCCCGCCGACATGGCCCACATTTTTAACAGCGTGCGGGAACGGGTGCCGGGCGCGGACCAGGTGATATTCTCCGCCCATAACCATGACGACCTGGGCATGGCGGTGGCGAATACCCTGGCCTGCCTGACCGCCGGCGCGCGGCAGGTCGAGGCCACCATCAACGGTATCGGCGAGCGCGCCGGCAACGCGGCGCTGGAAGAGGTCGCGATGGTGCTGCGCACGCGGCCGGACCTGCACCCCTATACCACCGGCATCGTCACGCAGAATATCCTGCGCACCAGCCGGCTGCTGGCCACCATCACCAGCTTCGACGTGCAGCCGAACAAGGCCATCGTCGGCCGCAACGCCTTCGCGCACGAGTCCGGCATCCACCAGGATGGTATGCTGAAGGACAGCGCGACCTACGAGATCATGACGCCGGAGAGCATCGGCTGGACCACCAGCTCGCTGGTCATGGGCAAGCATTCCGGCCGCGCCGCCTTCCGCGACAAGCTGTCCACACTGGGCTACACGCTGGGCGACAACCAGTTGAACGACGCCTTCAAGCGCTTCAAGGACCTGGCCGACCGCAAGAAGGTCGTCTACGACGAGGACATCGTCGCGCTGGTGGATGACGAGGTGGTGCGTGGCCATGACCGCGTGAAGCTGGTCGCCATGACGGTGGCCACCGGCCTGGGCACCCGCCCCATTGCCAGCGTGGCGCTGGAGGTCGATGGCGAGCTGTGCGATGGCGTGGCCGGTGGCGACGGCGCCGTGGACGCCACCTTCAATGCCCTGCAGCAGGTCGTCCCGCACCGTGCCGGCCTGAAGCTCTATGCCGTGCAGTCCGTCACCGGCGGCACCGATGCCCAGGCGCGCGTGACCGTGCGGCTGGAGGAGGACGGCAAGCTGGTGGACGGGCAGGGGGCGGATACCGACACGATCGTGGCCTCCGCGCGGGCCTATGTGCATGCGCTGAACAAGCTGATGGCCAAGCGTGGCCGCACGGCCCCGCCGGAGATCCTGCATGCCCAGGCCGCGAGCTAAGGCACCGGCCTCATACGAAAAAGGCCGGCCCCGAGGGGCCGGCCACGCATGAACATGGTATTGACGGCTGGCTCAGCGCCAGGCGGGACGGCCCAGGTTCACCTGGTTGGGGCTGGTCACCGCGCCGCCCAGCGCACCCGCGCCGGCGCCGAGCAGGGCACCCGTGCCGGCATTGCCGCTGAGCGAGCCAACCGCCGCGCCCGCGCCCGCGCCCAGCAGACCACCGGAGGCAGCCCGGTCACCCGTCGAATAACCGCAGGCGCCCAGGCTGAGACCGGCAAGGGCGAGAAGGGCAAGAGACGTCTTACGCATGGGTTAATCCCTAGAAGGTTGATTTCTACGGTGTGAAAACGCGCGGTCCATGGCGGGGTTGCACCCTGGTCATGGATTGCGGCTTGAGCGAGGGCGCCCACGGGGTTAATCCACGGCGCCTTCTCCCGCGGCAATTCAAAACGGCCCTATTCCTCCTCCGGAAGGTTTCCCAGCATGTTCTCTCGCCTGTTCGGCTTCCTCTCCGCCGACATGGCCATCGACCTCGGCACGGCCAATACACTGGTCTACGTCAAAGGTCGCGGCATCGTGCTGAACGAACCCTCGGTGGTGGCCATCGCGGATATCCGGGGGCGCAAGCAGGTCCTGGCGGTGGGCGAGGAGGCTAAGCTCATGCTTGGCCGCACGCCCGGGAACATCGCTGCCATCCGCCCCCTGCGGGACGGCGTGATCGCCGATTTCGAGGTGGCGGAGGAAATGATCAAGCATTTCATCCGCAAGGTTCATAACCGGCGGTCCTTCGCCTCGCCCATGATCATCGTCTGCGTGCCCTCCGGCTCCACCGCTGTCGAGCGCCGCGCGATTCAGGAGAGCGCGGAATCCGCCGGCGCCCGCAAGGTGCTGCTGATCGAGGAGCCGATGGCCGCCGCGATCGGCGCCGGGCTGCCGGTGACGGAACCCTCGGGCAGCATGATCGTCGATATCGGCGGCGGCACGACTGAGGTCGCGGTGATCAGCCTGGGCGGCATCGTCTATGCCCGCAGCGTGCGCGTCGGCGGCGACAAGCTGGACGAGGCGATCATTTCCTACGTCCGCCGGCAGTTCAACCTGCTGATCGGCGAGAGCACCGCCGAGCGCATCAAGATGGAGATCGGCGCCGCCGCCCTGCCGGATTACGGCGAGGAGGGCCCGATGACGGAAGTGCGCGGCCGCGACCTGATGAACGGCGTGCCGCGCGAGGTGCTGGTCAGCCAGCGCCAGATCGCGGAGAGCCTGGCCGAGCCGGTCAGCCAGATCGTCGAGGCCGTGAAGGTGGCGCTGGAGAACACGCCGCCCGAACTCGCCGCCGACATCGTGGACAAGGGCATTGTGCTGACCGGTGGCGGCGCGCTGCTGCAGCGGCTGGACCAGGTGCTGCGCGAGGCGACGGGCCTGCCCGTCTCCGTGGCGGAGGATGCGCTGGCCTGCGTGGCGCTGGGCACGGGGCGGGCCTTGGACGAGATGAAGCGGCTTCGTCACGTCCTCACCTCGATGTATTAAGGGTCTCGGGGTAAACCCGGCATCCGGCCGGATCGTTGATCCAACTCCAGGGCAGAGAAAGGCCGTGCCTTGATCCGTCTCAGCATTCCGCTGCGCCAGGCTCTGTCGCGCTTGTCCTTGCCAGTGCTGGTGGCCCTTGCCTTCGGCACCATGCTGATCGGCAAGGCTGACACCGTACTGGTCGATCGTGCCCGCATGGCGCTCTCCGACACGCTGGCCCCGATCTACGCCGTGGTGGCCCAGCCGCTGGGCGCGGTGCGGGGCGCGGTGCAGGAAGCGCGCCTGCTCTGGGCCATGCGCGCCGAGAATGCGCGGCTGCGGGAGGAGAATGACCGCCTGCACCGCTGGCAGGCCGCCGCCCTCTCGCTGGAATCGGAGAATACCCTGCTGCGGCGCCAGTTGAACCTGGTGCCGGAGGCTCCCGCCAGTCTGCGCACCGCGCGCGTGGTGGCCGATGCCGGCGGCACCTATGCCCGCGCCGTGCTGCTGGCCACCGGCCCTGGCGCCGAGATCCGCAAGGGGCAGGTGGCGCTGGACGAGCGCGGCCTGGCCGGGCGGGTGACCGAGGTCGGCAGCCGCTCCGCCCGCGTGCTGCTGGTCACCGATATGAACAGCCGTATTCCGGTAACGCTGGAAGGCAGCCGGGCACGCGCCATCATGGCCGGCACCAATGGCGATGAGCCCCGCCTGCAGCACTGGCCCGAAGGCACCCGCCCGCAGGAGGGCGAGCGCGTCGTCACCAGCGCCGAGGCTTCCGTCTTTCCGGCGGGCCTGCCGGTGGGCGTGGTGCACTGGACGGAAGGCGGCACGGCGGAAGTGGAATTGTTCGCGCGGCTGGACCGGCTGGACCTCCTGCGCATCTTCGACTTTGGCCTGACCGGCATCCTGCCGCCGGAAGCGGTCGCCCGCCCCGAGCCGCGCGGGCGGCGCTGAGCGGCCGCTTGAAGGGCAGGCACGAACCCGCGCCGGGCTTGCTGCGGCGCCTGGACGCCCTGGCGCGCGCGGCTTTTCCGGCGGTCTCCACCGCCCTGCTGATGGTGCTGGTCTCGGCGCCCGTGGGGCTGCCATCGGCCCTGCCGGCGGTGGCGCTGGCCTGCGTGTTCTTCTGGTCGTTGTTCCGCCCGGCCGCGATGTCGCCGGCCGTGTGCTTCGGCATCGGGCTGTTGCAGGACCTGCTGGCCTTCGCGCCGCTGGGTATCGGCATCCTGACCATGCTGGTGGTGCACGGCTTCGTGCTGCGCCTGCGGCGGCTGCTGGCGCGGCAATCCTTCCTGGTGGTGTGGCTGGCCTTCGCCGGCTTCGCGCTGGGTGCCGCGCTGCTGGGCTATCTGTTGCAGGCCGGGTTGAACTGGCGCCTGCCGCCGCCGGTGCCAGGAGTGGTGTTCTGGGTGCTCTGCATCGGTTTCTACCCCGCCATCGCGGCATTGCTGACCCGCTTGCACAAGGCCATGCAACGGGCCGAGGATCTGGCCTGACATGAGCAAGAAAGAGGAAGAGCGCCGCCGTGGCGTCTTCACGCGCCGGGCGCTGATGCTGGGCGCGGGGCAGGGGGGCATGCTCGGCTTCCTGGGCTGGCGGCTGCAGAAGCTGCAACTGGAACAGGGTGAGCGCTACGCCACCCTGGCCGAGGAGAACCGCATTTCCGCCCGGCTGATCGCGCCGCCGCGCGGGCGGGTGCTGGACCGGGCCGGGCGGGTCATCGCCGCCAACGACCTGAACTGGCGCGCCCTGCTGGTGGCCGAGCAGACCCAGGACGTCGCCTCGACCCTTGAGACGCTCTCCCGCATCATCCCGCTGACGGAGCAGGATCGGGCGCGCATCGAGCGCGAGGTGCGCCGCCGCCGCCGCTTCGTGCCCGCCGTGGTGCGCGAGTTCCTGACCTGGGAGGAGATGGCGAGGATCGAGGTCAACGCGCCCGACCTGCCGGGCATCAGCGTCGATGTCGGCACCACAAGGCAGTATCCGTGGGCCGAGCATCTGGCGCATGTGGTGGGCTATGTGGCCCCGCCCGCCGAGGCCGATATCGATGGCGACCCGCTGCTGGAATTGCCGGGCATCCGCGTCGGCCGCTCCGGGGTCGAGAAGTTCCACGACAAGGTCCTGCGCGGCAGCGCCGGCACCGTGCAGTTCGAGGTCAATGCCGTCGGCCGCGTGATCCGCGAGCTGGACCGGCGGGAAGGCGCGCGCGGCCAGGATGTGACCATCTCGATCGACGCCGAATTGCAGAAATCGGTGCGCGGGCGCATCGAGGAAGGCACCAGCGTGGTGGTGATGGATGCGCGCAATGGCGAGGTCGTCGCCATGGCGAGCCAGCCCAGCTTCGACCCCAACCTGTTCAGCTCCGGCATCTCCTCCGCGCAGTGGCGGGAATGGACGCGCAACCGTTCCACGCCGCTGATCAACAAGACGACCAACGGGCTCTACGCGCCAGGCTCCACCTTCAAGATGATCGTGGGCCTCGCGGCGCTGGAGGCCAAGGCCATCGGCCCGGCCGACCGGGTCTTCTGCCCAGGGCATTACGACCTGGGCGACACCCGCTTCCATTGCTGGAGCCGCTATGGCCATGGCAGCGTGGACATGCGGGGCGGGCTGAAGAATTCCTGCGACGTCTATTTCTACGAGATCGCCAAGCGTACCGGCATCGACAAGATCTCCGCCATGGCCAAGCGCTTCGGCCTGGGCGTGGACCTGGAGATCGAGCTGCCCGGCACCCGCCGCGGCTTCGTGCCCACGCGGCAATGGCGGATCGACCAGGGCAAGCCGTGGAACCTGGGCGATACCGTGGTGCATGGCATCGGGCAGGGCTTCTACCAGCTCACGCCGCTGTCGCTGGCCACCATGGCGGCGCGGCTGGCCACCGGGCGGGCGGTGCAGCCGCACCTGACCCGCTCGGTCAGCGGAAAGGCGGTGCGCGGCGTCGTGGCCGAGGACTGGCCGATGATCGGCATCCCGGAACGTGACCTGAAGCTGATGCGCGAGGGCATGTGGGCCGTGGTGAACGAGGAGGGCGGTACCGGCAAGGCCGGGCGGCTGGCGGCCTCGGTAGGGGTGCTGGCGGGCAAGACAGGCTCGGTCCAGGTGCGCCGCGTCTCGCGTGAGCAACGCGAGCGGGGCTTCCGGATCGAGACCATGCCGCGCGAATGGCGCCCGCACGCGCTGTTCGTGGCCTTCGCGCCCTATGACAACCCGCAATATGCCATTTCCGTCGTGGTCGAGCATGGCAACAGCGGCTCCGGCGCCGCCGCGCCGCTGGCCAAGGAAATCATGACGGACGTGCTGAACCGCTTTCGCCCCGGCGCCACGCCGCCGGCCGCGCCCGGTGCCCGCACGGCCGAGGCCGCGCACCCGCCACAACTGGCCGAAGCCCCGGCACCGCCTGGAGCCACCCGCCGATGATCACCACCACCTTCTTCGAGCGCCGCCTGCTGACCCGCGACCGCGGTGCCGGTGTGCTGGAAAAGTTCTGGCTGATCCCCTGGAGCTTCGTGATCCTGCTCTGCGCCATCGCGGCGGTGGGGTATGTGGCGCTCTATTCGGCCGGCGGCGGCGCGGCCGAGCCCTATGCCAGCAAGCACGCGCTGCGCTTCGGCTTCGGGCTGGTGATGATGCTCTCCATCGCCATGATCGACATCCGCATCATCGCGAAGCTCTCCTGGCTCGGCTATGCGCTGGGGGTGGGATTGCTGGTGCTGGTGGCGCTGCACGGGCAGGTGGGGAAGGGCGCGCAGCGGTGGATCGAGCTGGGTCCCGTCCAGTTGCAGCCCTCCGAACTGATGAAAATCATGCTGGTGCTGGGCCTGGCCGCCTGGTTCCATCGCGCGAGCTGGGAGCGGGTGGGCAACCCGCTGTTCCTGATCCCGCCCGTCATCGCGGTCCTGGTGCCGGTGGGGATGATCCTGAAGCAGCCCAACCTCGGCACCGGCATGATCACGCTGATGGTGGGTGGCGCCGTGTTCTGGGCCGCCGGAGTGCGCTGGTGGAAATTCGCCGCCATCCTGGCCGCCGCCGGCGTCGCGGCGCCCATCGCCTACGAACACCTGCACGACTACCAGCGCGCCCGCATCACGACCTTCCTGGACCCGGAGAGCGACCCGCTGGGCGCCGGCTACAACATCATCCAGTCCAAGATCGCGCTGGGCTCGGGCGGGCTCTGGGGGAAGGGATTTCTGCAGGGCACCCAGGGCCACCTGAACTTCCTGCCGGAGAAGCAGACGGATTTCATCTTCACCATGCTGGCCGAGGAATTCGGCCTGGTCGGCGCGCTGGCCACGCTGCTGCTGCTGGCCTTGGTGGTGGCCTTCGCGCTGATGGTGGCGGTGCGGTGCCGGCACCAGTTCGGGCGGCTGGTGGCGGTCGGCCTCGGCACCAATTTCTTCCTCTATGTTTTCGTGAACATCGCGATGGTGACAGGCAGCATTCCGGTGGGCGGGGTGCCGCTGCCGCTGATCAGCCACGGTGGTTCCGCCATGCTGACAACGATGCTGGGCTGCGGGTTGCTGATGTCGGTCTATGTGCATCGCCACGCGGAATTTGGCGCCACCCGCGATTGAAGGGGTTGCCATTCCCGCCAGACGCGCTAAAAGCCCGCCCACACCGAAGCGGTCCGCCGCTTCCGGTCATGAGATGGGCGCTTAGCTCAGTTGGTAGAGCAGCTGACTCTTAATCAGTAGGTCCACGGTTCGAGCCCGTGAGCGCCCACCATCTTCCTAAAGACAAGCGGAAATTTAGAGCGCCGTTGAGCCAGTTCCGTCGCTCCGGCGCGAGTTCCGTTACTCATCCCGCTACATTCTACGCGCGCTTTGACGTATTCGAGGCAGCACTCTCGAATTGGGCAGTGGTCCGCCTGGCGTAGCGCCATCTGCGTGGTCAGGTGGCCTCGTGTATGCGCTCATCTCGATCAGGTCCGCGCCGGCGCCCGCAAGTTCGGTCGCGGCGGTTGCGCGAAGGCTGCGGACTGCAGGGCAACCAGGATCAACGCGGCATCCGCGATTTTGCGGAACCGATGCCGGAACGTGTCCGCCACTTGGCGAGCCGCGCCGGGACAAATGGACTTGTCCTGGGCCGCGGTGGGCTGAACCCCAGGACCGGCGGCGTCATAATCTTAATATACCGCGCTCTGGCACGACGTCGTCACTGCCCGGAAAGGCAGCGGCAATGGCAGCTGGTTGCAGGCGAAGGTGATCCTTCAGAAGCGCTTTGGCGATGGCCCGCAGATCCCGCGTCGGCTGCAGATCCCGCGCCTCGAACAGCCGGTCCTCGGCCAGGCCAGGCCAATCGGCCAATACCCGCCCGCCCGACACGGCGCCGCCAAGCACGAACGCCACGCCACCCGTGCCATGGTCGGTGCCATTATTGCCATTCACCCGGGCGGTTCGGCCGAATTCGGTCATTACCAGCACGGCGGTGCGCTGCCATCCGCCCGCCAACTGCGCGCGCAGCGCATTCAGCCCGGCATCCAACTGCGTCAGCACAGGGTTCAACCGCTGCGTCTGCGCGGCATGAGTGTCCCATCCGCCCAGTTCGAGTGCCGCCACGCGCGGCCCGTCGGCCGCCGCCAACAGCTTGCCCGCCACGCCCGCCAGCGCGACGAAGCCGCCGCCGCGTTGGCCCTTCTCCTCCGTTAGCACACTATTGGCGTAGCCACGGCTGCGCAGTCCGTCGGCCACGTCCGGGCCCAGCAGCGGGTCGGCGTGCAACAGGTCCGCCATGCGGGCATAGAGGTCTGGCGCCGGCCTGGCCCCGCGGGGCGGCGCCCACATGCCCACGCGCTGCGGCCCCTGCATCAGCAGCGGCAGCGAAAGCCCCACGGCCAGCCCGGCTTCCGGCTGCCCTGCCTGGCGCGCCGGCAGGCCGGTGAGGGCGCGGTTCAACCATCCAGAGGTCAATCCGGAACGCTCCACGGCACCGCTTTCCAGCAGGTCCTGCGCCTCGAAATGGCTGCGGTTGCGATAGGGGCCGGCGATCGCGTGAATCGGCAGCAGTTCCCCTGCACGGAACAGGCTGTGCAGCGTGGTCAGGTTCGGGTTGAGGCCGAAGAAGCCGCCGCAATCCAACAATCCCCCCTCCTGGCCTGGTTCCGGCAGCGCAAGGCTGCCACGCAGCGCGCGGTAACTGGCATCGCCATAGGGTGCCAGGGCCGCCATGCCGTCCATGGCCCCGCGCAGGATCACCACCACCAGCCGGTTGTCGGTGGCCAGCGTGCCCGGCGGCGTGTCTGCCAGGGCCAGCCGGGCCCGCGCGGTCGCTGCCATGGCGGTCAGACCCAGCAGCAACCCGCGCCGGCCGATCTTTGGAAGGTGGGTCATCGGCGTTGAAACTCCGCGCTGGCAAAGAGCAGGGCCAGGGCGTCCTGCGGCGAGCCGGCGCCGCGCATCGCCTGGCGGGTTTCGCTGGGGGCCAGCGGGCCGAGCGTCGCATCCAGCACCGCCATGGGATTTTGGCGCGCGAACTGCCCGGCTACCTGGTAAGCCCAGTCCAGCCGTTGCATCGCCGCCTCTGGTCCCAGCCAGTCGCGGCCCTGGTCCGGCCAGCCATTCGGCTGCAACGCGCTCCAGAGCGGCTGGCCGAGGGCAGATGCGACCTTGAAGGCGGCCTCGCCGTAGTCTTTGCCGCTGGCGCCACAGGCGCGGTAGACAGCGGTGACGTAATCGGCCGGGTTGCGCAGCTTGCTGAAAGGCGGCTTCCAGGCCTCGGGCAGGCTTGGCAGCGCGCGGGCGACGGCGCCGAGGTCGCCCTCCGTGTCGCGCAGCACCGACTCTAGTTTAGCGACGGCTGTATCAGGCGGCGTATCGGCCACGAAATGCCGCGCCAGTTTGGTCGCCAGATGGCGATGCGTCGCCGGCTGCTCCGCCAGGAAGCGCAGCGCCGCCTCTGCCGTATCCTCTCCTTCGCCGAAGCTGTGGCCCAGCACCGTCTTGGGGCCGGGTTCATGAGCCGCAACGTGGAAGATGGTGCCGAAGGGTTCCTTGTCTCGCTCGTAGTTCCAGCCGGTCAGCAGCCGGGCGAATTCCGTGACATCCTGCTGGGTGTACCCGGCCGCGACGGAGACGGTGTGCAGCTCAAGGATCTCACGCGCCAGGTTCTCGTTCAGCCCCCGGCGGGTGCGGCGACCCAGCCGACTGTTGGGCCCGACAGAAGCGGCCTGGTCCAGGTACCCCAGCATGGCCGGATGTTTAAACGCCGCCACGAGCATGTCGGCGAACTTCCCGGTGACGTTCGGGCGAATGACGTCACGCACGAAGCAAGGCACCGTCACCAGGACCCGCACACCGACGCGCCTGCTGACAGTGAAATGGTTGGTCCAGAAATCGACCAGTCTTTCCAGATAGGGCGTCGATGTGTCCAGGCGCCAGGCGCAGGCCGCGATGCTCTCCGCCAGGATGTATTCATCCACTGGAGTCCGCTGGCCAGGAGCGGGCGGATCGGCCCTCTCGCGTTCCCTCCAGAGGCGAAAGCCATCCGCCACTGTAGGCATATGGTCAAAGCCTGCTGGCGGAGGCGGTTGAGGGGACTGCCCATCGAGTTGGTCCACCAGCCACTTCTGTGGATCCGAGGGGACTGGTTGGTCCGGCCGCGGCCCCAGCCCGAAACGGGCCGCGGCCTGGAGGTATTGCGCAGTCATGTCAGCGATGATGGCATAACCTGCCGGGTAAACAATGCAGCAAAAAGTTACTGAAAATGAAAATATCATTATGGGTTAAGTGATGCCTGCCTCAAAATCCCCGCTGCCTTCCGCCGCGTCGAGGGAGAACTGGTACGCGGCCGCCGCGTGTAACCGACGCAGGCTGTGGCCGCAGAGCGGGATCAGGCGCCGCCCTGGACGTGGCGCCGTATTCGCGCATGGCATCATTCGCTGTCATTCGTGGTGCGGCCCATCGCGGCCATGCCGCCGATAAGCGCCCTGGCATGCGCGGTCCTGGCGCCGCCTTGTTAGAGCGTGATCGCTTGAGGTAGAATCAGCGCCACGCGTGCATCACGCAATCAAACAACGAGCCGTTGTGAGCGGAACTTGCTCTGACGGCACCTCATACGGGTTTCTATTTGCCTCGCCGCCTGCCGCGATCACGGCGTCTGCGAAGGCGAAACTCCGCAAGATTAAAGATCACGTTATATCGCGAACATCCTGCCAGGGATGGCGTTCGCTGGGTGGCGCCTTGATGAGCGGTGCCACACCACGCAACTCGTCCAACGGGAGGGCTGAATGCCATTCGTCTCCCACCGTGATATCCCTGTGGCCGTTCCTGCGGAGGCGCTCCGCCTCAGCTTCTATCTCTGATAGCTTGACCCGCGCAGCACGGGGCCCGTTGGGGCCGACTGAGAAAATGCGCATCATGCCCGCATACTCGACTGGATGGATGCGTAACGTTCATCCGCCGCGCGGGTTGCCTCAGCAGGGGCGGCGTTGGTCTATCCAAGGTTCTTGATCACGCCAGACTGGCGGAAAACTGGAACAGCGACTGCGCGTCACGTTGCCATATTCTGGAAGCAGGAGAGCTTGGCTTGTGACGGCTTCAGCCCGACCGCCTCGGCCGTCTGATGCCGCAGCGCCAACTGAAAACCTTGGCGGCGGCCGGTATGTTTTTTTCGGAAGGGCCGCGCCCGCCATGCCGGCGAGCGGGCTGCCGGTTCGGGCGAGCTTCTGCTCCTCGCCTGGCCTGATGGAAACTCTGGAACGGAGCGATCGGGCCGGTCTTGCGGTCACCCTCAGTGCCGATCGGCGAAAGGGCTGCCGGCGCGAAGGCGGTTTTTGCGGACCGATGCCTGGAGATGAGCTTACCGAGGCGTTGAGACGGCGTCTCGATGCTGACGTGCAGCACCCAGGCCAGTAATGCCATTGCGGTTGTTGCGGTAAGCGCGGCCAGATGATGGCTCCACCCCATGGAGCCGAGCCAGACCAGCACGGCCCAGCCCAGAGGCACATGGACCAGGTAGAGCGGGTAGCTGATGTCAGCGACGAATTTCAGCGGCCGCAGCCAGCGCCACGAGAGGCGGGTCCAGAAGGCGGCCAGAAATATTCCCTGGGCCGCCACGGCGTCGGCGGGTGTGGCCCCGATGCCGGCATTGCCACGCAGGTCCCGGTAAATGGCGTAACTGGCCAGATACAGGCCGAATATAATGGCCGCATAGACGATGGCCGCCCCATTCCTGGATGATGACAGGCCCCGGTAGAATACAGCGCCCACCAGCATGAAAATGACATGGATGAGCATCGAGCTGGCATAGACAAGCTCGTAGGTCAGAAGGGGCGGCATGACCGCTGCGAAGGCAGGCGTGTTGATGGCCCAGATGGCAGCCAGGAATGTGCAGGCCATCCCGAGCAGGGCCCTGAACCCGATATGACTGAAAAGACGCGCCGCGGCCGCCATGAGCAAGTAGAACAGAAGCTCGGCGGTCAATGACCAAAGTACCGGCAGCGTGCCCATTACCTGGAAAAAGCCGCTGGCTGCGAAGCTGGAGGCTGCCACGCTATAAAGCGTGTGCGGCGAGGGCAGGCCGGAAGCAGCGCAATAGAAAAAAGTAAAAACCGCGACGCCGGCGACGACCGCGGCACAGAGGGGGAAAATGCGAAAGGCGCGCTGGATCAGAAAAGCGCCGGGCGGAAGGCGGTCGACGCTCCGTAATATGACAAAGCCACTGATAATGAAGAATATCGCCACGCCCAATGGCCCGCTGGAAATGCCGAAGTTAAGCATGAAAAAAAGGTCGATCAGGCCGTGCGTATTGGTGAATACGATCGAGCTGCCAAAGGCATTTTCGGTCACGGAAGGGAGCCAGGGCCGAATGACTTCAGGATTATTGACGCCAACGATGAAGATGTGGCCCCAGATGACCAGAATTACAGCTATGGCGCGGAGATAGTCGAGAAATACGATCCGCCCTCCCTCCGTCACCCCTGAAGTCTTCCGCGGCATTCCTGACCCCCTGTGCATTCCAGTTCCGATAATATCCGTTTCGCAGTCGAAATTTTGAAAATCAAGAACCGGTCTGTTTTGCCGCCATCATCGGGCTCGATCAGGGCGCGGATTTGTTCAGCACGAGATGGATCGGGCAGGCCGGAGGCGCCGAAGAATAAACTTGCCCGGCCATGCTGCCCCTTGGCGGTGCGCCCGTGCCGGATGGTCACCCCAGCCGTAGGCCGCCATCGCACTGGCGAGGCGTGAGAGCAGGCCGGGGCCTTTTCCGGCAAAGTAGAGCGGTTCGGGCTATCGCCGGGTGCGGGGCAGGGCCGGCCGGCACCACGATAGCGGCGGCGGGGGGCTCGCCATCATTCCGGTATCGTGAAAACATCACGGGCCCTCCGGCTTTCACGGGCGCTGATGCAGGGATAAAATATGGCCGCCACTGACCGATCTGGACGCCTGCGACGCTGGATCCACCGGCTGGCCCTGATGCCGCACCACACGACCGAGACCCTGCAGCGGCTGCGCGCCATGGAGGGCACGATCGAGGCCATCGCGCTGAGTTGCCGCCAGCCACGGCCGGCACCGGCTGGGCGCAACCCAACGGCGCCCCTGGCCAGTCCGCTCGCCATCTACAGCGGGTATGACGAGCGGGACCTTGAGGTTTTCGGCCCGTTCAGGGACATCCCGCGCCAGCCCAGCCCGGGCTGCATCACCAATTTCCTCGGTGTGACGATGAGCACCGACTACGTGAAAGGCAGCGAACCGCTGGGCGGGACGCTTCTGGGCGTGCCCGTGCCGGATGATGGCTGGCATTCCGAGACCATCGAATGGATCGGCCTGCTGAAGAGCGTCACCACGGCGCGCGACCGCTACGTGGCGCTGGAACTGGGGGCGGGCTGGGGGCCATGGTCGGTGGCGGGTGCGGCGGCGGCCAGGCATCTCGGCATCCAGGATATCCATCTGCACGCGGTGGAGGCCGACCCGGGGCATTTCGAATTCCTGCTGCGCCATTTCCAGGAAAACCACCTGGACCCGGCGGCGCACCGGCTGATCCAGGCGGCCGTGGGCGCCGAGCCAGGCCGGGCAAGGTGGCCCAAGGTCGAAAATCCCGCCGATGACTGGGGGTCGAGCCCCATGGAGGCGGGGGCATCCGGGCAGGTCGATCATATCGGCCGGCGGTTCGACGAGTGGATGGATGTCGAGATCGTCGGCATCCGTGACCTGCTGGCTGAGCAGGCGGTCTGGGACCTGGTGCATATCGACGTGCAGGGGTGGGAGGTCGGTATCTGCCGGGCCGCCATCGCCCTGATGGACGAAAAAGTCCGCTGGGTCGTGATCGGCACCCATGATTCCAAGCTGCATGGAGACCTGATCGACCTGTTCTTCCAACAGGGCTGGGCGCTGGAAAATGAAAAGCCGCCCCGGTTCGAGTGGAAGCAGGGCGCCAGGTCACTGGTCGCGATGACCACGCATGATGGCACCCAGGTCTGGCGCAACCTCAAATGGGACCGCCCGGCGGAGTAAGGCGCCGGCCGCCACGGCCAGGGCGGCGGATGCCACCGAAGCGCCGCCCGGCCGGTACCCGCGACCGCCGCCGGAACACGGAAAGGCCAGCGCGAGGCCCTTCCGCGCCAAAGGCCTGGAGTGTGATCGCTTTAGGTGGAATCACCGCAAAGCGTGAATCACGCGAAGAAACAACATGCTGAAGCAGGTGCAGTGATCCCTTGCGAACGGAACCTGCTCTAGTTCGCCGTGATCTTCGCCTCCGTGATCACGGCCCGCCACCGCTGCGTGTCCTCCACCAGAAGGCACGCGCCGCGCCACCGCGGCATGGGTGACATGCGGCACCATGATGGCATCGGCGCCGCATTAGGCCGCATACATGATATCGGCTGCGCCGGCGCTGGGAACACGTATGATGGTGGCGATGCCGCAGGCTTCCGCCGCGCGCTGCATGTTCTCCATGGCGTCGGGCCCGATCGGGCCGTGTTCGCGGCCGACGATGACGAAGTCGAAGCCGCCCGCCGCGATCATCTCGACCACGGCGGGCGAGGGGATGCCGACGAAGAAGCCGAAGAGTGGAGCAGGCTGCCCCGGTCCTGTCTTCAGCGAGGTGCGAGCCAGCATGTTTCCTCCAGTTTATTTCGTTTCGATAAGGGGCAGGGATGGATGCGGTTGGCAAAAAATCCCGGCACCGCTGCGGCCTGTGGGCCGCAGTCGCGACACAGCCTGGCGAATGCCTTGTGCCGCTGGCGTGTTGCCCGGCGGCCTGGCGGCCCAGGCGCCGCCGGGCTGTTCGGCCGCCGCCATCGCGGCACCCGGCAGCGCCGCATGCCGCGCGTCCGCCCGTGCGGGGGCGAGCAATCCATCCCGGTTGCAGTGAACGGCCTCGATACCCGTCTCCATGGCGCCGGACGCGAAGCTGGGGTAACAGTTCTGACAGATCTGGCGGGGCGGCTGACATGAACTACCTCCAGTTTGACAGAACCTGCGCCCAGGCCATCAGCCTCGCTGAAAACTCGCACAATCTTATCGCGGTCTTCGATGCGGCCGGCTGCCTCCGCTATGCGAATGAGGCCTTTCGCGCGGCATATTTTATAGAAAAAGACGAAAATCCGCTCTGGTGCGAGATGATGCGCAGGAATTTCGACCGGCGGCAGGGGATCGTCATCCGGACAGGGGACTTTGACGCCTGGATGACGGCCACGCAGTCCCGGCGTGGCAAAACCGGCTTCCGCGCCTTCGAGGCCGACCTCCATGACGGCCGCTGGCTCTGGATGACGGAGACGGCGCAGGCGAATGGCTGGATGCTGTGCATCGCCAACGACATCACCAGCCTGCGGGCGGACGAGCGCAGCCTGCGGCAGGACCGCGACTTCGCGATCCGGGCGTCCGAGACGGACGACCTGACGGGCATCGCCAACCGCCGCTTCGTGATGGAGCGGCTGGATGACCTGCTGGCCGCCCATTCACCCGTGACCCGGCGCGCGCTGGGAGGGTGCCTGGCGGTGCTCGACATCGACAACTTCAAGTATATCAACGACAGGTTCGGCCACCACGTGGGCGATGTCGTGCTGCGGAACTTCGCGCGCAAGATACTGGCGAATGTCAGGCTGACGGATTGCTTCGGCCGCGTCAGCGGCGAGGAATTCGCTCTCGTCATGCCCTCCGCCGACGGTCGGGAGGCGACCCTGATCATCGAGCGGATGCTGGCGGTCATCCGGGAAACCGCCCCGCTGGAAGAGATGCCGGCCTTTCGCTACTCCTTCTCGGCCGGCATCGCTTTCGCGCTGGAGGGCGATACGCGATCCGACCTGTACCGGCGGGCGGATCAGGCGCTCTATGCCGCCAAGATGTCGGGGCGGAACCGGGTGGAAGTCGATGCCCGGTAGCGCCGCTGGAACATAGCGATCGGCCGGTGCCGTGAGGCCGGTGGGCCGGCGCATCGCCCCGGCCCATTCATGCGGGTCAGGCCGTGGGGCGAACATCCATCGCATAGGTCAGCGTGCCGGCCCGGCCGGCTGGGGGAGGTCTGATCCTGGTAATCCGCTTGCCGCACCGAACGCGGATGCACGGCACGACAGCTGCGGCCCTGCCGGCCACCGCCATGGCGTTTTCTTCATGGTCTAGGCCAGCGGCGGCGCTTGCCGCGCTCTGGCGGTCAGATTTACGCGGGTGCTGGCTCCGCCGGTGCCGCGTGACCGCCCCGCATCACGCGAAGCGGGGGCGGGGCGGGAGCGGACAGGCGGGGCTGCCCGAGGGGCAGCCGCGGCTTACCTGAACTCGCAAGGCGCCTGGTAGGCAGGGAGCGACGTCCAGAAAGACTTCGTCATCTCCAGTTCCTCACCAGCCATATAGATGATGGCCGTGTCACCCTGATACTCGATCAAGCTCACGGCTTTTCCCGCCCAAAGGCGCACCCAACATTCGTTGCTCATTTGCAACCCCCGCGTTGTGGCCAATGCTTACCACCACGTGCTTTGGTTGCAAGAAATTTGTCGTGTGAGTTACTTTTTTTAAGTTATTTTTAAGGCGGGGGCGAGGCCGAAGCATGAGTGACGCCTGAACGCGAAGGCGGAGAGGTCCTCCTTGGGCCGGGACTCGTTCAGGACATCCGTGGTTACTACCTAAAGCCTGGGCTTTGGCTTATTTCGCCGCCGTCCCCGGCGGCCTGGACACGCTGCCGCCTGGAAACTTTGACGGCCCGAATGGGGTTCAGGATTAAGAACCGGAGGTAAAGCCATGAGACCCATTTCCGCCATCATGCTCCTGGCCGCCCTGGCGGTGTCCGCCTGCTCGCCGGGGGGCCAGAGCAGCAGGATGTCGACCAAGTCGGGCTTCACCCAGGAGGCGCCGGCCAATCCCACAGCCGCGCAGCGGAATCAGGGCGGGGGTGAGGGCGGCAACGGCGGCCAGGGCAGTTCCGGCAATGCCGGAACCGGTACCAGCAGGTAGCCTCCGGCCAGGCCCGGTTTCCTCAGGGCAGGGGTGGCCACTGCCACCATGTGGAAGCGAACGCCCATATCAGGGCGTTCGCACAGAACGTTTCAGTGCCCCCAGCGCAGGACCAGCGGGTCCAGCCGCGCCGCGATCTCCAGCAGCCCGGCACGGGTCGCGGGATGAAGCGGCATGACGGGGTGGCGCCCGGCATCGCTCCGGATAATTCCACCCTCGCGCATCAGCGCCTTGGCGGCCAGCAGGCCGCATTGGCGGTTCTCGTAGTTGATCAGCGGCAGCCAGCGCTGGTAGGCCGCCGCCGCCGCCCCGCGGTCGCCGCTGGTCCAGGGGTCCAGGATCTGCCGGATGCCGTCGGGGTAGCCGCCGCCCGTCATGGCGCCCGTGGCCCCGGCTTCCAGGTCCGCCATCAGCGTGATGGCTTCCTCGCCGTCCCAGGGGCCGACGATGGCATCGCCGCCCTGCGCGATCAGGTCGCGCAGCTTGTTGGCGGCGAAGGGCACCTCGATCTTGAAATAAGAGACATGCTCGATCTCCCGCGCCATCCGGGCCAGGAAGCCGGCCGAAAGCGGGGTGCCCGCCACCGGTGCGTCCTGGATCATGATGGGGATGCCGATGGCATCCGAGACGGTGCGGTAGAACTCATGGATGCCGGGTTCGCCCACGCGGATGGTGGCGCCGTGATACGGCGGCATCACCATCACCATGGCCGCGCCGGCATCCTGCGCGCGGCGGGACCGCTGGGCGCAGAGGCGGGAGCTGAAATGCGTCGTGGTCACGATGACCGGCACCCGGCCCGCGACATGCTCCAGGATCGCGTCCTGCAGCACCTCGCGCTCCTGGTCCGACAGGACGAACTGCTCGGAGAAATTTGCCAGGATGCAGAGCCCGTCGGACCCCGCATCGATCATGAAATCCACGCAGCGGCGCTGGCCCGCCAGGTCCAGCTCGCCGGCTTCGTCGAAGATCGTCGGTACGACCGGGAAAACGCCCTTGTAAGGCGCCGTTCCCCTGCTTCCATCCGTCATGCCTGCTCCTCCCGCCCGCTTGATGGGGCTTGCGGGGGCAGCTTGGCATGGGATGGGGCAGGGGGCCAGATCACGCCGCGTCGAGCGGGATATCCACGTCCAGCAACGGCGCGTGCTGCTGGGCGCCATAGACATCGGTATCGCCGATATCGCCGGCCGGCACCAGGCGGGGCAGGGTGGCCTTGAAAGCCGAGGCGGCGTCATAGGGAGTGAAGAGCACGTCCGCCTCCGCCACGCCGTAGAGGCGGGAGAAAAGAGCGGCGTTCAGCACCCCGGTCGCCTTCACGCGCTGGTAGAGGGCATGGTCCTCGAACAGCACGTCGATCGTGACGGCGAAGGGGCCGGCGTTCTTGCTTTTGCAGATTTGCGCGATATCGCGGATGCGGGCCATGGCGTCCTCACACAGTCTCGTATTCGATGGGGAACATCTCGAACGGGTCGGCCGGCGCGACCACGTGGTAGACGCTGAAGCGGAACAGCGGCCCCATCTCGATATCGGACGGGCTGAACGGGAAGGCCATGTTGCCTTCCTTGCACAGCCGGCCCGGGAAGTCGGCATGCAGCATGGACGTGCGTGCCATCGCCAGCACCGCGTTGGCGATGTCCTGCGTCTGGCCTACCACCTCGACCACGAAGCCCAGCTCATGCGAGCGGATTTCCGTCTCCGGTTCCCACCCGGCCATGACGCCGTTCTTGCCGTAGGTGCGGACAACCATCTTGTACTTGTCCGGCTGCACGCCGAAGGAAGCGGCTTTGGTCGCCACCTTGTCGCGGTGCGTTTCCAGGTAGCTGTCGATCTGGCTGATCAGCACCGGGTCGCGCGTGCCGCAGACGGTCATGGCGCGATAGCCGACCTGTTCCACGCCTTCCAGCTTGATGGTGTACTGCTCGGCCGGCTGCCAGGTCATGCCATCCACCTTGACCGCGCGGTCGTTGATGGCGGTGAAGGTGCAGGCGCTGGTATCCAGCAACCCGCCGGGCTCGACATGGTGGATCGGGCTTGAATTCTCGTGCAGCGCGAAATTGGCGACGGCCAGCGGGGTGGAGCGGCGGATGGGGTTCGGCGGCTCGCACACGATGTGGTCGTTGCGGACGCGCAGGAAGATGCAATCCGGCTCCTTCGGCACGGTCGGCTCGGCGCCGCATTCCAGCATCTTGCCGGCATACCAGGACGGCGCGGGGGCCATGCCGGCGCGGATGGCGGGGCCGGCCCATTGCGCGGGGTCGCTGCTGCGGCCCGCCAGGATGACCTGCGCGCCATTATCCAGCGCCTTCATAAAGGGCTCGGGACCCATCATGCCGACGATGCGCGTGGCACGGCGGATGGTATCCTCGTCCAGCGGCTTCATCTTGGCGAGCGGGCGCGACAGGCCGGCATTGACGCGCTCGACCAGCGAATCCGCGCTCTGCTCGGAATGGATCAGCGCCATCTTGAAGGTGAGGCCCTCCTCCTTCGCGATCTCGCGCACCAGGGTGGCGGTATCCTGAAGGTGGGGCTCGCCGCCGGCGCCCCCGGAAGTGCCGATGATGCAGGGGATTTTCGCCGCCACCGCCGCCATCAGCATCAGGCGCAGGTCGCGCTTGACCGACAGGCGGGAACAGAAGGACTTGCCCGCGCCGAGGTAATAGGGTCCGGGATCGGTGCTGCCGCCATCGCAGCCGATGACATGCGGCTGCCACGACATACCGATCTTGAGCGATTCCTCGGCGTAGCCGTATCCGAGGATACCGCTCGTCGAGAGCATTCTGAACTCTTCCAAGGCACGCTCCTGCTATCAGCCGTGAACCGGGGCGGCGTGCTGCCGCCCCGGCAGGTTTATCGGCGTGTGCTCAGCCCTTGGGCAGCATCCCGTCCTTCTCGGCCTGCTGCCAGAGGAGGTCTTCCTTGGCGAGCTGGCTGGTGAAGGCGGCGCGGGTCATCGGTGCCGCGTCCACGGCCAGGTTCTTCAGCCGCTGCGAGAGTTCCGGCGTCTCCATGGCCGCGATCACCGCGTCATGCAGCTTGTCGGCGATGGCGGCGGGCAGCTTCGCCGGGCCGAACATGCCGAACCAGCCGGTGAACTCGGCGCCGTTCACGCCGCTTTCCTTCACCGTCGGCACATCCGGCATGAAGGCGGAGCGCTCGAGCGAGCTGACCGCCAGGACCTTCACGGTGCCGGCGCCCAGCAGCGGCATGGCAGTGGCGGTGCTGCCCCAGGCGACGGGCAGGTGGCCGCCGGTCAGCTCCGCCAGGTAGGCGCCGCTGCCGCGATAGGGGATCTCGATCATGTCCACGCCGGCGCGCTTGGCGAACTGGTTGGCAGTGAAGGAGGATTGCGCGTCCGACGTGCCCTGGGCGATGGCGCCCGGCTTCTTCTTGGCATCCGCCAGCAGGTCGGCGACCGAGGTATAGGGGCTCTTCGCCGCCGTCATCAGCACCAGCGGGTAACGCGCCGTCATGGCGATGGGCGTGAAGTCGTTCAGCGGGTGGAAGGGCAGCTGCGCCGTGATGTACTTGGTCATCACATGCGTGCTGGTGACCACCATGAAGGTATAGCCATCGGCCGGGCTGTGGGAGACGCCCTCGCTGCCGACGATGCCATTGGCGCCCGCTCGGTTTTCAACGACGAAGGTCTGTCCAAGGCTTTTCCCGAGCGCATCTGCCAGAGCGCGGGTGGTGACGTCGGTGCCGCCGCCGGGCGCGTAGGGCACAACGATGCGTACCGTCCTGTTCGGCCAGGTGTCCTGGGCCCGGGCGGGACGGATGGCGGGGATGGCCAACGCGGTCAGACCGGTGGCCAGCAGGGTGCGGCGCATCATGCCGCGCGGCGCGCCGTTCGCATTCTTCATCGGTTTCTTCCCAGGGCTTTTTTCAATTGGAGGCACGGAACCCGCCGAACTCGCCGGCGAGGTAGAGCAACGGGGGCGCGCCGGGACGGGACGCGATGCCTTGAACGGCACCCACGAAGATCGAGTGGGTGGTGTGCACATGCTCGGCCACCAGCGCGCAGTCGAAGCTGACCATGGCATCGCGCAGCACGGGCGCGCCGGTTTCCAGTGTGGCCCAGTCTCCCAGGCCGAAACGTGCCTCGCCCTTCAGCCCGCCGCGCCCGGCGAAGCGGGCGGCGATCTCGTCCTGCCCCTCGGCCAGCAGGTTGACGGCGAAGTGGCCATGCTCGCGGATCACCGGATGCGCGCTGGCCGCCGCATTGACGCAGACCAGCAGCATCGGCGGGGAATCACTGAGCGAGCAGACGGCGGTGGCCGTCATGCCCGTGCGCTCGCCCGCGTGGCCGGTGGCGATGATCGCCACCGCCCCCGGCATGGCGCGCATTCCCTCGCGGAAGGCCGCGGGGTCGGCGCCCGGCATCAGGAAACCTGCCGTAGCGCCGGCTTGCGCCAGTCGCCCGCATCCGGCTTCCGCAGCCCCAGATTTTCGCGCAGCGTCGTGCCCGCGTAATCCTTGTGGTACAGCCCGCGCCGCTGCAGCTCCGGCACCACGAAACGGGAGAAATCCTCGAAGGCGCCGGCCATATGCGTGGCGGCCAGCACGAAGCCGTCGCAGGCGCCCGCGCTGAACCATTCTTCCATCTGGTCTGCGACCTGCTTGGGCGTGCCACAGAAGATGGGAAATTCGCCGATCGTGCCACGGCCGCTGAAATGCACGAAGTCGCGCACCGTCGGGTTGGCCTTGCCGCTCAGCGAGACGACACGTTCCTTGAAGCCGGTCCAGGACAGCTTCTTCAGTTCCTCGTCGGTGAAGCTGGCATCGGGGTCCTTGCTGCCGAAATCGAAGTTCAGCGCCTCGGACAGCAGCACCAGCGCGTCGATCGGCTTGGCGAGGGCGCGGATATACTCGCGCTTCTCCTCCGCCATCGCCTGGGTCTCGGCGACGCAGACATAGCAGGCGGGGCAGACGCTGACGCTGTCGGGGTCACGGCCCTCGGCGGCGACGGCGGCCTTCAGCTCGCCATATTGCTTCTGCCCGGCGGCGATGTTCGGGTAGACGACAAAGATCAGTTCGCCCCAGCGGCCGGCGAACTGCCGCCCGCGCCCGCTCTGCCCGGCCTGGATCAGCACCGGGTGGCCCTGCGGCGAACGCGGCACCGGCAGCGGCCCGGCCGACTTGAAGAACTTTCCTTCGTGGTTCAGCTTGTGGACCTTGCTGCCATCGGCGAAGCGTCCGCTGACCTTGTCGCCGATGATGGCGTCATCCTCCCAGCTGTCCCAGAGGCCGAGCACGACTTCCATGAACTCGTCCGCGCGCTCGTAGCGCAGGTCATGCGCCAGGTGGCCTTCGCGGCCGAAATTGGCGGCCTCGGAATTGTTCAGCGAGGTGACGACGTTCCAGGCCGCGCGGCCTTCCGTCATCAGGTCCAGCGTCGCGAACAGCCGCGCCACATGGAAGGGCTCGTAATAGGTGGTGGAATAGGTGACGCCGAGGCCAAGCCGCTGCGTCACCATGCCGATCGCGGTGATGATCGTGGCCGGGTCCATCTTGACGACGCGCACGCCGTTCTCGACGGAATCGCGGTGGTCGTTGTTGTAGATGTCCGGCATGGCCAGGCGGTCATCGAAGAAGGCAAGGTGGAACTTGCCGTCTTCCAATGCGCGGCCGATGCGCTGGAAGTAGCGTGGGCTCAGAAAATCCATCGGGTTGGCGGGGTGACGCCAGGACCCGGGGGCGATCGAGCAGTTCTGGGCCTGAAGGAAGCCCACCATTTTCATCTGCCGCTGGACGCTCATGGGGCGGTCCCTTTCCTGCCGCACGGGGCGCGCGCGTGGCCGGCGCGCTCTCCGTGATGTTTCCTTGAATGCCGTCGGCCTTGGGCGGCCACGCTGCGCGAACGTTTGCGCTTGATGGCGGCAGTTATGCGGTTTTTTCGGCGCCGGTCAACCGCAATATTGGGTCAGCGCCTCCGGCCTTCTTGCTGGAGCAAGTTTCGTTCGCAGGGTTCACTACACCCAATCTGGCGTTTTTACCCTCGTATTGTTCATGCTTGGCGGCGATTCAACCTGAAGCAATCACGCTCTATCTGGCGGCTTTTCCGGCCCGTGCTCTGCCTCGTTGTGCTCTTCATCTGCGCGAACGAGTGCGCAGGAAATTTGTGCTATACGGTCGCTATGACCGACCAGCCGGCCCCAGCCGCCCTGCGCCAGCGCGCCACCATCGTCACCCTGTCCCGACTGGCGGATGTGGCGCCGTCCACCGTATCGCG
>JAQGHX010000188.1 GCA_028288745.1 Roseomonas sp. | reverse complement strand
AAAATCATTAAATATCAATATATTATGCTAATAGCTGTTAGCGCGGCCCGTCTGATTGTGATTTTACGGAAGGTAACTCCTCGCCCCGGCGCCTCTTTGCGCTACCGTCCTGCAGGCAGGGCTCCACGAATGGCGTATTACGTTAGAGGTAATTCATTCCTGACAAGATAATGCCTGAAATAACTTTTCGCAGAACGACCCGAGTTGACGCAGACCCGCGCCGGGCGCATCGCTCTGCCTTCACCTGCCGATTGGAAAGCGCGGATGCGCCGCTGTCTGCTTGCCGGCCTTGCCATTCTGCCCTTCATCGCCGGGTGTACGCTCTTGCCCTCGGACTTGCCTGAAGAACCGGTACGCGTGGTATTTTTCACCGAGGACAGCGCCGCGATCGACGAGGTTGCCGCTGGCATCGTGGTGAATGCAGCCCAGCTTGCCGCCGAGAATCCTTCGGCTCCGGTCAGGGTCCTCGGCTTCGCCGGTCCCGATGGCGGCCGCGCTTACAACCGCGCCCTTTCGGATGCCCGCGCCCTGGCCGTCGCCGAACAACTCCGCCTGCAAGGTGTGTCACCGACGCGCATCAGCGTTTCGCCACGCGGCGCCGTGCCCTTTGAAATGATGCCGCTTGAGAGCCGCCGTGTGGAAATTCGCGTGGGCGGCGCCTCTGCTCCGCGCTAAAACCCGCCGGCATGAATGAATACGGCGATCCACTCGAAATCCTGCACCGCGTTTTTGGCCATACCGGGTTCCGGGGCTTGCAGGAGGAAGTGGTCAGCCACGCTGTCGCCGGCGGCTCCGGCCTGATCCTGATGCCGACCGGCGGCGGCAAAAGCCTGTGCTTCCAGATCCCGGCACTGTGCCGGCCCGGGCTCGGCGTCGTCATCTCGCCGTTGATCGCCTTGATGGAAGACCAGGTCGCGGCCTTGCGCCAACAGGACATCAAGGCCGCGGCCCTGCATTCCGAACTGCCGCCGGACGAGGCCCGCGCCGTCTGGCGCGACCTCAATAACGGCGACCTCAAGCTGCTTTATGTCTCGCCGGAGCGGCTGACGGCCGAGGGCACCCTCGCCCGGCTGGACGAAATGAAGATCGCCCTCTTCGCGATCGACGAGGCGCATTGCGTCAGTCAGTGGGGCCACCACTTCAGGCCGGAATACCGGGCCCTGCCGGTGCTGGCCTCGCGCTTCCCCCGCGTGCCGCGCTTGGCCCTGACCGCCACCGCCGACACCAGGACGGTGGTGGATATCCAACGCCAACTGGCGCTGGAAGACAGCCCGCTGTTCCGCGCCAGCTTCGACCGCCCGAACATCATGATCTCCGCCCAGCCCCGCGACCAGGAGCGGAGCCAGTTGCGCCGCTTCATCAAAGGCGCATCGGACGGCACGGGCGCGGGGCTGATCTATTGCGGGACCCGCAGGAAGGCCGAGCAGACGGCCGAGTGGCTGAAGCAGGACGGGCTGGATGGGCTGGTATTCCATGCCGGCATGGACCCGGCCGCCAAACGGGATGCCCACCGCCGCTTTGCGCGTGGTGACGCGGTGGTAATGGCCGCGACCATCGCCTTCGGCATGGGCATCGACCGCCCGGATGTGCGCTACGTCGCCCATACCGACCTGCCGAAGAGCCCCGAGAGCTGGTACCAGGAAATCGGCCGTGGCGGGCGCGACGGGCTGCCGGCGCAGGCGCTGCTGCTATACGGCGCCGGTGATATCGCCCTGGCCCGCCACCGCATTGGCGAGAGCAGCGCGACGGACGAGCAGAAGCGGGTCGAGCGCCAGCGACTGGAGGCAATGGTCGGCATCGCCGAAGCCGCGACCTGCCGGCGCCAGATACTGCTGCGCTGCTTCGGCGAGGATGCGCCGGAGCCTTGCGGGGCCTGCGACATCTGCCTCAACCCACCCAAGCTGTTCGATGGCACGGTGGCGGCGCAAAAGCTGCTATCGGCGGTGCTGCGCACCGGGCGCCGCTTCGGCCTGGGGCATGTGGTCGATGTGTTGCAGGGCAAGAGCACCCCGAAGGTGGCGCAGTTCGGCCACGACCAGTTGCCCACCTTCGGCATCGGCCGGGATATGCCGGAATCCGTCTGGCGGGGCGTGGCCCGCCAGTTGGTGGCCCAAGGCGCGCTGGACGTCGTGGTGGAGAACCATGGCGAACTGGTGCCAACCGAGGCCGCCCGCCCCATCCTGCGCGGCGAGCAGGCCGTGATGATGCGCGAGGAACTGGTCACCATCCCGGCGCGAGGGGCATTGCGGACCCGCAGCAGCATCGAGGCCCCTTCCGACCCCCGCTTCGCCGCGCTGCGCGACTGGCGCAAGAGGACGGCGATGGCCCAGGGCGTGCCGGCCTACGTTATTTTCCAGGACCGCACCCTGGCCGAGATCGCGGCCGAGCAGCCGGCGACCCTGGACCAGCTCAGCACCATTCCTGGCGTCGGCAATACCAAGCTGGAGCGTTACGGCCAGGACGTTCTGAAGGTGCTGCGTGACCATGCGGCCTGATGCACGCATCAGAGACTGAGAGTGAGTTGCATCTGAGAATGCGAGCGGTTATCACTCGCATCCCGTTCAGTGAGCGATTCACGACATGTATGTCTGCATCTGTAATGCTCTCACCGACCGCCAGATCCGCGATGCCATCGCGGGTGGGGCACAGCGGCCGAGGGAGGTCTATGCCGCCTGCAATTGCAACGCGCAGTGCGGCTGCTGCACCGGCACCATGCTGAATATCCTCCGGGAACAACCGCCCGAAGCAGACCGGGTCGCGGTCGGAGACTGAAAGCGCCTCGCGATTGCATTTCTTTGAAAAAGCAATAGCTTGACGGAACTGCCTCGCTTCTCCACTTTCCGCCTAACGGCGGAACGGAGAAGCCACCCATGCTGCGCGATCCCAAGGTCATCGAATATCTGAACATCCAGCTCACCAACGAGCTGACGGCCATCAACCAGTATTTCCTGCACGCCCGTATGCTGGACGACTGGGGCGTCACGAAGCTTGGCAAGCACGAGTACGCCGAGTCGATCGAGGAAATGAAGCATGCGGATGAGTTGATCACCCGCATCCTGTTCCTCGGTGGCCTGCCCAATGTGCAGCGCCTGAACCAGATCCTGATCGGCCAGAATGTCGAGGAGGTCCTGAAATGCGATCAGAAGATCGAGGAAAAGGCGATCAATGATCTGCGCGACGGCATCGCCCATTGCGAAAGCGTGCGCGACTTCATTTCCCGCGACCTGATGATGCGCATCCTTGGCGACGAAGAGAAGCATTCCGACTTCCTCGACACCCAGTTCAAACTGATCGAACTGATCGGTGTCTCAGACTACATCCGCCTCAACAGCGATGCCGCGCCGGACCAGCATAAGGCGTGACCGACAAGCCCGGGCCAGCGCGGCCTGGGCCTATTCCTGAGCAGCCAGGCCGGCTGTCGTGCCAGGCCTGAGTGCAAAGCTATCCGATTACCGGCTGATGCGGCCCTTCCAGGGCGGGTACGTCGTCTTTCAGCGCCACGCCGGTCAGCCGGCGGTGGCGTGCTTCCGTCATCAGCCATGCCAGCTTGGCCGCGGCCACCTCATAGGAGAGGCCATCTCCTGGGTGGATGTTCGAAATGCAGTTTCGTTCCGAATCCCGCCTTCCAAGGCGGGGGGCGTAAGTCAGATAGATCCCCAGGCTGTCGGCCGCGCTGAGGCCGGGCCGTTCGCCGATCAGCACGGCGCAGAGCGTTGCTCCCAATGCGCCCCCGATCTCGTCCCCCAGGGCAACGCGCCCCTGGGTCGCGATCACCACGGGCGCCACCTGCCAGCCCGGCAGCTTCGCCAGGACGGCGCGCAATACGGAGGCCGCGTGGCGCTGCGCGGCGGTGGCGGATAATCCGTCGGCAATCACGAAAACGGCGTCCCACGAACCGTGGGGCAATAGCGCCAGATCGGCCGGGTCCAGCCGCCGCCCCAGGTCCGGCCGACGCAAATAGACGCCACGGTCGGCCGCCAGACTTCGCACGGCGCAAAGCGGCAGGCCATCCAGTTCCGCGCTGATCGCGGCAACGACCAGCGGCGCATGCACCGCATCCCTCGCCCGCGCATGGGCCAGTTGCAGATCCAGCACCGCCGCCATGGGCAAGGCGTCGCCGGTGCGCCCCAGCCCGATGCGGGCGGGTGTCGAGCGGCGCAGGCCGCGCCACGGGTCTTGGGCAGGGGGCTCAGCCGCCACCGTTTCAGTTCCCGCTCATGAGAAGGCGCCGCATTGCCGGATGTTGCGGGGCCAGGTCGCGGATACGGCCATGACGATCCTTCATGTCCATCCGCTCCAGCCATGCCTCGAATTCCGGGGCGGCACGCAGGCCGAGCACGGAGCGGAGATAGAGCGCGTCGTGAAAAGACCCGCTCTGGTAATTCAACATGACGTCGTCGGAGCCGGGAACCGTGATGATGAAGCTGGTGCCGGCGACCGCCAGCAATGTCATCAACGTATCCATGTCGTCCTGATCGGCTTCGGCATGGTTGGTGTAGCAGACGTCCACACCCATCGGCACGCCCAGCAACTTGGCGCAGCAATGATCCTCCAGCCCGGCGCGAATGATCTGCTTGCCGTCATAGAGGTATTCCGGGCCGATAAAGCCGACCACGGTATTGACCAGCAGGGGGGCAAAGGCGCGAGCGACGGCATAGGCGCGTGTTTCGACCGTCTGCTGGTCCAGCCCGTGATGCGCGTCGGCGGACAGGGCGGCCCCCTGCCCCGTCTCGAAATACATGACGTTGTTGCCCACCGTGCCGCGCCGCAGGGACAGCGCCGCCTCATGCGCTTCCCGCAGGATGGCCAGGCTGACGCCGAAGCCGGCATTCGCCGCCTCGGTACCCGCGATGGACTGGAAGACGAGGTCCACCGGCGCGCCGCGCTCCATGATGCCGATCGCGTTGGTCACATGGGTCAGCACACAGGTCTGTGTTGGGATATCATGACGTTCGCGCAGCCCGTCCAGCATCTCCAGCAAGGCGATGCAGTTCGGCATGTTGTCAGTGGCGGGATTGATGCCGATCACGGCGTCACCGGCACCATAAAGCAATCCGTCCAGCGTGGCGGCAGCGATGCCACGCAGGTCATCCGTCGGGTGATTGGGTTGCAGTCGGGTGGAAAGCCGTCCCTTCAGGCCGACGGTACTACGGAAAGCGGTGATGACGCGGCACCGGCTGCCGATGGAAATAAGGTCCTGGTTCCGCAGCAGCTTCGACACCGCCGCCACCATCTCGGGCATCAGGCCAGGGGCAAGCGCGGCCAGTCTCTGCTCCGTCGCTTCATATGACAACAACCAGTCGCGGAAACCACCGACAGTCAGGTGGCGGAGGGGTGCGAAGGCCGTCGCATCATGGGTATCGAAGATCAGCCGCGTGACTTCGTCCGCCTCGTAGGGAACCAGCGGTTCCTCCAGAAAGCGGGTGAGCGGCAGATCGGCCAGCACCGAGCGGGCGGCAACGCGCTGGGCATCGCTCTCCGCCGCGAGGCCCGCCAGTTCGTCGCCCGAACGGCGCGGCGAAGCCTTGGCCAATACATCCCGCAGGTCACGAAAAACATGGCGTTCGCCGCGGAAACGGCTGGCGTAGCAACTCATGATTCGCACCTCGCCTGCTCACAGCCCCGCATTGAAGCACAAAGGCAGCGGAATGGTCCGAAATCACGGCGGTGCCAGGTGCGCTGAATGCGTGCCGCCACCCAGCAGAAGGTGGAATCAACGCCAGCATACAGAACGACCCCAAAGGGGATACGTGAGCATGGAAGGGGAAGTGGCGGAGGGGATGGGATTCGAACCCACGAAAGGGATTATCTCCCTTTAACGGTTTAGCAAACCGCCGCCTTCGGCCACTCGGCCACCCCTCCGCAGGGCATTGAAGTTACACGACGTATGCAGGCGTGCTTCTAGCGGCCGGCCTGCGATTCGTCAAATGGCAAAGCCGGGCTTTCAGGACAGCTTGACCTCGAATCCTCTCGCCACCGCCGGCCGGGCCATCATGCGCACGTACCAGGCCCCTACGGCGGGGTAGTTCGCCAGATCCACGCCATGCCGTTCATGCCGCCAGGCCCAGCCGATCACCGCGAAATCGGCGATGCTGGGTTCGCCGTCGGTCGCCAGGAAGTCGCGGCTGATCAGGCGCCGGTTCATGACGCCATAGAGCCGGCTGGTCTCCTTACCGTAGCGCTCCAGCCCGTAATCCCGGGCCGGGCCCTCCGGCTGGCCCAGGAAATGGTGCACCTGCCCCGGCATCGGGCCGAACCCGCCCATCTGCCACATCAGCCACTCATAGGTAGCAACGCGGCCACGAGGGTCGGAGGGCAGGAAGCGGCCGGTCTTCTCGGCGAGGTAGAGCAGGATGGCACCGGATTCGAATACGCTGATCGGCTGCCCATCGGGGCCGTCGGTGTCCACAATGGCCGGGATACGGTTGTTCGGCGCGATTGCCAGGAAGTCGGAGTTGAACTGCTCGCCCTTGGTGATGTTGATGACGTGCACCGTGTAGGGCAACCCCATCTCCTCCAGCGCGACACTGATCTTGCGGCCGTTCGGCGTATTGTAAGTGTACAGGGTGATCATGCCGGCGCGCTCCCGTTCCTGGTCTGGAACGGAAGCGTCGCACAGGCCGTAACGCATGGAAAGCCGGCGGTGGCTAGCCGAGCTTCCGCTTCAGCAGGTCGTTCACGAGGGTCGGGTTGCCCTTGCCCTGCATGGCTTTCATGGTCTGCCCGACAAAGAAGCCGAACAACTTGTCCTTGCCGCCGCGGTACTCAGCCACCTTGTCGGCATTGCGCGCCATGACGTCGTCGATCACGGCCTCGATCGCGCCGGTATCGGTCACCTGCCGCATCCCGCGCTGCTCGACGATCTCGGCCGGCGGACGGCCGGTATCGACCATCACTTCCAGCACTTCCTTCGCCAGCTTGCCGGACAGCGTGTTGTCCTTGAGAAGGTCCAGCAACGCGCCCAGATCCCCGGCGCTGACAGGGGAATTCGCGATGCTGCGTCCGGTGCGGTTGAGACCGGCGAAGAAGTCGCCAGTCACCCAGTTGGCCGCGACCTTCGGGTCCCGGCCCTTCGCCACCGTCTCGTAGAAGGCGGCTGTTTCCTTCTCCAGCGTCAGCACATGCGCATCATAGGGCGTCAGGCCGTATTCACCGACGTAGCGCGCGCGCCGTGCATCCGGCAGTTCCGGCAGGGCGGCCTTCAACTGCTCCACCCACGCGGCCTCGATCACCAGCGGGGGCAGGTCCGGGTCGGGGAAGTAGCGGTAATCATGCGCGTCCTCCTTCGACCGCATCGATCGTGTCACGCCGCGCGAGGTGTCGAACAGGCGGGTTTCCTGCACCACCTCCCCGCCTTCTTCCCAGACCTCGATCTGCCGGCGCGCCTCGGCCTCGACGGCCTGCATCACGTAGCGGATGGAGTTGACGTTCTTCACCTCGCAACGGGTGCGGAATCCCTCGCCCGCCTTGCGGACGGAGACATTGACATCGGCGCGCAGCGAGCCCTGCTCCATGTTGCCGTCGCAGGTGCCGAGGTAACGCAGGATCTGCCGCAGCTTGGTCAGGTAAGCGCCGGCCTCCTCCGGCGAACGGAGGTCAGGCTCGGAGACAATCTCCATCAGCGCCACGCCCGACCGGTTCAGGTCGATATAGCTCTTGCTCGGGTGCTGGTCGTGCAGCGACTTACCGGCATCCTGCTCCAGATGCAGGCGCGTGATGCCGATGTTCTTGACGCTGCCATCGGCCAGCGTGATCTCGATTTCGCCTGTACCGATAACGGGAAACTCAAACTGGCTGATCTGGTAGCCCTGCGGCAGATCGGCGTAGAAATAATTTTTACGGTCGAAGCGCGACCACAGGTTGACCTTCGCGTTCAGGCCGAGGCCGGTGCGCACAGCCTGCGCCACGCATTCGCCATTGATCACCGGCAACATGCCGGGAAAGCCGGCATCGACAAAGCTGACCTGGCTGTTGGGCTCGGCGCCGAACTCGGTCGCGGCGCCGCTGAACAGCTTGGCCTGCGACGTGATCTGGGCATGCACTTCCAGCCCGATCACCACTTCCCAGGGGCCGGTGGCGCCTTCCAGCGTGTAGCTCATGCCGCGGCCCTCAGGCTGGGGGTTGCGGTGAAGCGCGCGGCACGCTCAATGGCATGGCCCACGGCGAAGACGGTTTCCTCGTCGAAGGGCCTGCCCAGAACTTGCAGGCCGAGTGGCAGTCCCTTCGCATCCAGGCCGGCGGGCACGGACAGGCCCGGGATTCCGGCGAGGTTCGCGGTCACGGTGAAGACATCGTTCAGGTACATCGCAACAGGGTCGTTCTGCTTCTCGTCCCGCCCGAAGGCGGCGGAGGGGGTGGCGGGCGTCAGAATGGCGTCCACCTTGCCCCAGGCCTCGTCGAAATCGCGTTTGATCAATGCCCGCACCCTCTGCGCCTTCAGGTAATAGGCGTCGTAATAGCCGGCGCTGAGCACATAGGTGCCGATCAGGATGCGGCGGCGCACTTCCTCGCCGAAGCCAGCGCGGCGGGTACGCTCATAGAGGTCCTTCAGGTCCTCGCCTTCCTCGCGCAGACCAAAGCGCACGCCATCGTAACGGGCGAGGTTCGAGGAGGCCTCGGCCGGCGCCACGATATAATAGGTCGGCAGCGCGTACTTGGTGTGCGGCAGGCTGATCTCGACCGTGGTGGCACCCGCGTCGCGCAGCCAGGCGATGCCCTGCTGCCACAGCGCCTCGATTTCGGTGGCCATGCCGTCCAGGCGGTACTCCTTCGGGATGCCGATGCGCAGGCCCTTCACGCCACGCGCGCAGGCGGCGGCGAAATCCGGCACCGGCAGGTCGGCGCTGGTGGAATCCCTGGCGTCGAAGCCGGCCATGGAGCCGAGCAGGATGGCGCAGTCCTCCACCGTGCGCGCCACCGGCCCCGCCTGGTCCAGCGAGGAGGCGAAGGCCACGATGCCGAAGCGCGAGACGCGGCCGTAAGTGGGCTTGATGCCGGCGATGCCGCAGAAGGCCGCCGGCTGGCGGATGGAGCCGCCGGTGTCGGTGGCCGTGGCGCCCAGCGCCAGCCGCGCCGCCACCGCCGCCGCCGAACCGCCCGAGGAACCGCCGGGCACCAGGGCCGTATCCGGCTCCCCCTCGCGGTGCCAGGGGTTCTCGACGCCGCCGAAAGCCGAGTTGGCGTTGGAGGAGCCCATGGCGAATTCGTCGAGATTGGCCTTGCCGAGGAAGACCGCCCCATCGCGCAGCAGGTTGGCCGTCACGGTGCTTTCATAGGGCGGCACGAAATTGCCCAGGATGCGGCTGGCGGCCGTGGTGCGGATGCCGGCGGTGCAGAACAGGTCCTTGATGGCCAGAGGAATGCCGGTCAGCGGCCTGGCCTCGCCCCTGGCCAGCGCGGCCTCGGCCGCGTGGGCCTGGGCCAGCGCCTGCTCGGGCGTCACGGTGATATAGGCGTTGAGGCGCGGGTTCAGGGCCTCGATCGCGGTGAGGAAGCTCTGCGTCAGCTCGACGGCGCTCACGTCGCGCTTGACCAGCGCGGCGCGGGCCTCGGCCAGGGTCAGATCGGTCAGGGCGTTCATGCCGATCACTCCACAACCTTCGGGACGGAAAAGAAGACATCGGCGCGGCCGGGCGCATTGGCCAGCACCTCCTGCTGGATGCCGCCATCGGTCACGCGGTCCTCCCGCAGGCGCAGCGCCTGGTTGCCGCCGCCGGACATTGGCTCAACGCCCTGGGTATCGACCGCCTGAAGCTGTTCGATCCAGCCGAGGATATCATTCAGTTCGGTCTGGAGGCGCGGCAACTCGTCTTCCTCGACCCTGATGCGGGCGAGCGACGCGACGCGCCGGACAGTGGCGGTGTCGAGCGACATTCTGTTCTTCTTCCGAGGTAAGTGATCAGGCGTGTTGGCATGCAAACGGGGGCGGACCATAAAGGCCACCATGCCTCTGTTCAACCTGAGCGACCTCCGCGCCGGCCTTGCGCGTCACCAGCGGCTGATCGGGCTGGACCCGGGCAGGCGCGTCATCGGCGTTTCACTGTCCGATGTCCTGCTGATGCTGGCCAGCCCCTATGGCGGCCTGCCCCGGGCCAAACTCACGGTCAACGCGGCCGAAATCGGCGCCATCGCCCGGAAGGAAGGCGCCGGCGGGTTGGTGGTCGGCCTGCCGCTGGGAATGGATGGCAGCTTCGGCCCCGCCGCGCAGGCCGCCAAGGACTGGGCCATGGCCCTTTCCGACGCCACCGGGCTTCCGGCGGCGCTGTGGGATGAGCGGCTTTCCTCCTCGGCCGTTAACCGCATGTTGATCCAGGAAGCCGACATGACCCGCGCCAAGCGAGCGAAAGTAGTTGACGCGGCGGCGGCGGCCTACATCCTGCAAGCAGCCCTGGACGCGACCGGGGGCTCTTCACGCGCCTGATCCACCACGCCGCGTCAGGACCCAGGATGGCAGATGAGCTGGATACGCTGATCGCCGACCTTTACGATATCGCAACAGCATGGGGTGCGGGCGAGCCGGACTGGGCGGTCATTCTCGCCCGGCTGGGCGCCATGACCGGCTCGCAGGTCGGGCTGCTCCACGTCGTGAACCCGGCCCAAGGCCATACGACCGAGCTGGCCAACATCAACATCGCGCCGGATGCCGGGCGCGACTACCGCGACTACTTCTTCCAGCGCGACATCTTCATTCAGCCCTACCGCAAGTTCGGCCAGGGCGAACTCGCGCTCAGCCAGGATTATCTCCTGGAGCGGCACGTCGCATCGTCCGAGTTCTATACTGATTTTCTGGCCCCCCGGCTGGGGGACAGCTTCTTCAATGCCGGGATGTATTCGGTCCTGGGGCCGGACAAGATCTTGTTCCTCGGACTTCAGCGCGCACGGCGCGCCGGTGCCTATGAGCCGCATCACGCACGCCCGCTGCGGACTGCCTGGCCGCACCTGCTACGGGCCATCCGCTTGCGGGAGCGTCTCCGCCACCTGGAGGGCCGTCACGCTCTGGCGGCCGACGCGCTGGATGCCCTGACTGGCGGCGTGATAGTGCTGGATGCCACCCGCCAGGTGATCTTCGCGAACCGGGCGGCCGAACGGATGCTGCGGGAGGCCTGTGCCAGCATGCATGACAATGGCCGGCTCAGGCTGCCGTCGGCGCAGGACGACAACAGGCTGTCCCTGCTGCTCAGCCAGGCGACCCGGGAGGTCCGCCCCGTCGGCGCCGGCATGCGGTGCCCCCGCGCGGAGCAGATGCAGCCGCTGACCCTGCTGGTCGCTCCGTTCCAGCCCCAGCAACGCCAGCGTGAGGCAGGAAGCCGCAATCTGGCGCTCGTCCTGATCTCGGACCCGCGGGAGCAGCCACCGGACCTGGCCAGCCAGCTCGCGCCGCTGTTCGGCCTCACCCGGGCCGAGGCCGAAGTGGGGGCCGCGCTGGCGGCGGGGCAGAGCCCCGAGGATATCGCGGCCGCACGGCGGGTCAGCATCGTCACGATCCGCAGCCAGGTCAGGGCGCTGATGGCCAAGACAGGCACGCGCCGGCAGGGCGAGGTCATCCGCCTGTTGCTCTCCCTGCCCCGCCTCGCCGGATCTTAGCGGCCAGCGGGGCCCTTCCGGCCGGGCACCAGGGCCAGTATGGTCCGCGCGCCTCTAGCCGGACTGGTCCCCATGGTCGCTTATCCGCACCGGCACCTCCTCGCCCTGCAAGGGCTGGAGCCGCCCTATATCGCCGATCTGCTGGATCTGGCGGAATCCTATGCCTTGTTGAACCGCAGCGGAAAGACGCAGCGGGATCAGTTGAAAGGCCGGACCCTAATAAATCTGTTCTTCGAGGACAGCACCCGCACCCGCACCAGCTTCGAGCTGGCGGGCAAGCGCCTCGGCGCGGACGTGATCAACATGTCCGTCTCCCAGTCCAGCGTGAACAAGGGGGAGACACTGCTCGACACCGCCTCCACCCTCAATGCCATGCATTGCGACCTGCTGGTGGTCCGGCACGCGCAATCCGGTGCCCCTGCGCTGCTGAGCCAGAAGGTGGACGCGGCCGTCATCAATGCCGGCGACGGCACCCATGAGCACCCAACTCAGGCGCTGCTGGACGCGCTGACCATCCGCCGCCGCAAGGGCGCGCTGGAGAACCTGACCGTCGCCATCTGCGGCGACGTGCTGCACAGCCGGGTGGCACGCAGCAACATCCACCTGCTCTCCGCCATGAACTGCCGGGTCCGCGTGGTTGGCCCCCCGACGCTGCTGCCCGCGGAGGTGGAGCGCATGGGGGTGGAGGTCTTCCACGACATGAAGTCCGGCCTGCGCGATGCCGACGTCGTCATGATGCTGCGCCTGCAGAAGGAGCGCATGGCCGGCGGGCTGGTGCCCTCGGCGCGGGAGTATTTCCGCTTCTTCGGCCTCGATGCCGCCAAGCTCGCCGTGGCCAAGCCCGATGCCATCGTCATGCATCCCGGCCCGATGAACCGGGGTGTCGAGATCGACAGCGCCGTGGCGGACGACCCGGTGCGCAGCGTCATTGGCGAACAGGTGGAGATGGGGGTCGCCGTTCGCATGGCGGTGCTCGACATTCTCTCCCGCAACCTGCGGCGGAACGCCCGGCCATGATGCCTATACCGGATACCCTTTTCACCAATGCCCGGCTGGTGGACCCTGCCTCCGGGCTTGATTCGCATGGCAGCCTGCTGGTCAGCCGGGGCGTCATCGTGGACCATGGCGGCTCGCTGGGCGTGCCGGACGGCGCGGTGATGGTCGATTGCGGCGGCGCCGTGCTGGCCCCGGGCCTGATCGACCTGCGCGCCACCCTGGGCGAGCCCGGCAGCGAATACCGCGAAACCATCGACAGCGCGGCGGAGGCCGCCGCCGCCGGCGGCATCACCACCCTCTGCGCCCTGCCGGATACCCAGACGCCGCTGGACGACCCTGCCCTGCTCCAGTTCGTCTGGCGGCGTGGCGAGGCCGGGGGCAGCCTTTCCGTGCTCCCCTACGGCGCGGCCACCAAGGGCTGCGCGGGCAAGGAACTGTCTGAATTCGGCCTGCTGAAGGAAGCCGGCGCCATCGCCTTCACCGATGGAACGCACGCCATCGGCAGCAGCCGTACCATGCGGCTGGCGCTCTCCTATGCCCGCGCCTTCGGCAGCTTCGTGGTGCAGCACCCGGAGGAGCCGGATCTGGCGCGCGGCGGCGTGGCCACGGAGGGTGAACTGGCGACACGGCTGGGCCTGCCCGGCATCCCGGCGGCGGCCGAGGCGATGATGGTGGCGCGCGACATCGCGCTCGCCCGGCTGACGCGCGGCCATGTGCATTTCGCCCATGTCTCCACGGGCGCGGCGCTGGCGTTGATACGGCAGGCGAAGGACGAGGGGCTGGCGGTCACCTGCGACACCGCCCCCCCCTATTTCGACCTCAACGAGACGGCGATCGGCGACTTCCGCACATACGCGAAACTTTCCCCCCCACTGCGGCGGGAGGAGGACCGGCTGGCCGTGGTGGCCGCCCTGCGGGACGGCACGATCGATGCCATCGCCTCCGACCACCAGCCCCGCGACGCGGATGACAAGCGCCTGCCCTTCGCCCAGGCCGAGGCCGGCGGCGTCGGCCTGGTGACGCTGCTGGGCGTGACCCTGGCCCGCGTGCATGGCGGCGACCTCACCCTGCCCGAGGCGCTCGCCCTGCTGACCTGGAAGCCCGCAGCGCTGCTGAGCCTCAACACCGGTTGCCTGGCCCGTGGCGCCCCGGCCGACCTGTTGCTGTTCAACCTGGAGCGCGGCTGGAAGGTCGAGGCCGGCAAGCTGCCCGGCAAGGCGCAGAACTCCCCCTTCGACGGGCGGGCGCTGGAAGGCCAAGTGCTGGGGACCTGGAAAGCCGGCAAGCGGGTGTTCGGATGATCCTCCTGGCCGCCGCGATCATCGGCTATCTCTCCGGCTCGGTGCCTTACGGGCTACTGCTGACACGGGCGGCGGGGCTGGGGGATATCCGCTCCATCGGCAGTGGCAATATCGGCGCCACCAACGTGCTGCGCACCGGCAACAAAAAGGTCGCCGCCGCCACGCTGCTGCTGGACGCGCTGAAAGGCGCGGTGCCGGTGCTGGCTATCGGCATGTTCTGGGGGCGGGACGCGGGGCTGGTGGCCGGTATCGCGGCGCTGCTGGGGCATGTCTTCCCGGTCTGGCTGGGCTTCAAGGGCGGCAAGGGCGTGGCGACGGGCGCGGGCGTGCTGCTGGCGGCCTCCTGGTGGATCGGCCTGCTCTGCGCGCTGATCTGGGTGGTGATGGCCAAGGTCACCCGCATTTCATCCGCCTCGGCGCTGACGGCCTGCGCCGCCGCGCCCGTGATCGCCCTGGCCGCGGGGGACCTGCGGCTGGCGGGTTTCCTGCTGATCCTGGTGCTGGTCATCATCTGGCGCCACCAGGACAATATCCGCCGCCTGCTGGCGGGCACCGAATCACGGATCGGCAAAGGCAAGTGAACCAGGACGAAGCCCTGGCGGGCCTGCGACTGGCACGTACCGAGGGCATAGGCCCCATCACGTTCCGCCGCCTGCTGGAGCAATACGCCACCGCCACCGCCGCCCTGGACGCCCTGCCCCGGCATGCTGCCCGCCGCGCCACGCCCTTCACCGCCTTCCCCGCGCGCGATGCCATGCGGGAGATGGAACGGCTGGAGGATATGGGCGGCCGCCTGCTGTTCTGGGGCGAGGACGATTATCCCCCTTTGCTGGCCCTGCTGGACGACGCGCCCCCGGTGCTCGCCGTGGTGGGCGACGCCGCCTGCCTCCATGCCCGCCAGGTGGCGGTGGTCGGCGCGCGCAACGCTTCCGCGCTGGGCCGTCGCATGGCGGAGGAACTGGCGGAAGGGCTTGCCGCCAAGGGGATCGTCGTCACCTCCGGCCTCGCGCGCGGGATCGATGGCGCGGCGCATGAGGGGGCGTTGCGGGCTGGCCAGAGTATCGGCGTGGTGCCAGGGGGCCTGGATGTCGTCTACCCGCCAGACCATGCCGGGCTGCAATCGGCCCTGGCCGAAAACGGTGCCGTGGTGGCCGAAGCGCCGCTGGGCACGGCACCCATCGCCCGGCACTTCCCCCGCCGCAACCGCATCATCGCCGGGCTCAGCCTGGGCGTGGTGGTGGTGGAGGCCGCCTGGCGCTCCGGCACCCTCATGACCGCGAGGCTGGCGCTTGAGGCCGGGCGGGAGGTCTTCGCCGTCCCCGGCAGCCCGCTGGACCCCCGCTGCGCCGGGTCGAACGACCTGATCCGCCAGGGCGCGCACCTGACCGGCCGGGTGGAGGACATCCTGGAGCACCTGGGGGAAGCCCCCCATCCGCGGCCTTTATTCCGCGTGGCGTACCCGTCTGAAAAGGCGCCAGACCCGCCACCGCCGCCCCAGGCCGCCGGGGGCGCCACGCAACTGCTTGATTTAATAGGCAACAGCCCGGTTACTGTTGACGAGTTGCTCCGGCGCTGCCACCTGTCGCCTGCTGCGGTGCAAGGAATCCTGCTTGACCTGGAGCTGGAGGGGCGAATCGAAACCCTTACCGGCAACCGCGTCGTTCGGAGTGCCTGACCGCTATTTCGCCTGGGACCGGCCCGCCCCCATCGTGGCCAGAGAGAGCACGCGACACCTGCCATGACCGACGTTGTTGTCGTCGAATCGCCGGCCAAGGCGAAGACTATCAATAAGTATCTGGGCCAGGACTTCACCGTTCTGGCGAGCTTCGGCCATGTGCGGGACCTTCCCGCCAAGGACGGCAGCGTGCGCCCGGATGAAGATTTCGCCATGGACTGGTCCAGCGAGGACCGGGGCGAGAAGCAGGTGGCCGCCATCGCGAAAGCGATGAAAGGGGCCAAGCGCCTGTTCCTGGCAACCGATCCGGATCGCGAAGGCGAGGCCATCTCCTGGCACGTGCAGGAGATGCTGCGGGAGAAGGGCGTCCTGAAGGGCGTCGAGGTCCACCGCATCACCTTCAACGAGATCACCAAGCGGGCGGTGCAGTATGCGCTGGCGCACCCGCGTGACCTCGATACCCCACTGATCGAGGCCTACCTGGCCCGCCGCGCACTGGACTATCTGGTGGGCTTCACGCTCTCGCCGGTGCTGTGGCGGAAGCTGCCGGGCAGCCGCTCGGCGGGCCGTGTGCAATCGGTCGCCCTGCGCCTGATCTGCGAGCGCGAGGCCGAGATCGAGGCCTTCCGCAACCGCGAATACTGGACGGTCGAGGGCAAGTTCCTCACCGTCAACAGCGCGCCCTTCCATGCGCGGCTGACCTGGCTGGACGGCAAGCGGCTGGACCAGTTCGACCTGCCGGACGAGGCCAGCGCCCTGCGCGCCAAGGCCGCCGTGGAAGCCGGAACCTTCGCCGTCTCCACGGTCGAGAAGAAGCGCGTCCGCCGCAATCCGCCGCCGCCCTTCACCACCTCCACCCTTCAGCAGGAAGCCTCGCGCAAGCTGGGCTTCGGCGCGCAGCAGACCATGCGGCTCGCGCAGCAGCTATACGAAGGCGCGGAGATGCAGGGCGAGACGGTCGGCCTGATCACCTATATGCGGACCGATGGCGTGCAGATGGCGCGGGAGGCGATGTTCGCCATCCGCGACCATGTGAAGGAAAGCTTCGGCCCGGACTATATCCCGGCCGCGCCGCGCGAATATTCCTCCAAGGCCAAGAACGCGCAGGAAGCCCACGAGGCTATCCGCCCCACCGACGTGACCCGCCGGCCGGAGGATGTCGCCCGCTACCTGAACACCGACCAGCGGCGCCTGTACGAGCTGGTCTGGAAGCGCGCCGTCGCCAGCCAGATGCAGTCGGCCGAGCTGGACCAGACGGCGGTCGACCTGGCCGAGCCCACCGGCAAGACCAGGCTGCGCGCCACCGGCAGCGTCATCGCCTTCGACGGCTTCCTGAAGCTGTACCGCGAGGATGTGGATGACAGCGCGGGCGAGGACGAGGAAGGCCGCACCCTGCCGCCGATGCGCGAGCAGGACCCGGCCAAGCTGACCGCCGCCCAGGCCGACCAGCACTTCACCCAGCCGCCGCCGCGCTTCTCGGAAGCCTCGCTGGTCAAGAAGATGGAGGAGCTGGGCATCGGCCGGCCCTCCACCTATGCCTCCATCCTGCAGACGCTGCAGGACCGCGAATACGTCAAGATCGACAAACGGCGCTTCGTGCCGGAAGATCGCGGCCGGCTGGTCACCTC
>JAQGHX010000186.1 GCA_028288745.1 Roseomonas sp. | reverse complement strand
GGAACCCGCCGCCGAGCCAAGCGCCGCGCCCGGCCGCCTCGCCGTGCCGCCGGTCGATTACCAGACCCGCGTCATGGCCGCGCTGGTACGGGCCAAGCGGTACCCGCAGCGGGCCCGCCTGCGCGGGTCCGAGGGAAAGCTGGCCGTGACCTTCACGTTCCGCCGGGACGGAACCCTGGTGGGGTGGAGGCTGGCGAGCAGTTCCGGCGACCCCGACCTCGACCAGGCAGCGGGCGAGATGATCGAGCGTGCCGCGCCCCTGCCGCCGATGCCGGCGAGCTATCCGGGTGAATCGGCGACCATGACGGTTCCCGTGGACTTCAGCCTGCGCTGATAGCGGAAAGGCGCTTCCCTGCAGGAAGCGCCTTTTCCTTACCCCGCCCGGCGCGCGCGCTTCACGGCCGGTTTGGCTTTCATCACGGGCAGCAGCGGCGCCAGGAAGCGCCCGGTATGGCTGCCCGCGACCTGCGCCACATCCTCCGGCGTGCCTTCGGCGACGATCTGGCCGCCGCCATCGCCGCCTTCGGGGCCAAGGTCGAGGATCCAGTCGGCGGTCTTGATGACTTCCAGGTTGTGCTCGATCACCACCACCGTGTTGCCCTGGTCCACCAATTGGTGCAGCACCTCCAGCAGCTTCTTCACGTCCTCGAAATGCAGGCCGGTCGTCGGTTCATCCAGGATGTAGAGCGTGCGGCCGGTGGCGCGGCGCGACAGTTCCTTGGCCAGCTTGATACGCTGGGCCTCGCCGCCCGAAAGGGTGGTGGCCTGCTGGCCGAGGTGGATATAGCTGAGGCCAACTTCCTTCAGCATGCGCAGCTTGTCGCGGATCGCCGGCACGGCAGAGAAGAACTCGACGCCTTCCTCCACCGTCATCTCCAGTACGTCCGAGATCGATTTGCCGCGGAACTTCACTTCCAGCGTCTCGCGATTGTAGCGCTTGCCCTTGCAGGTATCGCAGGTGACGTAGACGTCGGGCAGGAAGTGCATCTCGATCTTCAGCACGCCATCGCCCTGGCAGGCCTCGCAACGGCCACCCTTGACGTTGAAGCTGAATCGGCCGGGCTTGTAGCCGCGCGCGCGGCTGTCCGGCAGTTCGGAGAACCAGTCGCGGATTGGCGCGAACAGCCCGGTATAGGTGGCGGGGTTGGAACGCGGCGTGCGGCCGATGGGCGACTGGTCGATGTCGATGATCTTGTCGAGGTGTTCCAGACCCTCGATGCGCTCATACGGCGCCGGCACGGTGCCGGCGCCCATCAGACGGCGGGCTGCGGCCTTGTAGAGGGTTTCGATCACGAAGGTCGACTTGCCGCCGCCCGAGACACCGGTGACGCAGGTGAAGGTGCCCAGCGGCAGTGACGCGCTGAGGCCACGCAGGTTATTGCCGTTTGCATTCACCACCCGCAGCATCCGCTTGGGGTCGGGCTTCCGGCGCTCGGCCGGTATGGCGATGCTGCGGCGGCCGGAGAGATAGGCGCCGGTGATGCTGTTTGGGTTCGCCTCCACCTCGGCGGGCGTGCCCTGGGCAATGACACGGCCACCACCGGCACCCGCCGCCGGCCCGATATCGATCAGGTGGTCAGCGGTCCGGATGGCATCCTCGTCATGCTCGACCACCAGCACGGTATTGCCCAGGTCCCGCAGGCGCCGCAGCGTGCCGAGCAGCCGTTCATTGTCCCGCTGGTGCAGGCCGATCGACGGTTCGTCGAGCACATAGAGCACACCCGTTAATCCGCTGCCGATCTGCGAGGCCAGCCGGATGCGCTGGCTCTCGCCGCCCGAAAGCGTGGCGGAGCCGCGTGCCAGGGTCAGGTAATCCAGCCCCACATCCAGCAGGAAACGCAGCCGGTCGATGATTTCCTTCAGGATGCGCCGGGCGATCTCGCGCCGCTGCGGGGTAAGCTGCTTTTCCACGCCCTCGAACCAGGGCAGGGCGTTCTTGATCGACAGGTCGCTGGCCTGGGCCACGTTGAGGTCGGTGACGCGGACGGACAGGGCCTCCGCCTTCAGGCGGGCGCCGTGGCAGGCATGGCAGGGCTGTTCGGCCTGGTAGCGGGAAAGGTCCTCCCGCACCCAGGGATTGTCGCTCTCGCGCAGGCGCCGCGCGAGGTTGGGCAGCACGCCTTCGAAGGGTTTCTTCACCTCATAGGCGCGCAGGCCGTCCTTGTATTTCAGCACCACCACCTCGGTGCCGGTGCCGCTGAGGATGCCGTCGCGCACATCCTCGGGCAATTCGCCCCAGGGGGAGGTCATCTTGACCTTGAAATGCCTGGCCAGGCTTTGCAGCGTCTGGTCGTAATAGGCGGCGCCATTGCCGGCCCAGGGGGCCACGGCACCGTCGGCCAGGCTCCGGCCGTCATCCGGCACCACCAGATGCGGGTCGAAAAAGCTTTCCGTGCCCAGTCCGTCGCAGACCGGGCAGGCACCCTGCGGCGAGTTGAAGGAGAACAGGCGGGGCTCGATTTCCTCCAGCGTGAAGCCGGAGACCGGGCAGGCGTAACGGCTGCTGAAGACGATGCGCTCTCCGCCATCGGCCGGCTCGGCATAGGCAATGCCATCGGCCAGGGCCAGGGCGCTCTCGAAGGAATCGGCCAGTCGCTGGGCCAGGCCTTCGCCGCCGACCACCACGCGGTCCACCACGACCTCGATATCGTGCTTCTTGCGCTTGTCGAGGGAAGGGGCCTCCTCGATCCGCATCAGCGTGCCGTTGATCTTCACGCGCTCGAAGCCGCGGCGCTGATACTCGGCCAGTTCCTTCTTGAACTCGCCCTTCTTGCCGCGCACTGCCGGGGCCAGCAGCAGCAGCCGGGTGCCATCTTGCATGACCAGCACGCGGTCCACCATCTGGCTGATGGTCTGCGCCTCGATCGGCAGGCCGGTGGCGGGGGAATATGGAATGCCCGCACGCGCCCAGAGCAGGCGCATATAGTCGTGGATCTCGGTCACCGTACCCACGGTGGAGCGTGGATTGTGGCTGGTGGTCTTCTGCTCGATCGAGATGGCCGGGGAGAGCCCCTCGATCGAATCCACGTCCGGCTTCTGCATCAGCTGCAGGAACTGCCGGGCATAGGCGGAGAGGCTTTCCACGTAGCGGCGCTGGCCCTCGGCATAAATCGTATCGAAGGCCAGGGACGACTTGCCGGAGCCGGAAAGGCCCGTGATGACAGTCAGCGTACCTTTGGGGATGTCGATATCGACATTCTTGAGGTTGTGCTGACGCGCGCCACGCACGCGGATCTCCCCGTTCTGGGCGGCGGAGACGGGGATCGGCTTCAGCTTCGTCAAAGCGGGCTCCTGCGCGCTAAATGTTCGCGCTGTGTTCTATTTTGGCATGGATTGTAAGTGGCGTGAAGTGGTATGAACGCGCGGCGCGACAAGGGTTCACGGAGCGGGGCTGGCAGCACCGGGACGTGAACGCTAGGTTGTGGCTCGTGTGGGCTATCGCGCACCGAAACGTGACATGAGCTCGGCCGCTTCGGTAATGCGCTTTCTTCTCGGAGAGGGGCGCGACATACCGGGCGGACGACGAATTCAGAGGGCAGGGCGGCATGGCCGGCAGCGTCAACAAGGTGATCCTGATCGGCAATCTGGGCCGGGATCCAGAGATTCGGAATTTCCAGAATGGTGGGCGGGTCGTGAACCTGCGCCTGGCCACTACCGATAACTACAAGGACCGCGAGGGCAACCGGCAGGAGAAGACCGAGTGGCACTCGGTCGCCATCTTCAACGAGAAGCTGGGCGAGATTGCCGAGAAGTACCTGCGCAAGGGCAGCAAGGTCTATGTCGAGGGCAAGCTTGAGACCCGCAAGTGGCAGGATCAGGCAGGCCAGGACCGCTACTCCACAGAAGTGACCCTGCGCAATTTCGGCGGTGAGCTGACGCTGCTGGATGGCCGTGGTGGCACGGGCGGCGAGGATGGTGGACCGCCCTCCGGGGGTGGCGGCTATGGCGGCGGGCGCGCCTCCTCGGGTGGCGAACGCGACAGCCCGCCCGCCCGGCCGCAGAAGAGCGGCTGGGATGCTCCCAAGGGCGGCAGCGATCTGGACGATGACATCCCGTTCTGATTTTCCAGGTGCCCCGCCCGGCGCCTCCGCGCGGGGCGGCATCGCCTGCCTCCGGCCCGTGAGGGCCGAAGCGAAACTCGCCGGTGGCGACGGCTCAGGCCTGGGTGCCCGGCCGATTTGGCGCCGGGCGGCTGACAGAGTATAAGGTGAGCGGATTTCGGCGGGGTCCCTGGGGCGGATGTTGCTCCAGGGGTTCCGCCCCGCTGCATAGGATGAGCGCGTGAGCGAGAGCGACAACGGCACCGGCCTGCCAGACGACAGCAATCCGGCGCCTGAAGGCATGATGCCCATCGCGATCGAGGAGGAGATGCGCAGCTCCTATCTCGCTTATGCGATGAGTGTGATCGTTTCGCGCGCCCTGCCCGATGCGCGGGACGGGTTGAAGCCGGTGCACCGCCGCATCCTGTTCGCGATGAACGAGAACGGCTTCACCGCCGACAAGCCTTACAAGAAGTCCGCCCGCGTCGTCGGCGACGTCATGGGTAAGTACCACCCGCATGGCGACAGCGCGATTTACGACGCCATGGTCCGCATGGCGCAGACCTTCTCGCTGCGCGTGCCGCTGATCGACGGCCAGGGCAATTTCGGCAGCATGGACGGCGACCCGCCGGCGGCCATGCGCTACACCGAGGCCCGGCTGGCGAAGTCGGCCACCGCCCTGCTGGAGGGGATCGACGAGGACACCGTCGATTTCCAGCCGAACTACGACGAGAGCGCGGAAGAGCCCCGCGTGCTGCCGGCGACCTTCCCGAACCTGCTGGTGAACGGCGCCAACGGCATCGCCGTCGGCATGGCGACCAATATTCCGCCGCATAACCCGACCGAGATCATCGACGCGACGCTGAAGCTGATCGCGGCGCCGGACACCTCGCTTGACGAGCTGATGACGATCATCCCGGGCCCGGATTTCCCCACCGGCGCCCTGATCATCGGCCGCAGCGGCATCCGCAGCGCCTTCGAAACCGGGCGCGGCAGCATCGTGCTGCGCGCCCGCGCCGAAGTTGAGGAGATGCGCGGCGGCCGTAGCTGCATCGCCATCTCGGAGATCCCGTATCAGGTCAACAAATCCTCGCTGATCGAGCGCATCGCCGACCTGGTGCGCATCAAGCAGTTGGAAGGCATCAGCGACCTGCGCGACGAGAGCGACCGCTCCGGCCTGCGCATCGTCATCGAGCTCAAGAAGGACGCGACGCCGGAAGTGGTGCTGAACCACCTCTACCGGTACACCCAGTTACAGACCTCGGTCGCGGTTAACATGCTGGCGCTGGACGAGGGCAAGCCCGTCCAGATGGGCCTGATCTATGCCCTGAAAGCCTTCATCAAATTCCGCGAGGAAGTGATCCTGCGCCGCTCGCGCTTCCGGCTGGGCAAGGCGCGGGACCGTGGGCACCTGCTGATCGGCCTGTCCATCGCCGTCGCCAATATCGACGAGGTGATCCGCCTGATCCGCGAGAGCGCGGACGCCGCCGTTGCCCGCGCCGCCCTGATGTCGCGGGACTGGCCCGCCGGGCACATCGTCCCGCTGCTGGCGCTGGTGGACGATGCCGGCAACATCGTGGTGAACGACACCGTGCGCCTGACCGAGACCCAGGCGCGCGGCATTCTGGAACTGCGCCTGCAGCGCCTGACCGGGCTTGAGCAGGAAAAGATCACCGCCGAGCTGGACGAAGTGTCGGGGCGCATCAGCGAGCTGCTGGCCATCCTGTCCTCCCACCCACGCCGCATGGAATTGATGGGCGAGGAGCTTCTCGCTGTCCGCGCGCAGATCGCGTCGTCCCGCCTGTCCGAGATCGTGGACGGCATCGCCGACCAGGATGACGAGAGCCTGGTCGAGCCGGGCCTGATGGTCGTGACCCTGACGCGGGACGGCTATGTGAAGCGCACCCCGCTGGATGTCTTCCGCGCGCAGAATCGCGGCGGGCGTGGGCGCAGCGCGGCCGGCACGCGGCAGGACGATGTCGTCATCCGCAGCTTCAACGCGCATACGCACCAATGGGTGCTGTTCTTCACCAGCCGCGGTATCGCCTTCCGGGAGAAGGTGTGGAAGCTGCCGGAGGCCGGGCCGACAGCGCGGGGCCGCTCGCTGCGCCAGCTCCTGCAGTTGCAGGAGAAGGAAGGCGTTACGGCCGTACTGCCGCTGCCGCAGGACGAGAGCATGTGGGAGAACCTGCACCTCGTCTTCGCGACGGCGCAGGGCAATGTGCGCCGCAACCGGCTCTCCGACTTCAAGAATGTCCGGTCCTCCGGCCTGATCGCCATGAAGCTGGACGAGGGCGACAGCCTGATCGGCGTCTCCACCTGCCGCGAGGGCGACGATATCCTGCTCGCCACCCGCCGTGGCCGTGCCATCCGCTTCGTGGCGGATATCGAGACGCTGCGCGTCTTCGCGGGCCGCGACTCCACCGGCGTGCGCGGCATCCGGCTGGCCAAGCAGGACGAGGTGATCGCGCTCTCCGTGCTGCGGCATATCGACACGACGGTGGACGAGCGCGCGGCTTACCTGAAGCTTTCCGCCCAGAAGCGCCGCAATGGTGACGACGCCGCCGAGGCTCCGGCCGAGGTCGAGGCTGACGAGGAGCTGGAAGCTGTCGCCGATATCGCGCTGCCCGCCGACAAGGCCGCCCAACTGGAGGAGGCCGAGGAGGTGCTGCTGACCGTCACCGATGGCGGCTTCGGCAAGCGCAGCTCGGCCTATGAGTACCGGGTCACCGGCCGGGGTGGGCAGGGCATCGTCAACCTGACCCTGACCCCCCGCACGGGGCGCGAGGTCGTGACGACCTTCCCGGTGCGCAGTGGCGACGACGTGATGCTGGTGACCGATAATGGCCGCCTGATCCGCATGCCGGTGGACCAGGTGCGCATCACCGGCCGGACCTCCATGGGCGTGACCCTGCTACGCCTGAACGAGGGCGAGCGCGTCACGTCCTGCTTCACGGTGGTGGAGGCACAGGGCATCGATGAGGCCGCCCTGGAAGAGGCCGCCACGGATATGCCAGAGACGGATATGCCGGAGACGGACGGCAGCGATGGCTGATAAGACGCATCGCATGCGGGCCGGGGTGTATCCTGGCACCTTCGACCCGGTGACAAACGGCCATATCGACATTATCAACCGCGCCGCCCGTATCCTGGATCGGCTGGTGATTGGCGTGGCGATGAATGCCGGCAAGGGCCCCCTGTTTCCACTGGAGGAACGGGTGGAACTGGTGAAGGCCGAGACGGATATCATCGCCGCCCGGACCGGCGCGGTGATCGAGGTCGTGCCGTTCGAGAGCCTGCTTGTCAGCTTCGCGCGCGAGGTTGGCGCGCAGGTGATCATCCGCGGTCTGCGGGCCGTTACCGATTTCGACTACGAGTTCCAGATGGCCGGCATGAACCGCCGCCTGGACCCGGACATCGAGCTGGTCTTTCTGATGGCCAGCGAAGGCAACCATTTTATCTCCTCCCGCTTCGTGAAGGAGATTGCGCGGCTCGACGGTGATATCACCAGTTTCGTGCCGCGTCTCACGCTGCAACGCACGCTGGACCGCGTGCGGCAGCGCAGCCCAGGGGAGTGACCAACCGCATGAAGCGCCGCGCCCTTATCGCCAGCACCATCGCCGCCACGGGGATTATGATGACCGACACCACCGATGCCGCCGCCCAAGGCACTGCCGACAAGGAAAACACCCTTTACTTCGACCTGAAGGACGGCCGCGTCACGATCGAGTTGCGCCCCGACCTGGCGCCGAAGCATGTCGAGCGCATCAAGACCCTGGTGCGCCAGGGCTTCTATGACGGCACGCCCTTCCACCGCGTGATGGAAGGCTTCATGGCCCAGGGTGGCGACCCGACCGGCACCGGCACCGGCGGCAGCCAGTTGCCCGACCTGCAGGCCGAGTTCAGCCCCACCGCCAAGGCCCGCTTCATCCGCGGTGTCTGCGGCATGGCGCGTACCGCCAGCCCGAACACGGCGAACAGCCAGTTCTTCATCATGTTCGCGCCTGCGCCCAGCCTGGACGCGCAGTACACCATCTGGGGCCGCGTGGTTTCCGGCATGGAATCCGTGGACAAGATCAAGCGCGGCCAGGGCGGCGGCGGCATGGTTCCGCAGCCCGCCGACAAGTTGATCAAGGCGCAGATCGCCGCCGACGCCGCCTGAGTCTTGACAGGATGGCCGGGGGCGGGTTTCTCCGCCCCCGGCCATCCGCCGTGTGCCCGTAGCTCAGCCGGTAGAGCACGTGACTTTTAATCATGGGGTCGTGGGTTCGAGTCCCACCGGGCACATTCCTCTTGGCCCTTCCCGGAACGCATCATGGCTCAGGCTGTCCTGACCCACGTTATTGTGGCCGCTTCGGTGCCGACCATCTTTCGCTTCCATAAACCGATCGCACGCCATTACCGTTAGCTCGTAGCCACATTCGGCGGATTTGAAGGGCGGAGATCGTGATGGATTGGGCCTTCCTGCCAACGGCGCTCAACCTGGCACGGTTCCAGTTCGCCTTTACCATCACCTTCCATTTCCTGTTTCCGGCCTTCACCATTGGCCTGGCCAGCTTCCTGATGGTGCTGGAAGGGCTGTGGCTGGCGACAGGCCGCACGGTCTTCCTCGATATCTTCAAATACTGGCTGAAGGTCTTCGCCATCGCCTTCGCCATGGGCGTCGTCTCTGGCGTGGTGATGTCCTATCAGATCGGCACCAACTGGTCCGTCTTCGCCGACCGCACCGGCAACGTGCTCGGCCCCGTCATGGGGTACGAGGTGCTGACTGCCTTCTTCCTGGAGGCCGGTTTCCTCGGGATCATGCTGTTCGGGCTGGAGCGGGTGGGCAAGGGGCTGCATTTCGGGGCAACCTGCCTCGTAGCCATCGGAACGCTGATATCCGCCTTCTGGATTCTCTCCGCCAATTCCTGGATGCAGACTCCGGGCGGCCACTCCATCGCCCCCGATGGCCGCTTCATGCCGGAGGACTGGTGGGCGATCATCTTCAACGCCTCCTTCCCGTACCGGCTGCTGCACACCGTGACCGGGGCGTATCTCACCACCGCCTTCATCGTGGGCGGGGTCGGGGCCTTCCACCTGTTGCGGGACAATACCAATGCCCGCACCCGCACCATGTTCTCGATGGCCATGTGGATGGCCGCCATCGTGGCGCCGCTGCAGATACTGATCGGCGACGCGCACGGGCTGAACACCATGCAGCACCAGCCGCAAAAGGTCGCGGCCATGGAGGGGCATTGGGAGCGCCAGCGTGGCGCGCCGCTGATCCTGCTTGGCATGCCCGACATGGACGCGGAGCGGACGCGCGTGCTGCTGGAAATCCCCCGGCTGTCCGCGTTGATTCTCACCCATGAATGGGATGGCGAGACCCCTGGCCTGACCGACGTGCCACGGGACCAGCGTCCCACCAATGTCCCCCTCGTCTTCTGGGCATTCCGCGTCATGGTCGGGCTCGGCACGCTGATGGCCGTGGTCGGCGTGGTCTCGCTCTGGCTGCGCTGGCGCGGGCGGCTTTATGACACGCGGCTGTTCCACCGGGCGGCGCTCGCCATGGGGCCGGCCGGGCTGGTGGCGGTTACGGCGGGCTGGATCACGACGGAGGCCGGGCGCCAGCCCTATACGGTCTATGGCCTGCTGCGGACGGCGGACAGCGTCTCCCCCTTGCAGGCCCCGGCGGTGGGTGCATCGCTACTGGCCTTCATCCTGGTATATTTCGTGGTGTTCGGGGCAGGGGTGCTGTTCCTGTTCAAGCTCTTCGCCCAACCGCCGCATATGGCCGAGGAGGGCCCCCGCGACGACGAACCGATCCGCACCGCCGGAATCACGCCCGGCGCCCATATGCACCACCAAGAAGGGGCCGACACGCGGCCCGGCATCCGGCGGCATTGAGGGGCACGCGTCATGGAACCATATCTGCCGCTGATCTGGGCCTTCCTGATCGCGACCGCCGTTTTCCTCTATGTCTGCATGGACGGATTCGATCTCGGCCTCGGCATTCTCTTCCCGTGGTTCACCCACAAGGACGAGCGGGATGTCATGGTCAATTCCGTGGCGCCGATGTGGGACGGGAACGAGACTTGGCTGGTGCTTGGCGGCGCCGGGCTCTTCGCCGTCTTCCCGCTGGCCTATGCCACCATCTTTCCAGCACTCTACATGCCGCTGATCATGATGCTGCTGGCGCTGATCTTCAGGGGCGTGTCGTTCGAGATGCGCTTCAAGGCGGTCACGGCAGGCGGTCAGCTCTGGTGGGACCGCGCCTTCAGCTATGGCAGCTATGTGGCCGCATTCTGCCAGGGCATCGCTTTGGGCGCGCTGGTGCAGGGTATCCGGGTGGAGAACCGCGCCTATGCCGGCGGGTGGTGGGACTGGCTGACGCCGTTCTCGCTGCTGACCGGGCTGGCCCTGCTGGTGGGATACGGGCTGCTCGGCGCCTGCTGGCTGATCTGGCGCACCGAAGGCGGTATCGCTAGCAAGTCGCGCCGGGTGGCGCGGGTGCTGGGCATCGCCATGCTGGGCTTCATCGCTGCGGTCAGCCTGATCATGCCCTTCCTGCAACCCACCTTCTACATGCGCTGGTTCTCGTTTCCCGGCATCCTGGCGGCATCCCCTGTGCCCTTGCTGGTGGTGTTCCTCGCATGGCGCTTCTTCCTGGCCCTGCCAGCGACCGAGAAGTTGGAAGCCGAAGCGCCTCATGACCCGACCGGACGCAGCTTCCGCTGGAGGGATGGCGCGCCATTCCTCTACGTGCTCGGCTGGTTTTTCCTGTCCTATACCGGCCTTGGTATCAGCCTCTGGCCGAATATCGTGCCGCCCTCGGTCAGTATCTGGGATGCCTCGGCCTCGCCGTCTTCGCAGATGTTCCTGCTGGTGGGCGCGGCCGTGCTGATCCCGGTCATCCTCTGCTACACCGCGTATACGTACTGGCTGTTTCGCGGCAAGGTGCGTATTGGCGAGGGCTACCACTGATGCCGCCGGCGCTGCGCCGGCTGGGGTGGTTCGTATTGCTCTGGCTCGCAGGCGTCGCCACCCTTGCCATCGTCGCGCTGCTGATCCGCTGGGCGCTGCGCCTGGGCTAGCGCATCGGCCGGATGGCTGGCGATGCGCCGCGAGGAAGGCTAAGCACGCGCCGACATGCTCCCCATACTCACCATCGTCATACCCTGCTTCAACGAGGCCGAGAACGTCCGGCCGATGACGGAGCGCCTGGACGCGGCGCTCCAGGGCATCGCATGGGAAGCGATTTTCGTCGACGATGACAGCCCGGACGGCACAGCCGCCATCGCGCGCGGGCTGGCGGCGCAGGACAGCCGCATCCGTTGCATCCGCCGCATCCGCCGCCGCGGGCTGGCCTCTGCCTGTATCGAGGGGATCATGTCCTCCTCCGCCCCCTATGTGGCGGTGATCGATGGCGACCTGCAGCATGACGAAACCATCCTGCCCCGCATGCTGGCCGCCCTGCAGGCGGGCGAGGCGGATGTCGCCATCGGCAGCCGCCATGTCGAGGGCGGCGAGGCTGCCGAGGGCTTCTCACCCCTGCGGCGGCGGATCAGCGATGGCGGCACCGCCCTGGCCCGGGCCGTGCTGCCGGTCCCGGTCGCGGACCCGATGAGCGGCTACTTCATGCTGCCCCGGCCGATGTTCGAGGCCCTCGCACCCCGCCTCACCGGACGTGGCTTTAAAATCCTGCTGGATATCCTGCTCTCGGCCGACCGGACATTGCGGGTCGTGGAAGTGCCTTACGTCTTCCGCCCGCGCACTGCCGGCGCCTCGAAGCTCGACACCACGGTGCTGCTCGAATTCGTGGCGCTGCTGCTGGACAAGGCGCTGGGCGGGCTGCTGCCGCTGCGCTTCCTGTCCTTCGCCATCGTCGGCGGGCTGGGCGTGCTGGTGCACCTGGTCGTGCTGACCGTGACCATCCAGTTCCTGCCCTTTGTCGCGTCGCAATGGATCGCGACCTTCATCGCCATGACGGCGAATTTCGTGCTGAACAACCGCATCACCTACCGCGACGTCAAGTTGCGGGGGCCGGCTCTCTGGCGCGGGCTGGCGCTGTTCTATGTGGTCTGTGGCATGGGTGCGGCGGCCAATGTGGGGGTGGCCAGCCTGCTGCTGCGCGACGGGCTGGTGGCCTGGGGCTGGGCCGGGGCGGCGGGGGCGCTGCTGACGGGCGTCTGGAATTATGCGGTATCCGCCACGCTGGTCTGGCGGGCACGGTGAAAAGCCCCTGGTTGCTGGCGCTGGCCGGGCTGACGGCCCTGCGGCTGCTGGCGGCCGCGCTGCTGCCGGTCTCGCCGGACGAAGCCTATTACTGGATCTGGGGCCGCGCCCTGGCTCCCGGCTATTACGATCATCCGCCCATGGTGGCGCTCTGGATCGCGGCCGGCACGGCTCTGGCCGGCGACAACGCCTTCGGCATCCGCCTGTTCGGGCCGCTGGGCGTCGCAATGGCCTCCGTGCTTCTGGCCCGGGCGGGGGAGGCGCTGTTCCCAGGGCGAAAGGTCGGCCATTGGGGCGCCGCGCTGCTGAACGGCACGCTGCTCTTCTCCGCCGGCTCGGTGCTGATGACGCCGGATACGCCCTTGCTGGTCTTCTGGTGCGCGGGGCTCTGGGCGGCGGCGAAGCTTCATGCCACGCGGGACGGCCGCTGGTGGCTGGCCTTCGGCGCCTTCGCCGGGCTGGCCCTGCTCTCCAAATACACCGCCCTGCTGCTGGGGCTCGGTATCGTCCTCTGGCTGCTGGCCGAAGCGCCGCTGCGGCCTTGGTTGCTGCGCTGGCAGCTCTGGGCCGGCGGCGGCATCGCGCTGCTCTGTTTCGCTCCGGTCATCTGGTGGAATGCCGGGCATGACTGGGTCAGCTTCGCCAAGCAGGGCGGCCGGGCCGGCACGGCCGGCACAGGGTCTTCGCTCCGTTACCTGGGGGAACTGGTCGGCGGGCAGGCGGCCCTGGCCACGCCGATCATCTTCGTGCTCTGCGTCGCCGGAATCGTGATGGCCTGCACCGCGCGGTTCCGCAGGTCGGACCCGGCGGCCGGGCTGCTGCTGGCTTTGACCCTGCCGGCCACCCTGCTGTTTCTGTGGCAGGCCACGGGCAGCCGGGTGCAAGGCAACTGGCCCGCCATCCTCTATCCATCGGCCTGCCTGGCCGCCGCGGCTTATCTGGACCCGCGATGGTCGCGTTGGCGCGGCGCTGGCCTGGCGCTGGGCTTCACATTGACGCTTTTGGCACTGATCCAGGCCGCCTTCGCGCCCGTGCCGCTGCCCCGGCGGAACGACCCCACGCTGGCCCGCCTGGGTGGTTGGCCCGCCTTCGCCGCCAGGGTCGAGCAGGCGCGCCTCGCCAGCGGCGCGCAGTTCGTCGCGGCCGAGGAATATGGCCTCGCCGGGGAACTGGCGCTGCACCTGCCGCCCGGCACCCGCGTGGTCGCTTTGGGCGACCGCTGGGACCTGTTCGACCTGCCATCGCCACCCCTGGGCCAGAAAGGCCTCCTGGTCCGCAGCGAGCGCCGGGGCGGCAGCCCGCCGCTCTGGCCCGGTGCCAGGGAGATTGGCGGCGTGCAGCGCGACCGGAAGGGCATCGAGGCCGAGCGCTACCGCCTGCACGCTGTCACCGTCGCCCCGCAGGATCCGCCGCTGGCCTGGTTGCCGTTACGTCGCTGACACCCTTCGGCCTCTGGCGCGAAGGATTCCAGTGCCCACATGCTCTGCACAGGACGCGCCAGGGAGATCGGTGATGGTGATACACATTCGTCGCGGCTGGGAACTGCCTGAATCCGCTGCCACTCCCGAGCATTTCGTGCTGGGGCGCCGCAAGGCGGCTTTGGGACTGGGGAGCATCCTGGCGGCCGGCACCCTGGCCCCACGCGCATGGGCGCAGGATGCCGCGCCCATGGCCGCGACGCCCAGCCCCCGCTTCGTCGCCGACCGCGCCCTGACGGCCGAGAAGGAAGCGACCAGCTACAACAACTACTACGAGTTCAGCACGGGCAAGAGCGTGGCCTCCGCGGCGCAGCGGTTCGCGCAGCGCCCCTGGACGGTCAAGCTGGACGGGATGGTGGAGAAGCCGCTGGAACTCGGCCTGGATGACCTGTTGAAGCAGGTCAGCCTGGAGGAACGGGTACTGCGGCACCGCTGCGTCGAGGCCTGGGCGATGACTGTGCCCTGGACCGGCTTTCCGATGGCGGCACTGCTGAAGCTGGCGGCCCCGCTCTCCAGCGCGAAATACGTGGTGTTCGAGACGGCGGCGGACCGCTCCACCATGCCGGGCCTGCGGCAAAGCTGGTACCCTTGGCCCTATAAGGAGGGCTGCACCATCGCCGAAGCAGGCAACGAGCTGTGCTTCATGGCGGTCGGGCTCTACGGCAAGCCGGTGCCACCGCAGAATGGGGGGCCGATCCGCGTGCTGTTCCCGTGGAAATACGGCTTCAAGTCCGGCAAGGCGATCACCCGTATCACCTTCACCGACCAGCGCCCGGTCAGTTTCTGGGAGAAGCTGCAGGCTTCGGAATATGGCTTCTGGGCGAATGTAAACCCGCAGGTGCCGCACCCGCGCTGGAGCCAGGCATCGGAGCGGCTGCTCGGCAGCAACGAGCAGGTGCCCACCCGCCTGTTCAACGGCTACGCCGATTTTGTCGCTGGCCTGTATACCGATGTCAAAGGCGAGAACCTGTACCTTTGAATATTTCAGGGGTGAATATTTCAGGCGGGTTTGATTTCAGACGTCCCGCAACCGCCGCCGCGCCTCTTCGATGACCCGTATCGCCTCGGCCCAAAGGCCGAGGCCCGGCAGTTCAGGGGGCCCGAACCATCGCGCATCGGACACGTCGTCGCCGGCCTGAGGCTCGCCGCTGGCCCACTCGGCCGCGAAGTCGACGATGGTGTAGTGGAAGCGGGTGCGCCCCGAATCATCCTGTTCCAGCGCATCCACCACGGCGGCCAGCGTCAGTGGCCCTACCTCCACTCCGGTTTCTTCCCGCAGCTCGCGCCGGGCCGTCGCCTCGGCCGTCTCGCCGACCCACTGCGCACCGCCGGGGATGGACCATTCCCCCATCCTCGGCGGCTTGCCGCGCTTGACCAGCAGGACATCGTCCCCACGGAAAGCCAGCAGGCCGATGCCGATCCAGGGCCGTGTCGGATATTCCCGCTCGCTCACGGGGCGGGCGGAGCCGCGGCAGGGGGGGGCTTAGCCTTCTTCAAATCGTCCAGGCGCGGCAGCAGCGCTTTCACCTTCCAGGCACCGACCTGATACGCCCAGCCGCGCCAGCGCGCGTTCAGCCGCGCCGCCTCGTCATCCCCGCCGGCAGCGAAGCGCAGCCAGACCAGGTCTCCGTCCTGGCTGCCCGAGACGGTGATGGCCAGGTTGTCCGTGAGGGTGAAGCGCGTCTCGCCCAGCATCTGGCCCGCCGCGCCGCTGTCCTTGCGAACTTCGGTCAGGGTCAGGTACTCGAAGGCGCGGCCGATTTCGTCTAGGCTGGTGTCCTCCAGCGGAGGCGTCTCGGCCGGCATCGTCACGGCAAGCTGCCCGTCCGGCCCTTCGGCCCGCGCCAGGGTCAGCGGCGCCTCCCCCGGGCGTGTCGCTTCCACCTTCAGCAGGCGTTCCCGCGCGATATTGGCGATATCGCGGTCGATCCAGAGCTGCGGGTCGGCGTCCAGCGGCAGGCGGCCTTCCGCCAGCCAGGACTGCGATTCGCCGGGCCGGCGCACATAGACGCTTTCCGGCACGTTGCCCTGGGTCCGCATCCGGCGCCGGCCCACCACCAGTTCGGCGATGGCATTGCCCGAACCATCCAGCACCCGCAGCAATGCGGCGGTGCTGCCCGGCTTGGCCGGGTCGTCCAGTCCCAGGCGGTCCAGCATGGCGGCATCGGAGGTGCGGGGCTCGGTCAGGCGCAGCTCGGTCAGGCCGACCAGCAATTCCCGCACCTTCTCGGGCCGCACCGGGTAGTCCGCGCGGTCGGGCAGGACCCAGGCCCCGGCATCGCGCCGTATCACCACCAGCGTATTGGCACCCTGGCGGATCTCGATTCGCGCGGCGCCCGCGAGCCGCGTGGCGAGGTTCTGGAACATCAGCGGCGCGGTGCCGGTGTCGGGTGCCTGAGGGGTGCCGGTGCCCAGCAGGATGGCGCCACCGGCAGCCAGCACCGCGGCGCCACTGAGCAGGAGAAGGGAACGGCGTTTCATCGGCATTCCCTCCTCAGGCCCGGGCCGCGCTGCGGCGGCGCAGCCGCAGCACCGACAGCCCGATGGCGAACAGCGTCAGCAGCGCCGGCACCAGCGCGATATTCAGGATGCGCAACCGCGTCTCCAGCCCCTCGATATCCCGCCGCAACTCCAATTGCACACCGCGAAGCTGGGCGCGCGTGGCGACGATCTCGGCCCTGGCACGGTCGATCTCGGCGCGCTGCTCGGGGGTGATGACGGCGTTCTGCGCCTGGTTGCGCTCACCCGGCGCGGCGGTGCCCTGGCGCAGCTCCCGCAACCGCCGCTCGGTGGCTTCAAGCCGCTGGGTGAGGGCTTGCTCCGTCTGGCGGTAATTCGCCTCGGCGCCACGGCGGATATCGTCCACCAGCCCGAAGGGGCGCAGCGATTCGCCGCGCGAGCGCAGGCCGATCAGCGCATCGCCGCCCGCCAGCGTATCGGCGAGGTTCGCGACCAGCGCGCCATTGTCGCTGGTCGGCGTCGCCACCTGCTGGCCGAAGAAGTCCTGGGTTCGCACCCAGAAGCGGTCCTCGATAATGTCGGTATCATTGGCGACGACCAGGTTGGCGGGGCCGTCGCTGCGGGCCAGATGGGCGGGGAAATCCGCGGGCCGGGGCTCTGCGCCCTCGGCCAGCGGGGGCGGCCCTTCGGGAAAGGCGCTGTTCAGGATGCCGCGGGCGCGGGCCATCAGCACATGGCGCTGCCCATCCGCCTTGAAGCCCGCCAGGATCTGCGAGGGGTTTGGGTTCTGCTTCAGGGCGGCGGCGTCGATCAGCATGGAACGGTCGCTGCTGGTCAGCAGCGGCGTCATCTCGATCGCAGCGCCTGCCAGCTTCCGGACTTCGCCGGCTGAAGCGAAAGTGACCTGCTGCAGGTCCGCCGTCGCGACGTCGCCATGGTTCAGGGAATCGCCGGTCACATTGTACCAGGCGAGGTAATCCACCGCCTGCACGCGGTCGGCCGGCGCCGCGCGGACGCGCCAGGCGCCCCGGAGGTCGAGCACCACCTTGTCGGTCGGCGTCTCGATGCCCCAGGCGTTCAGCAGGCGGTTCGCATCGGAGGACGTGTCGGCCGGTGGCTGGCCGGTCGGGCCGGGGCGGGTGGCCTGGCCCTCGCTATGGGGGTCCGTCATCATGAAGAGCTTGCCGCCGCGCATGACGAACTGGTCGATGGCGTAGAGCGTGGCATCCGAAAGACCCTGCGGCTGCACCACCATCAGCACCTGGATATCCGGGTCGATGACCTGCGTATTCGGAGCCACGTCCTTCACGGTGAAGAACTGGCGCAACTGGTTGATGACGGCATAGGGCTGCCCGGCGCCGGGCACGCGCATCATCATCGCGCGCGGGTCGCCATTCAGCGGCAGGGCCGAGAGTGTGCCCATCACCGGGCGCCGCGGGTTGGACAGTTCATAGACCAGACGGGTCAGGTCGTATTCCAGGAAGCGCTCGCGGTCCGGTTGGAAGAACGGCACCACCCGCTCGTCATCCAGCAGGTTGGTGCCGGCGAGGCCGAAATAAACCTGCTCGCCGGACTGGTCGATCGGCACGCCCTGGATGCCATAGGCCAGCGCCCGGTCCTCGGTCTCGCTGAACGGTTCCGGGTCGAGGTATTCCAGCTTCAGCTTGCCGCCGGAGACGGAAGCGTATTCCTGCAGCATCTCCCGCACCCGGTCGGCATAGGCGCCGAAGACCGGCACCTGGCTGCCCAGGCGGCGGGAGTAGAACAGCCGCAGCGTGATGGGGTCCTTCAGCCCCGACAGCACCTGCCTTGTGCCGTCGGCCAGGGTGTAGAGCCGCTGTTCCGTCAGATCGAGCCGCGCGCGGGGCAGCAGCCGCTCGGCCAGCACATTGGCGGCGACTGCCAGCACGGCCACGGCGAGCAACCCGCCCAGCGAGGAGAGCAGCCGGCGCGAGGCCGGGCGGGCGGGCTTGATGATATCGCTCATGGCCTCAATCCGCCTTCCGGTGGTCGACGACAACGGCATTGGCGAAGAGCCAGAAGCCGATGAAGCTGGCGAAGAACACGAGATCCCGCAGCGTCACGACGCCGCGCGAAAAGCCGCCCAGGCGTTCGGTGATGGAAATGCCACGGGCAATCTCGACCAGCACGGGCAGGCGGACGGACAGGAATTCCGTGACCACCGGGCTGCCGGCGGCGGTGAACAGGAAGCACACCGCGACCGTCAGCACGAAGGCGATGACCTGGTTCTTCGTCAGAGCCGAAATGGCGGCACCGACTGCCAGGAAGGCGCCGGCGACCAGCAGGCACCCGGCATAGCCGGCGGCGATCACGCCGTTATCGGGATTGCCGAGGTAATTGACGGTGATCACCAGCGGAAAGGTCAGCACCAGCGCGATGGCGCAGAAGGCCCAGGCCGCCAGGAATTTTCCAAGCACCGCCTGCCACTGCGCCAGCGGCAGGGTCAGCAGCAGCTCGATGGTGCCGAGGCGCCGTTCCTCGGCCCAGAGCCGCATGGTCAGCGCCGGCACCAGGAACAGGAACAGCCACGGCACGAAATTGAAGAAGGGCGAAAGGTCCGCCGTGCCGCGCGTGAAGAAATTGCCGAGGGTAAAAGTCAGGGCGCCCGACATCACCAGGAAGATGACGATGAACACGTAAGCGACGGGTGTGGCGAAATAGCCAGCGAGTTCCCGCCGGGCGACGGTGAAGGTGGCCCCCATCACACGTGCTCCCTCGGCATGGTCAGGTCTCGGAAGACAGCCTCCAGCGAAGGGCCGCGATAGGCCAGCTCGGCCGGCGTAGCGTCAGCCAGGATCTTGCCGTGCGCGATGACGATGGCGCGCGTGCAGATGGCCGAGACCTCTTCCAGGATATGGGTCGAGATGATGATCGCCTTCTCCGGCGCCATCTGCGCGATCAGCTTGCGAACCTCATGCTTCTGGTTGGGGTCCAGGCCGTCGGTCGGTTCGTCCAGCACCAGCACCGGCGGGTCGTGCAGCAGAGACTGCGCCAGGCCGACGCGGCGCTTGAAGCCTTTGGACAGTGTCTCGATGGGCTGGAGACGCACGCCTTCCAGCGTCGTCAGGTGCATGGCATGGGCCACGCGGTCGCGGGCCTCGCTGCCCCGGAAGCCACGCACACGGGCGGCGAAGCCAAGGAAGGCGGCAACCGTCATCTCGGGGTAGGTGGGCGCGCCCTCGGGCAGGTAGCCCAGGTGGCGCTTGGCGGTGACGGGCCGGTCCACCACATCCTCGCCACAGATGCGCGCGGTGCCGCTGCTGGGGGTCACGAAGCCCGCCAGCATCTTCATGGTCGTGGATTTACCGGCACCATTGGGCCCCAGAAAGCCCAGGACTTCACCTTTCGCCACCCGGAAGGATACGTCGTCTACGGCGGTGAAGGCACCGAAGCGCTTGCTCAGGCGGTCGATCTCGATCAGGGCGGACAAAAGGCTATACCCTTGCAGTGGCCGGACGCCTGGCCGGTTTATACCCGGTCCGGGGCTTTGCAAGCCCCCCGGCGCGCGTATCGAACCGTCTCAGCCGGCGCCGAGCGGCGCCAGGGTCAGGTCATGCCCGAACAGCGACAGCAGCAGCCTTGCCGCCGCGCCGCGTGGGCTGAGCAGATCGGGGTCTTTCTGCAACAGCAGATCCGCGTCCTTATGGGCCATCCTGACCATGCCGGCATGGCGCTGCGGGTCCACCAGCCGGCGGCCGATATGCCCGGCCTGCCGGACGCCCAGGGCGTCGCCGCCGCCACGGAATTCCAGGTCGGCATCGGCGATGGCGAAGCCGTCCTCGGTCTCGCGCAGCACGGAAAGGCGCCGCTGCTCGAACTCGTTCAACTCGGCCGAGGGCAGCAGCAGGCAGAAGGACTGCGCCTTGCCACGGCCCACCCGCCCGCGTAGCTGGTGCAGGGCGGCGAGGCCGAAACGCTCCGCCTGCTCGATGATCATGATGGTGGCTTCCGGCACATCGACGCCGACCTCGACCACCGTGGTCGCCACCAGCAACTGGGCACGGCCGGAGGCGAAATCCTGCAACGCGGCCTCGCGCACATCCAGCTTCTGCGCGCCATGGGCCAGCCGGACCTTGTCGCCGAAGATGGCGGCCAGTTCGGCATAGGTGGTCTCGGCGGCGACGTTGTCGTGGCGCTCGCCTTCCTCGACGGCGCGCACGACCCAATAGGCGCGGTGGCCACTCGCGAAAGCGGCGCGCAGGCGGGCGGTCAGTTCCTCCCGCCGCTCGCGGCTGACGATGCGGGTGACGATGGGCTGGCGGCCGGCGGGGCGGGCATCCAGGCGGCTGGTCGCCATCTCGCCCCACTGGGTCAGCAGCAGGGTGCGTGGAATGGGCGTGGCGGTCATGACCAGAACATCGGTGGTGCCCTTCTCGGTCAGGGCCAGGCGCTGGCTGACGCCGAAGCGGTGCTGCTCATCCACCACCACCAGCCCGAGATCGTGGAAGGCGACCCCGTCCTCGATCAGCGCATGCGTGCCCACCACCAGGGGTATCGACCCGTCGGCCAGCCCGGCCAGCACCCGCCGGCGTTCCTTGCCCTTCACGGACCCCGCCAGCAGCACGCATTCCACCCCGGCCGCACCCGCCAGTTTCTGGAAGGTGCGCAAGTGCTGGCGCGCCAGCAATTCGGTGGGGGCCATCAATGCCGCCTGGGTGCCGCCTTCCACCGCCCGCAGCATCGCCAGCAGCGCAACCAGCGTCTTGCCGGCGCCGACATCGCCCTGCAACAGCCGCAACATGCGGGTGGGGGCGGCGAGGTCGGCATCGATCTCGGCCAGGGCACGGATCTGGGCACCGGTCGGCGGGTAGCCGAAAGCGTCCAGCGCCGCCCGGCGCAGGTGCCCGTCGCCCAGCAGGCGGCGGCCCGGGCGGCGCATGACCGTCCTCCGCACCAGCCCGATGGCCAATTGCCCCGCCAGCAGTTCGTCATAGGCCAGCCGGTCGCGCGGTTCATCCTCCGGTAATTGCGCCGGGGCCTGCAAGGCATGGAGCGCCACGCCGAAAGGCGGCCAGCGGCGGCGGGCGAGAAGCGGGCCGTCATGCCATTCGGGCAAGGCGGGCAGGGCGTCCAGCGCGGCGACCATGGCCCTCGCCACATCCTTCTGCCCCAGTCCCTTCACCAGGGGCCAGACCGGCTGGATGGCGGGGATACTGTCCGGCGGCTCCACGTAATCCGGCGCATCCATCTGCCAGCGGTCGCGGAACAGCTTCATCTTGCCGGAGACGCGGCGGGCGGCGCCTTCCGGGAAGTGGCGCTCCAGCCAGGCGCCCAGCCAGCGCTGCCGCCCGAAATAGATCAGGTCCAGCGCGCCAGCCGGCGAGTCGCACTGCACCACCCAGGGCTGCGACGGCCCTTTGGGGACGGCCAGCCGTTGCACCCGGACGGGGAGGGTGGCGATCTCGCCCTCCCGCGCCTGGGCCGAACGGCGGTCCTGGTAACGCTCCGGCAACTGGAACAGCAAGTCGAGCACGCGCGCCCCGCCCACCGCCTGGGCGAGGCGTTTCAGCTTCTCCTCCGGCAAGGGTAGGCTTGCGAGCGGCGCGAAAAGCGCCACGTTCCGATCTTGTTCCGCCGCTTGGGCTGACACGATTCCCATCGCCCTCTATATGGCAGCCTCCAGAGGCGACGACATGTCCGAAGACACCACCACCCCCGAACTCTCCTCCCGCCGCAAACGCCTGCTGTTCCGCGCCTGGCATCGCGGCACGAAGGAGACCGACCTGATGGTCGGCGGCTTCGTCGCCCGCCATATCGCCATCTTCACCGAGGCGGAACTGGACGAGCTGGAATCGGTGCTGGAATTGCTGGACGTGGACCTGGCGGACTGGCTGTCCGGCCGCCGGCCCATTCCCGCCGGGGTGATGACCCCGATGCTGACCCGCATGGCCGAGGAATGCTCAAAACTGGGCGCGGGCGTACCCGAGGATGCCCGCCGCGTATGAGCACACTGACAGTCCACGGCGCGCCCGAGGGGTTCGACGCGCTGCTGCTCGCCCGCCGCCGCGCGGAAGCCAAGGGCCATGTCCTGCACGTCTGCCGCGACGATTCCCGCATGGCGCGGATGCAGGAGGGGCTGGAATTCTTTGCCCCCGATGTGGAAGTGCTGCGTTTCCCGGCCTGGGACAGCCTGCCTTACGACCGTGTTTCCCCCCATGCGGAACTGGTGGCCGAACGTGTCGGCACATTGACCAGGCTGCTGGAGCCGGGCGCGCGCCCGCGCATCGTGCTGACCACGGTCAATGCGCTGGTGCAGCGGGTGCCGAAGGCGGAACTGTTCCAGAACGCCACGCTTCACCTGAAGCGCGGCGGGCGCGTCGGGCCGGAGAAGCTGGCCGGCTTCCTGGAAGCCAATGGCTATGGCCGCACCGCCACGGTGATGGAGCCGGGCGAGTACGCCGTGCGCGGCGGCATCATCGACCTCTACCCGGCGGGCGAGCCGGAGCCGGTGCGGCTGGACCTGTTCGGCGACGAAATCGAGAGCCTGCGCCGCTTCTCGCCGGAGACGCAGCGCAGCGGCAAGGAACTGCAGGAACTATGGCTGCGCCCGGTGGGAGAGGTGTTCCTGGACGAGGCCTCCATTACACGCTTCCGCGGCGGATACCGCGAGTTGTTCGGGCCGGCCGCCGGCGATGACCCGCTTTACGTTTCCGTCTCCGCCGGCCGCCGCCACCCCGGCATGGAGCACTGGGCCGGGCTTTTCCATGACGGCATGGCGACGCTGCTGGATTACCTGCCCGCCGCCTCCGTCAGCCTGGACCACCAGACCGAGGATTCCCTGGAATCCCGGCTGGAGATGATCGAGGACCATTACCAGGCCCGCAAAGGTCCCGGGCGTGACGGCGAGGTGCCTTACCGCCCCGTGCCGCCCGGCCGCCTTTATCTGAACCGGCGCGACTGGGATGCCATGCTCTCCGGCGGCCCGCTGCTGCGGTTCGACCCGTTCCCGAAGGCGGACGGGGCCGAGGGCATCGAGGCGGGCGGGCGGCCGGGCCGCCTTTACGTGGACGTCCGCACCTCCGGCGGGAATGTCTTCGAGGCCTATCGCGAGCAGGCGGCGACGCAGGCGAAACTCGGCCAGCGCCCTGTCGTGGCCGCCTGGACCAAGGGCTCGCGCGAGCGGCTGGGCAACCTGCTGCGGGAGAACAAGATCCCGGCGCAGGCCGTGGAGAATTGGGGCGCGGCACGTAAGCTGCCGCCCGGCGTGGTGGCCCTGGCCGTCTATGGTGTGGAGCGCGGCTTCACCGGCCCGGCGGCCGAAGGTGCGCAGGCCAGCGCCGCGATCGCGCTGACCGGCGAGCAGGACCTGCTGGGCGAGCGCATCTCCCGGCCGCCACGCCGCCGCAAGCGCGCTGACCAGTTCATCGCCGATGCCACGGAAATCGCCGAGGGCGACCTGGTGGTGCACCAGGACCACGGTATCGGCCGCTATGACGGGCTCTCGATCATCGAGGTCTCCGGTGCCCCGCATGACTGCCTGCGGCTGATCTACGATGGCGGGGACAAGCTGTTCCTGCCGGTTGAGAATATCGAGCTGCTCTCCCGCTTCGGCAGCGACAGCGCCGGCGTGTCCCTGGACAAGCTGGGCGGTGTATCCTGGCAAAACCGCAAGGCGCGCGCCAAACAGCGCATCGCCGACATGGCGGGGCAGTTGATCCGCGTCGCGGCCGAGCGGCAGATGAAGGACGCGCCGCTTGCGACGCCGCCCGAGGGCGCGTGGGACGAATTCTGCGCCCGCTTCCCCTTCGCCGAGACCGACGACCAATTGCGCGCCATCGGCGACACGCTGGAAGACCTCGCGGCCGGCCGGCCGATGGACCGCCTGATCTGCGGCGATGTGGGCTTCGGCAAGACCGAGGTGGCGCTGCGCGCGGCCTTCGTCGTCGCCATGACAGGCGCGCAGGTCGCGGTCGTGGTGCCCACCACACTGCTGTCCCGCCAGCATTTCCGGACCTTTACCGCGCGTTTCGAGGGGCTGCCGATCAAGGTGGCCCAACTGTCCCGCATGGTGACGGCGAAGGAAGCCGCGCAGGTGAAAGCGGGTCTGGCGGATGGCTCGGTCAATATCGTTGTTGGCACACACGCGCTGCTGGCGAAGGGCATCACCTTCGCCGATCTCGGCCTCGTCATCGTGGATGAGGAGCAGCATTTCGGCGTTTCGCACAAGGAACGCCTGAAGTCGCTCAAGGCCGACGTGCATGTGCTGACCCTGACCGCCACCCCCATTCCGCGCACCCTGCAACTGGCGCTGACCGGCGTGCGGGAGATGAGCGTGATCGCGACGCCGCCGGTGGACCGGCTGGCCGTGCGCACCTTCATCATGCCCTTTGACGCCGTGGTGGCGCGCGAGGCCATCCAGCGCGAGCGCTTCCGGGGCGGGCAGGTGTTCTGCGTGGTGCCGCGGCTGGAAGACCTGCCGAAGATGGCGACGCGCCTGGCCGAGATCGTGCCGGAGGCCCGCGTCGCCCAGGCCCATGGCCGCCTTTCGCCCACCGATCTCGAACGGGTGATGACCGAGTTCGGCGACGGCAAGTACGACATCCTGCTGGCGACCAATATCGTCGAGAGCGGGCTGGACATGCCGGCGGTGAACACGCTGATCATCTATCGCGGCGACATGTTCGGCCTCGCGCAGCTTTACCAGATTCGCGGTCGCGTCGGCCGTGGCAAGCAGCGCGGGTATGCCTATCTCACCTGGCCGGCCAGCAACCGCCTGTCCGTCGCCGCCGAGAAGCGGCTGGCGGTGATGCAGACGCTGGACAACCTGGGCGCCGGATTTACCCTGGCGAGCCACGACCTCGATATCCGTGGCGCGGGCAACCTGCTGGGCGACGAGCAGTCGGGCCATGTGCGCGAGGTGGGTATCGAGCTGTACCAGCAGATGCTGGAAGAAGCCGTGGCCAACCTGAAGGCCGGTCAGGGCAAGCACGACGGCGCGGGCGACCGCGACTGGACCCCGCAGATCAACCTGGGCCTGCCGGTGCTGATCCCGGAGACGTATGTCTCGGACCTGCCGGTGCGGTTGGGCCTGTATCGCCGCATCGGCGGGCTTGCCGGCGACGCGGAGGTCGAGGCCATGGCCGCCGAGATGGCCGACCGCTTCGGCCCGCTACCCGCCGAGGTGGAAAACCTGCTGCAGGTGGTCTCCATCAAGCATCACTGCCGCCAGGCCGGCGTGGACAAGCTGGATGCAGGGCCGAAGGGCATTGTCGCCGGGTTTCGCCGCAACCAGTTCGCCAACCCATCCGGGCTGGTGAAATGGGTCACGGAACAGAAGGGGCTGGTCAAACTGCGGCCTGACCACAAGCTGGCGATGGTGCGGGAGATGGACCTGCCGACCCGCGTGCGCGCGGCGAAGGACATGCTGGCGGCGCTGGCGAAGGTGGCCCGGCAGCGCGCCTAGAACTCGCCTATCTCGGCCAGCGCCACGTCCATCAGCCGTTCCAGGACTTCGGATTCCTGCGCACCGGCGATGGCGTGGCCGCCCGCCGTGCCGTGCTGGCCGGACATGACGAAACAGGGCACGCCGTTGATGCCCAGCCGGTGCGCGCGCAGATTCTCCGCATGCACCGCATCGGCTTCCAGGTTTCCGGCCAGGAAGTGCCAGACCGCCGTCCGCTCCAGCCCAACCCGCGTCGCGAGGGTTGCGAGGACCGACGGATCGCCCAGGTCGGCACCCAGCGTGAAATGGGCCTCGAACAAGATATCGACCAGTTTGTCAGCGAGGCCATGCTGGGCGGCGAAGCGGATCAGGCGATGGGCATCTACCGAGGGGGGCACACGCCCCAACTGGTCGAAACGGAAGATAATTCCTTCCGCCCGGCCCAGGTCCACCATCGTGGCGTGCAGGCGCCGCGCGCGTTCCTCGCCGCCGAACTTCCGCATCATGTAGTCCTGCCGCTGGGCCCCGGCGGCGCCGATATCGGGGTTGAGCAGGAATGGGCGCCAGCGTAGTTCAGCCTGGATATCCGGCCGGCGGGCCAGCGCCCGGCGCAGCCGGCGGACCCCGAGGAAGCACCAGGGGCAGACCAGATCGAAGACCACCTCGATCTCGAGTTGGCTGGACGGGGGCGAGAGCAGATTCACCCTGCCATGATAGGGCGGAAATGCCGCAGCGCGAGGAGAAGAGGCTGAAAACCAGCCTGTTCCGCGCAAAACGTCTGGAATCAGACTTGTAGAGATAATTTCTGACTCCTAATTTGAGCGTAGGACACCAAGGTATTGGCGACACGGTATGATGGCGGGGTCGCATATCGCGCTGGGCGCGGCGGCATGGTTCGTCGCCGCACCGCGCCTCGGGTTGCCGGCACTGGATCCTGTCTCGCTGGGCATCGCTGTGCTGGGCGCTCTGCTGCCCGACATAGACCACCCGAAATCCTGGGTCGGCAAGCGGGTCTGGCCGGTTTCCGTGCTGTGCTCGAAGGCCTTCGGGCATCGCGGGCTGACCCATTCCCTGCTCGCCATTTGCGGCTGCATCGCGCTGCTGCTGAGCGAAGCTTTGCCTTTGCCTCTGGCGGCGCCGCTCGTGGTTGGCTACCTGTCACATTTGGCGGCGGATCTGCTGACGCCCGGCGGGTTGCGGCTCGCCTGGCCATTGAAGGGTACCTGGGCCTTGCCGCTGTGCCGCACCGGGGGAGCGTTCGAGCCGCTGGTGGTCGCCTTGCTGCTCTCCTGGGCCTGGGGCAACACGGCGGAGCGGGTCGACCTGCGGGCGGGCCTGCGGGCAACCGGCGTCTGCCGGCTTTTCGCGCGGGAACTGCCTTCGCTCTGCATCGCGGGGGAGGAACGGGCGTCGGCCGCTGCGCCCTGGCGTGATTGGAGATTATTCGCCCTGGGTCCGGCGGAACCGGCCGCGGGCAAGCCGGATTCCGGCTGGCGGATGGGGTGGGATTCGAACCCACGGTAGGCTTGCACCCACGGCGGTTTTCAAGACCGCTGCCTTAAACCACTCGGCCACCCATCCGGCTGCCGGAGCCTGCCCGGCGACGGAACTTGATCATCCGCCTCTGTAACCTGGCTCTATCCTGTGCGTTAGCGCCCCCGCCTTCAGAAGGAAAGTCCATGCGCGTAAAAGTAACGGCTCTGCTCTCGCTTGCCCTGGTAGGGGCTGCGACGAGCACCTCCTTCGCGCAGGAGGCTGTACAGAGGGTTCCCATGGTGCCCCTGGTGGTGGAGGCGCCTTCCATCGCGCCAGACCAGGCCCCGCCGCCCGACCCTTATGGAACACTGACCTTCTCGATCGAGAACGACCTCTTTAGCGGGACCGACCGCTACTACACCAACGGGTTCCAACTGACCTGGCGTTCTCCATCCGCCGACCTGCCGGGGCCGCTGGCCTGGCTGAACGATCGTCTGGAATGGGTCCTGGGCCCGGGAACGCTGCGCTGGGGCGCATCGATCGGGCAAAGCATCTATACGCCGCAGGATACCGAGCGGACCAACCCGGACCCGCGGGACCGGCCTTACGCGGGTTATCTCTATGGGGCCATCAACCTCAACCGCATCACGGAACTGACGTCACGGATGGTTGAGCTGCAACTCGGCGTGGTCGGGCCGTCCGCCCTCGGCGAGTTCGTGCAGAACAACTACCACGACATCTTCAATATCCGGAACACGTCCGGCTGGGACTCCCAGTTGAAGGACGAGCCGGCCATCACGGCGCTCTATGAACAGAAGTCCCGCATGCCGCTTGGCTCGATCGGCGGCATCGAGGCGGAAATCATTCCGTCGGCCACGGTCAGCCTGGGCAATGTGCAGACCTATGCGGGGCTGGGTGGCTTGTTCCGCATCGGGCAGGGGTTGGACGCGGATTTCGGGCCGCCGCGGATCCGGCCGGCCCTGTCCGGCTCAAACTGGGTCCAGCCGCGCGATAACCTGGCATGGTACGTCTTCGCCGGCGTCGATGGCCGGGCCGTTGCCCATGACATCTTCCTGGACGGCAATACATGGCGCGACAGCCGCAGCGTCGATAAGCGCGTTCTGGTGGGCGACTTCCAGGCCGGCGTCGCCGTCATCTGGCAGGGCGTACGTTTCGCGCTGACACAGGTCTGGCGGTCCGAGGAGTTCTATGGCCAGCAGGGCACGCAGAAATTCGGCTCCCTCAGCGTATCGTTCCGGTTCTGATGTTGCGGCACTGTTTCAGGCGAATGGTCAAGGTTGTCGCGGCGCGGCCGAGCGTGGCATTGCTGCGCGCATGCTGAACCGCCGCCGTCTGATCGCCCGAGTCGGTGCCGCCTCTCTTCTGGCTGGCGGCACGGCCCGTGCCGCCACTGTCAGTTTCCAGGAATTCCTGGATGGCGCCGCGGCCGAGGCGCGCCGTGGCGGCGTGTCGCAGTCCACGCTGCAGAAGGCTCTGGGGCCCATTCGCCCGAATGACAAAGTACTGGAGCTGGACCGCCGGCAGGCCGAATTCACCCAGACCTGGGAGCAATACCGGGACGGGCGCGTCTCGCAGCAGCGGATCGATCGCGGCCGCCAGGTCTTCGCCGAAAACCGGGCGCTGCTGGACGCCATCGCGACACGCTATCCGGTCAACCCCCGCATCGTTGTCGCAGTCTGGGGGCTGGAGACGAATTACGGTGGCTTCACCGGCAATTTCAACGTGATCGAGGCGCTGGCGACACTGGCATGGGAGGGCCGCCGCGCCAGCTTCTTCCGGAATGAACTGATGGCCGCGCTGCGCATCCTGGAGGCCGGCCATGTCACGCCGGAGCGCATGCGTGGCAGCCATGCCGGCGCCATGGGCAACCCGCAGTTCATGCCCTCCAGCTTCGAGCGGTTGGCCGTGGATTTCGATGGCGACGGCCATCGCGACATCTGGGATAGCCGCGCTGATTCGCTGGCCTCCATCGCCAACTACATGGCCCGCAGCGGCTGGCGGGAGGATGAGCGCTGGGGCAGGGAGGTGCTGGTCCCCGCCGGGCTGGACATGGCGATGACCGGCCGCGCCAACCGCCGGCCGCTGCGGGAATGGGTCCGGCTCGGCGTCACGGCGGCGGATGGCTCCGTCCTGCCGCCGCTGGACATGGATACCGCCATCCTGCTGCCAGGGGGAGCCGGCGGCCAGGCCTTCGCTGTCTATCAGAATTTCAATGTCATCCGCCGGTATAATCCGTCGGATTACTACGCCCTGGTCATCGGGCTGCTGTCCGACCGCGTGGCATGAGGATGCTGTCGCGACGGCTGGCATTGCTGCTGCCATTGCTGGCCGCCTGCACCCCGCAGCCGCCCCGCGCCATCACGGCCGCCAGGCCGCGCTACATCGTCGGCGAGCCTTACCAACTGGGCAGCGTCTGGTCTTACCCCCGTGAGGATTTTGCCCTTCAGGAGACCGGCCTCGCCACGGTGATCGCGGAGCCCCGCGCGGGCCGCGTTACCGCGAATGGCGAGATCTATGATCCTGGACTGCTGATGGCCGCCCATCGCACCCTGCAACTGCCCGTCATCCTGCTGGTGACCAACCTCGAGAACGGGCTGGAGCTGCGGGTGCGCGTGAATGACCGTGGGCCTGTCCAGGCCGGGCGGCTGGTGACGCTGTCACGCCGCGCGGCGGAATTGCTGGGCGTGGCGGCCAACGGGACGCAGGTCTCCATCGCGGTGGATACCGAGGCTTCCCGCGCCCTGGCTGCCGGGCTGCCGCAGCCGGAAGGCTCGCGGATCGCCATCGTGACGGCGCCGCGCGAGAGCCTGCAGGCCGAAACCCTGGCGCCGCCACCCGGCGCGCGTGCCGCGGCACAGGTGCGGCAAGGGCGCGGCGCCATGCCTTTGGCGGCCGTGACGGACAGCGCAGCCAGTTCCATGCCGCCGGAGCGGTTGCCCGAGACGGTGGCGCAAGGCTATGCGCGCCCCGGCCGGTTGACCATTCAGGCCAGTACCTTCACGGCGCGCGACGCCGCGCAGCGGCAGGCCGCCCGGCTGCCCGGAGCGCGAGTCGAGCCCTTTGGCCCGGGCCGCCGGCCGGAGTACCGGGTCCGCCTCGGTCCCTACGGATCGGTGGCGCAGGCCGACGCGGCCCTTGAGATGGTACGCCGCTCGGGCGTATCGGATGCTCGCATACTGGTCGACTGAGTTCACTGAGTTCTGTTCGCTGAGTTCTGGGGGAGATTTTCTGCCATGCCGCTTCGCCGCGATCTGCTGGGCGGCGCCGCCGCGCTGCTTGCCACCGGTGCCCTGACTGATAACGCCGTCGCGCAGCGCCAGCCGGCGCGCGGCCGCGCGCCCGCCACGCCGCCGGTCCCGACCTCGCCCGCCAGCACGCCGCTGGGGCCCGTGGATACGCAGGCCAAGCTGGTCATCCTGATGGACGCCGATACCGGCGCCGTGCTGCTGGAGAAGAATGCCGACGAGCGGATGCCGCCGTCCTCCATGTCGAAGCTGATGACGATGTATGTCGTCTTCGACCTGCTAAAGCAGGGGCGGCTGCGGCTGGACCAGACCTTTCCGGTCAGCGAGAACGCCTGGCGTATGCAGGGTTCCAAGATGTTCGTGGAGCTTGGCAGCCAGATCAGCGTCGACGACCTGTCCCATGGCGTGATCATCCAGTCCGGCAACGATGCCTGCATCGTGCTGGCCGAGGGTATCAGCGGCAGCGAGCAGCAGTTCGCCGAGTTGCTGAACGAATACGGCAAGCGTATCGGCCTGAAGGACAGCACCTTCCGCAACGCGACCGGCTGGCCCGACCCGGAGCACCGCATGACCTGCCGGGACCTGGCCACCCTGGCACGCCGGCTGGTCAACGATTTCCCGGAATATTACCGCTTCTACAGCCAGCGATCCTTCCAGTGGCACGGCATCACGCAGGAGAACCGCAACCCGCTCCTGGGGCGCGTCGCCGGGGCAGACGGCATGAAAACCGGCCATACCGAGGATGCCGGCTATGGCCTGACCGGCAGCGTGAAGCGCGGCGACCGGCGGCTGATCCTGGTGGTGAACGGTCTGACCTCCATGCGTATGCGCGGCGAGGAATCCGAACGCCTGATAGAATGGGGCTTCCGTGAATTCGAGAACGTGGTGCTCTTCCGCGCCTCCGACACCATCGAGGAAGCGCCGGTCTATCTGGGCGACCGCGCGACCGTGCCGCTGGTCGGCGGTCGGGATCTGGTGATGACCTTGCCCCGCCAGTGGCGCCGCAACCTGACTGTCAAGCTGCGCTATGACGGGCCGGTGCCGGCACCGGTCGCGAAGGGGCAGGAGATCGGACAACTCGATGTCTCGGGGCAAGGTGTGCCGCCGATGGTGATGCCGCTTTACGCCGGGGCGGATGTGGGCAAGCTCGGGGTGCTCTCGCGCATCCCCGCGCTCGTCGGGCGCTGGGTCTCCGGCTGACATGGCGCCGCCGCTTCCGGCGCGCTTCATCACGCTGGAGGGTGGCGAAGGGGCGGGCAAAACCACGCTGGCCCGCCGGCTGGCCGATGCGCTCGCCTCCGTTGGCCTGCCGGTGCTCCGCACGCGCGAGCCCGGCGGATCGCCCGGCGCCGAGGCCCTGCGTGGACTGATGCTGCATGGCCGCGTCGCCTGGGACCCGGTGGCCGAGGCCATGCTGATGTTCGCCGCGCGGCGGGAGCATGTGGCCAGGACGATCCGCCCGGCGCTGGATGCCGGCATCTGGGTGATCTGCGACCGCTTCGCCGATTCAACCCTGGCCTACCAGTGTTATGGCCACGGCCTGGATGCCGCCGTCTGGCACAAGCTGGCCGATGTGGCGCTGGAAGGCTTCGCGCCCGATGCGACGCTGGTACTGGACGTGCCGCTGGAGACAGGCATGGCCCGTGCGCTGGCCCGTGCGCTGCCCGACAGGTTCGAGCGGCTGGGTCATGAGTTCCATGGGCGGGTGCGTGACGCATTCCGCGCCATCGCGGCCGACAATCCGCGCCGCTGCGTTTTGCTGGATGCGGGGCAGACACCAGAAGCGGTCTTCGCGGGCGCCACGGCCGCGCTGCGCGACCGGCTGGGAATCACGTTATGACACTCCCGCCTGAACCCCGGGCAAACCCGGATCTGTTCGGCCATGACCACGCCGCCAATGCCCTGGCCGAGGCCGCCGGGGCCGGGCGCATGCACCATGCCTGGCTGGTGACGGGACCGCGCGGCGTCGGCAAGGCCACGCTGGCCTTCCGGTTCGCGCGCTGGCTGCTGGCCGGCAGGCCGCCGTCTCCATCGCCTCTTTACCTACCGCCCGGCGACGCGACCTTCCGCCGCGTTGCCGCGAGCGGCCATGCGGACCTTCGCAGTCTGGCGCCTAATGCGGGCGAGAAGGGTGTGAAGCTGATGATCCGGGTGGACGAGGCACGCCAGGTGCCCCGCTTCCTGAGCCTGACCGCGGCCGAAGGCGGATGGCGCATCGTGGTGATCGAGCAGATCGAGGCAATGAACGCGGAAGCGCAGAACGCCTTGCTGAAGACGCTGGAGGAGCCGCCGCCCCGTGCCTTGTTGCTGCTGACATCCTCGGCGCCGGACCGCCTGCTGCCGACCATCCGCAGCCGCTGCCGCCGGATCGATCTCTTTCCGCTGCCAGCGGCGGAGATGGACCGGTTGCTCGGCGGCTGGATGCCGGAGTTGGAGGCAACGCAGCGGGCCACGCTGGCCACGCTATCCGGTGGCAGGCCCGGCCGTGCCCTGGAACTGGCGGAAGGCGACGGGCTCGCGATGCAGACGGAGGTGGACGCTTTCCTGCGTGGCCTGCCGCGGCCGGAGCCGCGTGCCCTGCACCTGCTGGCCGACAAGCTCGCCGCGAAGCGGGATGGCAGCGCGCTGGTGACCTTTTTCGACCTGCTGCGGTCGGCGCTGGCCAGGGACATTCGTGAAGCGGGCAGGGGCCATGACCCGGCGCCATATCTTGCGGCGCGACCGCTTGCCGATTGGGCGGCGCTGTGGGACACCCTGGGCCGCTTGGCCGATGAGACCGAAACCCTGAATCTGGACCGCAAGCAGGCGGTCCTGAGCGGTCTGTCACGTTTGGCCTCGCGCTGAGGACCGAAGACCATGACGAGCGAGCGGCGCTTCTATCTGACGACGCCCATTTATTACGTGAACGACAAGCCGCATATCGGCCACGCCTACACCTCGCTGGCCGTCGATGTGCTGGCGCGCTGGAAGCGCATGGCGGGCTATCAGGTCTTCATGCTGACCGGCACCGACGAGCACGGCCAGAAGGTTGAAAAAGCCGCGGAAGCGCGCGGAATGGACCCGCAGGCTTTTACCGACCAGGTCAGCCAGGCCTTCCGCGACCTGGCTTCGCGCATGAATTACTCGAATGACGACTTCATTCGCACCACGGAGGAGCGGCACAAGACCGCCTGCGCCGCGCTGTGGAAGCGGCTGCAGGATAATGGCGCGATCTACCTGGGCCATTATGAGGGCTGGTACGCCGTTCGCGACGAGGCGTTCTACGGCCCTGACGAGATCACGGAGAAGGACGGCCAGAAGTTCGCGCCCACCGGCGCGCCGGTGGAGTGGGTGAGGGAGCCCTCCTACTTCTTCCGCCTCGCCGACTGGCAGGACCGCCTGCTGGCCTATTACGACGCGCACCCGGACTTCATCGCGCCCCAGACCCGCCGCAACGAAGTGATCAGCTTCGTTAAGAACGGGCTGACCGATCTCTCCATCTCCCGCACCTCTTTCAAGTGGGGTGTGAAGGTGCCGGGGGACGAAGCACATGTGATGTATGTCTGGCTGGATGCGCTGACAAATTACATCACGGCACTTGGCTATCCCGATGAAAATACGGCTCTTTGGCCTTTCTGGCCGGCGGACGTGCATTTCGTCGGCAAGGATATCCTGCGGTTCCACGCCATCTACTGGCCAGCCTTCCTGATGGCGGCCGGTCTGCCGGTGCCGCACCGCGTCTTCGCCCATGGATGGTGGACCAACGAAGGCCAGAAGATCTCCAAGTCGGTCGGCAACGTGATCGACCCGCTGCAACTGGTGGAGCAATACGGCCTCGATGCGGTCCGCTTCTTCCTGCTGCGCGAAGTGCCCTTCGGCAATGACGGCGATTTCAGCCGCAAGTCGCTGGTGCAGCGCCTGAACAGCGAGTTGGCGAACGACCTTGGCAATCTGGCGCAGCGTACCCTTTCGCTGATCCAGAAGAACTGCGACGGTCAGCTTCCCGCGGCCGGCGCGCCACACCCGGCCGATGCCGAGTTGCTGGACGCTGTTGCCGCGTTGCCCGGGCGCGTCGGTGAAGCCTTGGACCGGCAGGCCTTCCATGAGGCGCTGGAACGTATCCAGTCGCTGTCACGCCTTGGCAATTCCTGGATCGATGCGCAGAAGCCATGGTCCCTGAAGAAGACCGACCTAGTGCGCATGGCCTCGGTGCTGCGCCACCTGCACACGGCGCTGCGCGCCCTGGCCACCGTCCTGCAGCCCTTCATGCCGGATACGATGAGCCAGATGCTCGATCAACTCGGGGTGCCCGTCCAGGCGCGTGACCTGGCCGCGCTGGACACCCTGCTGCCGGATGGCACCACGCTGCCGCCGCCAAGCCCGTTGTTCCAGAAGATCCAGGATGACGCCGTCTGATGCTGGTCGATAGCCACTGCCATCTGGACTATTTCTCGGACGAGGAAATGGGAGACGTCCTGGCCCGTGCCGCCGCGGCCGGCGTGGGGCGGTTGGTGACGATCGGCGTACGCATGTCGCAGGCCGACGCGGTGAAGGCGCTGGCCGAGCGGTTTCCGCAGGTATGGGGCACTGTCGGCGTCCACCCGCAGAATGTTGGCGAGGCGCCTTTGGCGGAAGTGGCCGAGATCGCCGCCGCCGCGGATCATCCTCGCATCATCGGCATTGGCGAGAGCGGGCTGGATTATTTCTACGACAAGGACCCGCGCGACATTCAGCAGGAAAGCTTCCGCCGCCACATCCGGGCGGCGCAGCAGACGCAACTGCCCCTGGTGGTCCACGCCCGCAGCGCTGACCAGGATATCGCGGATATTCTTCGGCAGGAACGTGAACAGGGGGGGGCCTTTCCCTTCCTTCTGCATTGCTTCAGCTCCGGCCGTGAACTCGCTGAAAAAGCACTAGATATGGGCGGCTACGTGTCCTTCTCCGGTATCCTGACCTTTCCGAAATCGGGCGAGATCCGCGACATTGCCCGCGATGTCCCGGCTGACCGGCTGCTGGTCGAGACCGACTCGCCCTATCTTGCCCCGGCGCCGTTTCGCGGCAAGCGGAACGAGCCGTCCTACGTGGCCCAGACAGCCCGGGTGCTGGCTGAGGTGAGGGGGATACCCCTTGAAGAACTTGCCGAACTGACCACCACCAACTTCCTGGCACTGTTCCAGAAAGCGTCGTAGCGCTTTGTCTTTAAAAGTTAAAATTCTAGGTTGTGGTAGTTCATCCGGCGTTCCGATGCTGGGCGGCGCTGATGGCGGCGGTGAATGGGGCCGGTGCGATGCCACTGAGCCCCGCAACCGCCGCAGCCGCTCCTCCATCCTGATCGAAGGCCGTGATGGCCAGCGCTTGCTGGTGGATGCGGGACCTGATCTTCGGGCGCAGTTGCTGGCCAACCGGATCGCCAGGGTGGACGCTCTCCTGGTCACGCATGGCCATGCCGACCATATCATGGGGCTGGACGAGTTCCGGCCGCTGAACCGCAGCCTGGGGGCCGCGATCCCGGCTTACAGCACCGACAAGACGCTGGCGGAACTGAAAACCCGGTTCGATTATGTCTTCCAACCGCCGACCGCTCCGGTGTTTTACCGGCCGGCGCTGTCGGGGCATTGCGTAGCACCGGGCGAGACCGTGGAGATCGCAGGGCTTTCCGTCCGCCTGTTCCGCCAGGACCACAAGGTAATGGAGACGTTGGGCCTGCGCATTGGTGCTTTCGCGTATTCGACCGATGTGGTGGCGCTTCCTGAGGAAAGCTTCGCGGTGCTGGGCGGCCTGCATACCTGGGTGGTGGGCTGCTTCCAGCGAAAGCCTCATGCCGTGCATGCGCATCTGGAACTGGTGCTGCAATGGGTGGAGCGCCTGAAACCGGCGAGGACCGTATTGACCCACATGGGCAACGATCTGGACTGGCATTGGCTGAAGACGCATCTGCCGCAGGGTGTGGAGGCCGCGCATGATGGAATGGACCTCCACATCCAATAGAATTTTACATAATGTTTATTATCCGACATAAGGCTGACGATGACCGCTACCCCTTCCGACGCCTTGCTGCGGCTTCTCGCCATCATGGCCCGGCTGCGGGCAGCCGATGGATGCCCCTGGGACCAGGCGCAGAATTTCAGCTCCATCGCGCCTTATACGATTGAAGAGGCCTACGAGGTCGCGGATGCCATTGGCCGGGCCGATATGCCCGCCCTGCAGGATGAACTGGGTGATCTGCTGTTCCAGGTCGTCTACCATTCTCGCATGGCCGAGGAAGCTGGTGCTTTCGGCTTCGCGGCGGTCGCGGAAACCATTTCCGACAAGATGGTCCGCCGGCACCCGCATGTCTTCGGTGCCGCGGCGTCCCGCGGCGCGACGGCCCAGGCCGCCGCCTGGGAAGTCCAGAAACAGGCCGAGCGCTACACGCGGCGCGAGACCGGCACGCTGGCCGGCATTCCGGCCGCCTTGCCCGCCTTGACCCGCGCCAGCAAACTGGCGCGTCGGGCCGCCAGGGTGGGTTTTGACTGGCCGGACCCGGAAGCGGTCCTCGACAAGCTGGCCGAGGAAACCGCCGAGTTGAGGGCTGAAATTCCGGCGGCCTCGAAAGCTCGCATGCAGGACGAACTGGGCGATATGCTTTTCGTCATGGTTAATCTGGCTCGCAAGCTGGACCTAGACCCGGAGGTATGCCTGCACGGTGCCAATGCCAAATTCGAGCGGCGCTTCAATGCAGTCGAAGCACTGCTGGCCGATCGCGGCCAGGCCCCTGCCGATGCGGGCCTGGAAGCGATGGAAGCCGCTTGGCAGGAAGTAAAGAGACGCGAAAGTTAAACGCGAATTTTGTTTCAATCGTCCAGCAAAGCAGCCTTGATGGCTTCCCAGCTAGCCTTGTCCGGGGCAGCGAGCAGACCGCCGCCGGTATGTTCCGGCCGGTATTCGCTACCGTCAAAACGGGCGCTGTAGCCCCCGGCTTCCCGGTGCAGCAGCCAGCCGGGAAGATGGTCCCAGGGCATGAGCCGGTTATAGATAGTCAGGTGCGCCCCGCCGGACGCCACCAGCCGGTATTCATGCGCGGCGCAGCGGAACTGCACGCCTGAGGCCAGGCGCGACATGCGCGACGTGACCCGGCTGCGGTAAGGCTCCTCCATCCAGGTCCAGGATACCGCGCCGGTCATCTGTTCCACCGGCACCGGGCTTGCCACGCGCAGGTCGGTGCGGCCGTATTCGGGGTGCTCGATCCAGGCCCCCTCGCCCCGTAATGCAATGGCCGTGTCGTCGCCCAGCGGGTCATGGATCCAGCCTGCCACCACCTCGCCCCTGACGATGGCCGCCGCCATGCAACCGAACAGCGGTACACCAGCGGCGAAATTGGACGTTCCGTCCACCGGGTCCACCACGAAAGCCAGGTCGGCGCCGGAAAGGCGTGCGAGCAGCCCCGGGTCTGCCGCGCAGGCTTCCTCGCCCACCACCACGCAACCTGGGAAGCGCGCGAGCAGATCGCGGGTAATCTGCCGTTCCGCCGCCTCATCGGCATCCGTGACCAGATCCATGGGGCCGGACTTGGCCCTGACGGCTCCGGCCGCGAGGCGGCGGAAGCGCGGCAGGATCTCCGCCCGCGTGGCGTCGCGAAGAAGCGTGGCGACTTCAGTCGCCATACGATGGTCGAAGCGCATCCTCAGTCTTTCAATTTTGCTCGAAGCGGGCGCGGTCCGCGGAACTCAGGCGGACAGTGACCTGGATGCTGTCCTCGCTGTCCTGGCGCGACAACACCTCGCCATGCTGATAGAGCCACGCGATGCGCGCGCCGTCGGCGGGTGGCAGGCTGTATTCCACCGTTTCCATTCCGGCGGCGATTCGTTCGTCCAAAGCCGCGCGCAGGGCATCCAGTCCCTCGCCCGTCAGAGCCGAAACCGCCATGGCCGAAGCGTCGGTGCCCGGCACATCGGAAATGCCGCCGAGCAGATCGGCCTTGTTCAGCACCTCGATGGCCCGCCCGGACCAGTGCTCATCCAGGGTCGGATCGTCACCGGACGCCATTTCGTTCAGCACGGCCAGCACGTCGGAGCGCTGGGAAGACGTATCGGGGTGCGCCACGTCCCGCACATGCAGGATGATGTCGGCGGCCGCCACTTCTTCCAGCGTCGCGCGGAAGGCCTCGATCAGTTGCGTCGGCAGGTCGCTGATGAAACCCACGGTATCCGAGAGGATGACGGTACGCCCGCTCGGCAACTTGATGGCGCGCATGGTCGGGTCCAGCGTCGCGAAAAGCTGGTCCTGGGCATAGACGCCGGCGCCTGTCAGCGCATTGAACAGCGTGGATTTGCCGGCGTTGGTATAACCCACCAGCGCCACCACCGGGAACGGCACCCTGGTGCGCGCGGCCCGGTGCAGGCCGCGGGTACGGCGCACCTGCTCCAGTTCCTTCTTCAGCTTCACGATCCGCTCGCCGATCAGGCGGCGGTCGATCTCGATCTGGCTTTCACCGGGCCCGCCCAGGAAGCCGAAGCCGCCGCGCTGCCGCTCCAGGTGGGTCCAGGACCGCACCAAGCGGGTGCGCTGGTATTCCAGATGCGCGAGCTCGACCTGCAGCGAGCCTTCACGCGTGCGGGCGCGCTCCCCGAAGATCTCCAGGATCAACCCGGTGCGGTCGATGACCTTGCAGCCCCAGGCACGTTCCAGGTTGCGTTGCTGGACCGGGGTCAGGTGGGCGTCGACGACGACGACGCCCACCTGATGCTCCTCGATCTCGATTTTGGCGGTTTCCACCTGCCCCTCGCCCATCAGGGTCGAAGGCCGGCGGGTACGCAGCGGAAAGGCCGCGCTGTGCACGATGGTCAGGCCGATCGAGGCAGCCAGCCCCACCGCTTCAGCCAGCCGCGCTTCGGCGGCGCGGCTGATGCTGCGCTGGTCAGGAAAGGACAGGACGCTGGCCCCGGCGCCGGGAAGGCGGCCGGGGCGTTCATGCGGCAGCAGCACGGCGGCAAGCATCGGCTTGCCGCTCGTGACGTTGTCAGTCGGAGGAGCCGACAGGATTGACCTCACGTTGCAATGTCATGGTACCTTCGCGCGTCACGGTTGCGGTGCCGCCTGCGGGAGCCTGCCCCGGGGTGGCGCCAGCGCCGGCGGCGGCGGCATCGAACAGCATGATCGGCGCGCCGGGCATGACGGTGCTGATGGCGTGCTTGTAGACCAACTGGGTGTGCCCGTCCCTACGCAGCAGGACGGAAAAGTTATCGAACCAGGTAATAATACCCTGGAGCTTGACGCCGTTGACCAAAAAAACCGTCACGGGAGTTTTGCTTTTGCGAACGTGATTCAGGAATACATCCTGCACGTTCTGGGACTTCTCGGCGGCCATTGGCTCGGTCCTTCTTCTTCTTCTTGGCGGGCCGTTTTTCGTTCCTCCGAACGGTTCAGGTCCAAACGGGGTGCACGGCTCCGCCCCGATGGACGAATTGCCCACCGGCTCGCGCGCAAGATCAGGCGAAGAGGGGTGTCTTGGCAAGACCGTGAAAACAGGCCGCCAGCGTATGGCCATCCACAAAAGCGGCATCTGGCGCCAGAGCTGCCACGCCACCGTCATGCAATGCATCGCCGAGGAGCACAGCGGTACATCCGGCGGCCCGCGCCGCCTGCATATCGACCCCGGTATCGCCGATGAACCAGACATCGGGCCCGGCCGGAATGCCCAGCTTGCCGAGGGCCAGCAGCACCGGTGCCGCGGCCGGCTTGTCGGCCACCGCATCGCCGGCGCCAACCACCGCGCCGAAATGCTCCCCCCAGCCCAGATGCGCCACCTCGGCCCGCAGGATCGGGCCCTGCTTGTTGGAGACGACCCCCTGCGGGAAGGCCATGCCTGCCGCCAGCGCTTCCATCACGCCCGGCAATGGCGTGACCAGATCCAGGTGCCGGGCACGGACTTCAGCATAGAAGATGTCGCGCGCCCTCTCCCATTCCGTGCCGAACAGCGGGGGAAAGGCCTCCCGCAGCGAGAGGCGCGCACGGCCCCGCACCTGCTCCAGCGACCATTCCGGCATGTCGAAGGCCCGCAGCGCCGCGTTCATCCCAGCCTGCACGCCAGCCCAGGCGTCGACCAGCGTGTTATCCCAGTCCCAGAGGATGGCGCGCGGGCGTTTCAGGGTCATGCCGCGTTCTTTGCCCCACCCTTAACGTGGCGGGCGAAGATTTCGAACAGCTTGGTCGTCACCGGGCCGGGCGTCCCCTCGCCCACCGGCGCGCCGTCGATCTTCAGGATCGGCTTCACGAAGGATGTCGCGGAGGTGATGAAGGCTTCCCGCGCGCGCTTCATCTCGTCGAGGGTGAAGGCGCGTTCGTCAAACGCGATGCCGGCTTCCGCCAGTTCCGACATCAGGGCGGAACGGGTGCAGCCGGGCAGGATGGAATGGGACAGGGCACGGGTGCGGATCACGCCGGCCTCGTCAACGATCCAGAAATTCGTGGCCGCGCCTTCGGTCACGGTCCCGGTCGCCTCGTCGAACAGGATGGCCTCGATAGCGCCCTGCTCCTTCGCCGCCTGCCGGGCCAGCACGTTGGGCAGCAGGTTGACCGTTTTGATGTCGCGGTGCGCCCAGCGCAGGTCGGGCATGGTGATGGCGTTGCCGCCCCAGTTGGCGATGCTGACCGGGTAGGGCTTGATGCGCTTGACCGTCACGACCAGGGCCGGCGGCACCGGTATGGTCGGGAACGGGTGGTCACGGTGCGAGACGCCGCGCGTCACCTGCATGTAGAGCAGGCCTTCCGTCACCCTGTTCCTGCGCGCCACTTCCTTCAGCACCAGGGACAGCGCGGCCCGCGTCAGCGGCATGGGCAGGCGGATGGCGCGCAGCGAACGCTCGAGCCGGTCCAGGTGGCGGTCCTCGTCGATGAAGCGGTCGTCATAGAGATGGACGACCTCGTAGATCCCATCGCCGAACTGGTAGCCACGATCCTCGATATTCACGCTCGCATCACGTTGGGGAACGTAGCGGCCATTCACATAGGCAATGCGGGACATGCGCGTGTCTCTATCTTCGGTGATCGGTCGGTCAGCTTCGCGCCAACGCGGTGCCGAGGCAATGGACCCGGCACCAGTTCCGGCAGCCGGCGTCACACCACGGCGCTGCGGTCCTCGGCCTGCACGCCCAGGAACTTGAGTTTCCGGTGCAAGGCGCTGCGCTCCATTCCAACGAAATTCGCTGTCCGGCTGATATTGCCACCGAACCTCAAAAGCTGGGCCTCAAGGTACTGTTTTTCAAACAACTCGCGTGCATCACGCAGCGGCAGCGTCATGATCTCGCTCGAGCGGTCCAACTTCAGCGCGGCGGGTGCGGCGGAGCCGACCTCGGGGGGTAGCATCTCCGGGCGGATGGGTTCGCCGGCCCCACCGGGCGCCATGATGAGCAACCAGTCCACCAGGTTACGCAACTGCCGCACATTACCGGGCCAGTCATAGGCCTGCATCGCCGCCAGCACATCCTCCGACAGGTCGCGGGCCGGCACGCCTGAGGTCTCGGCGGAGCGGACCATGAAATGGCGCGCCAGCACCGGCACATCCTCGCGCCGCTCCCGCAAGGCGGGCACGCGCAGCGGCACCACCGCCAGGCGATAGAACAGGTCCTCGCGGAACCGCCCGGCGGCGATCTCGGCGGTCAGGTCGCGGTTGGTGGTGGCGATCACGCGCACATCCACCTTGACCCGCGTGGCGCCGCCCACCCGTTCGAAGCCCTGTTCCTGCAGGGCGCGCACGATCTTGCCCTGGGTTTCCAGCGGCATGTCCGCCACCTCGTCCAGCAGCAGCGTGCCGCCATGGGCGCGCTCCAGCACGCCCGCCCGGCGCCCGCCATTGACGGCCTCGGTGCCGGCTTCGACACCGAAGAGTTCTTCCTCGAAGCGGGCCGGGTTCAGCGTCGCGCAGTTCAGCGCCACGAAGGGCTCGCCGGAACGGCGGGACTTCGCATGGATCATCCGTGCCGCCACCTCCTTGCCCGCGCCTGCGGGGCCGGAGATCAGCACGCGGCTGCCGGTCGGCGAGACCCGCTCGATCGCGCCACGCAACTGGCCGATGGGGCCGGAGGTGCCGAGCAGTTCCGTCTCGGCCCCCGCCCGCAGGCGAAGCTCGCTGACTTCCCGCTTCAGCCTGGCGGCCTCCAGGGCGCGCTCGACGATCAAAATCAGGCGGTCGGACTTGAAAGGCTTCTCGATGAAATCGTAGGCACCCTGCTGAATCGCCTGCACCGCCGTTTCGATGGTGCCATGGCCGGAGATCATCACCACCGGCACCTGTGGCTCCTCGCGCTGCATCGCCTCCAGGATACCCAGGCCGTCCAGCCTGGAATTCTGCAGCCAGATGTCCAGAATAACGAGGCTCGGCCGGCGGGCACGGAACGCGGCCAGGGCTGTATCCGAGTTCTGCGCGCCGCGGGTTTCGTAGCCCTCGTCTGAAAGGATGCCCTCGATCAGTGCGCGGATATCCGGCTCGTCATCGACGATCAGGATCTCATGCGCCATGCTGCTGCACCTCCGTCATCTTGGCTTCAATATCCGGCTCGGGCTGCGCCGCTTGCAGCGGGAAGATCAGGGCTGCCCGTGTTCCACCCGCACCACCCTGCCGGTCCGTCAGCAGGATCCTGCCGCCGTGGTCCTCCATGATCTTCTTGACGATGGCAAGACCAAGGCCGGTTCCCTTCGGCTTATGGGTCACATACGGCTCCGTCAGCCTCTCGCGCTCCTCGCCTTGGGGCAGGCCTGTCCCGTTATCCTCGATCGCGATGGTCAGCCAGTCGTCGGAGGGCTCCACCAGAATGCGGATCTCGCCTGCATTCATGGGGCCTCCCGCAGCTTGCTCGGCCTGTCTGCGGGCCTGCACGGCATCGGCGGCATTCGCCAGAAGGTTGGTTAGCGCCTGCCCTGTCAGACGGCGATCACAGCGGATGCGTGGCGGTGAATCCGGGATGGAGGTTGAAAAAACAATATCGTGATGGGCATTCTGGTGCAGGATCAGGGCTTCCCGTGCAATCTGGCCAGGGTCTTCGGCACGGATGACCGGCTGCGGCATCCGGGCAAAGGCCGAAAATTCATCCACCATCCGCCCAATATCCTCCACTTGCCGGACGATGGTGTCCGTGCAGGCTTTAAACGTCTCAGGGTCGGAAGTGATTTCCTTCAGGTAGCGGCGCTTCAGCCGCTCCGCCGACAACTGGATCGGGGTCAGTGGATTTTTGATCTCATGCGCGATGCGCCGTGCGACATCGGACCAAGCCGCCTTGCGCTGAGCGGATAGCAGTTCTGTGATATCGTCGAAGGTCAGGACATAGCCCACTACCTGGCCGCGCTGCGTCTCGGCGCCGATCTGCGCCATCAGCGTCCGGCGGTCGGAAGGACCGCCAATCCGGATCTCGGCCACGCGGCTACGGTCAGGCGCGGCCATGGCGGCCTCCAGCAGGGCTGCGAATTCCGGCACCACCTGGGCCATGCGCGCACCGAGATCTGCATCCAGGTCCCGGCCCAGAAGCTCGCTGGCGCTGCGGTTGGGCAGGTTGATCCTTCCCTCGGCATCGAGCCCCACCACGCCGGCCGAAACACCGGACAGCACCGTCTCCGTGAAGCGCCGCCGTTCGTCGATCTGGCGATAGGCTTCCATCAATTCGCTGCGCTGCGCGGCCAACTGGTTGGTCATGCGGTTGAAGGCGCGGCTGAGGCCGCCGACCTCGTCATCCGCGTCGCCTTCCGACACCCGCACGGTCAGGTCGCCGCCGCGCACCCGGTCCGCCGCCACGATCAGGCGTGACAGCGGCCGGGCGATCTGGTTGGCGATGACCAGCCCGATCGAGACCGCGGCCAGCAGGACCAGCAGCGCCGCGATGGCGAAGATCATGGCGAAGGTGATCTGCAGACCCGAGCGATTGCGGTCGAGCTGGTCATATTCCTGGAACGCGAGTTCGGTGCGCTGCATATGCTCGATCACGCCGGGGTCCACCGGGCGCCCGATCAGCAGCATCAGGCCGGGCTGGATATCCAGCGCCACCAGCGCGCGCACCCTGCCCTCCTCGGATTCGCCGGGCAGCACGGCCACGTCGCCGGTGCGGGCCTGCTCCATCGCCCAGGCCGGCAGCGGTTCCAGCACCGTCGTGGTGGTCAGGCCCGCATGGGCCACCACCTGATTCAGGATGGGCTCGAACACCACGGAATCGGTCAGTCCGCGCAGCGACGTATGCGTCGCCAGCAGGCGGGCGAAGGCATATTGGTTGGTCTCAAGCAGCAGGCTGTTGCGGTTCAAGTCGGCGGCCATTGCCAGCGCGTCGGCGCGGATGGTGTTGCGGTGCTCGTCCAGATAGGCGCGGGACGCGACGAGGCTGGCCTCCAGCGTGCTGCGCACCCGGTCGCTGAACCAGGCCTGGATGCCAAGGTTGAAAAAGACCGCGGCGAAGATGGCCACCAGCACCGCAGGCAGCACCGCCGTGACGCTGAACAGCAGCACCAGCCGGACATGCAGCCGCGACCCGGCCGAGCCACGGCGCCGCTCCGCCCAGACCCGCACCAGACGGCCGATCACGGAACCCAGCAACAGCAGCAGGAACAGCGCATTGACCAGCACCATCGCCGCCACCTGCCCCGGCTTGGTCGGCCCGAAGGGGCTGCCGCCGGAGAGCAGGGTGAAGGTGCCGATACCCAGCAGCAGCGCGCCCGCCGCCAGCACCAGCGTCACGAACCGGCCGAGCAGCCAGTCCGCCAGCCGGCGCCCGAACCGCGGCGGGGAGGCGCCCGCGGGTTTCATCAGGACAGACCGCGTACCACCGGCAGATCCAGTTCGCGGATCTTTTTGCGCAGGGTATTCCGGTTCAGGCCCAGCATGGCGGCGGCCTTGATCTGGTTGCCGCGCGTGGCGGCGAGGGCCAGCCGCAGCAAGGGCCGCTCCACTTCGGAGAGGACGCGCTCATACAGGTCGCGCACGGGAAGGCCGTCCTTTTGGGCGGCGACGAAGGTGGTCAGGTGGCGCTCCACTGCCTGCTCCAGCGTCTCGGGCGCCCGCATCTCCAGGTCGGCCATCGGCTCGGCCTCGGCCAGTTCGGCGGAGACAGCATCGGCGCCGATCACCTCCTGCGGGTAGAGCGCGGCCAGCCGGCGCATCAGGTTCTCCAACTCGCGCGCATTGCCGGGCCAGGCATGGCGGCGCAGCCGGTCCACCGCCTCCTGGTCCAGTTGCTTGCCCGGCAGGCCCGAGGCCTTGGCGCGGTCCAGGAAATGGCGGGCCAGCAGGGGAATGTCCTCGGTGCGCTCGCGCAGTGGCGGCAGGCGGATGGGCACGACGTTCAGGCGGTAGAACAGGTCCTCGCGGAACAACCCCTGGCGGATGGCCTGCCGCAGGTCCCGGTGCGTCGCCGCCACGATACGGACATTGGCCTTGATCGGGTTGCGGCCGCCGACCGTGGTGAACTCGCCCTCCTGCAGCACGCGCAGCAGGCGGGTCTGTGCCTCGGGCGGCATATCGCCGATCTCATCGAGGAACAGCGTACCGCCGGCCGCCTGCTCGAACCGCCCGAGGCCACGCGCCAGGGCGCCCGTGAAGGCGCCGCGTTCATGGCCGAACAACTCGCTCTCGATCAGCTCGCGCGGGATGGCGGCCATGTTGATGGCGATGAACGGGCCGGTGCGGCGGCGTCCGTAATCGTGCAGGGCGCGGGAGATCAGTTCCTTGCCCGTGCCGCTCTCGCCCGTGATCATCACCGTCAGGTCGGTGGTCGTGAGGCGGGCGACAGTGCGGTAGATATCCTGCATGGCGGCGGAACGGCCGATCAGCGGAAGCCGCTCGCCCTCGCCCTCGTCCGAGGCGGGTTGCGGCGCGGCCGGCGCCGTCAGCGCGCGGGCGACGACCGAGAGCAGTTCCTTCAGGTCGAAGGGCTTCGGCAGGTATTCGAAGGCGCCGCGCTGGGCGGCCTTGACCGCCGTCATGAAGGTGGATTGCGCGGACATCACCACAACGCGCAGTTCCGGCCGCACGCGCTTGATGCGTGGTACCAGGTCCAGCCCGTTCTCATCCGGCATGATGACGTCGGTGATCACCAGGTCGCCAATTCCTTCCTCCACCCAGCGCCACAGCGTGGCGGCGGAGGATGTGGCCCGCACGGTATAGCCCGCACGCCCCAGCGCCTGGGACAGCACGGTACGGATGGCGCGGTCGTCATCCGCGATCAGGATGGTGCGGCTGTCGGTCATTCGGTTCGGGTCTCGAGTGAGGCGGGAAGGTTGGCCGGCGGCATCGGCAACGAGAGGCGGAAGATGGTGCGCCCCGGGCGGCTGTCGCATTCGATCAGGGCGCCCTGATCGGCGACGAGCTTGGCGACCATGGCAAGCCCAAGCCCCTGCCCGCCCCGCTTGGTGGTGACGAAGGGCTCCCACAGGTTGGCGCGCACTTCCTCATCGATCCCCGGGCCATTGTCGCGCACGCTGACCTGCAGGGGCAGGTGCACGCGGTCGCGCGAGCCAGGGATCGCGATGCGCACGCCATGATGATAGGCGGTGGAAAGCTGGATCTCGCCGCCCTGCGGGTCCACCGCCTCAGCCGCGTTCTTCACCAGGTTCAGCAGGATCTGCACCAGGAAGTCGCGATTGCCCCAGACCGCGGGCAGCGAGGGGTCGTAATTCTCGACGATGCGCAGGTGGCTGGCGAAGCCGCTGCTGGAGATGCGGCGGACATGATCCAGCACTTCATGGATATTGACGACGCTGCGCTCGACCGGGCGCTCGGAGAACATCTCCATGCGCTCGACAAGGTTGCGAATGCGGTCGACTTCGTCCTGGATCAGCACACAGAGTTCGCGGTCGTCCTCGTTGGCATTCTGTTCCAGCAACTGCGCGGCGCCACGGATGCCGGAGAGCGGGTTCTTCACCTCATGCGCCAGCATCGCCGCCATGGCGGAAGCGCCGCGCGCCGCGCCCCGGAAATTCAGTTGCCGGTCCAGCTTCTGCGCCTTGCTGCCGTCCAGCAGCGTCAGGACCACGGCGCCGGGCATTTCCGGCAGCGGCGCGCCGTGGGCGGCGACGCCGGTGTGGTGCAGGCGCGGGCTTTCCAGCGTCAGGTCATGGTCGGACACCGGCGCATCCTGGCTGCGCACCTGATCCACCATCGCCAGCAGGCGCGCATCTGGTGGAATGATGTCGGTCAGGGCCAGCGGCGCCAGGGAGCTGAAGGAAAGCTGGAAGAACTGCTCTGCCGCTGGATTGGCGAACTTGAAGCGGTTCTCGCGGTCCAGCACCACGACCGGAACCGGCAGGGCCGACAGCACCGAGATACTGTCGGGCAATGTCGCTTCGGTCTCGCCGGCACGGCGGGTGAAGATGTTCATGCGGCCAATGCGTCCTGCCCCTGGTCAGTTTCGCCCCGGGCCGCCTGTTCGCGCCCTGCGGCGGAAAGCGCATCGCGCACCGCGGTCACGCCCTGCTCGATCAACGGGCGGTAGAAGTCATCCAGCACGGCCTCGGCCGCCTGTGCCGTCTCCGCATGGTTCACGCGCACGCGGAACTCGGCCGAACCCGGCAGGCCCTTCGAATACCAGGCCAGGTGCTTGCGCGCGAGGCGCACGCCCGTCTGCTCGCCATGGTGCGACAGCATGTCCCGGTAGTGGCGCAGCAGGATATCGTAATGGGTGGCGAGGTCGGGTTCCGGCAGCAGCGTACCCGTGGTCAGGTATTCCGCCACCTGCGCCAGCAGCCAGGGACGGCCGTAGCAGCCGCGCCCGATCATGACGCCATCGGCGCCCGACTGTCGCAGCGCCTCGGCCGCGTCCTCCGGCGTCAGGATGTCGCCATTGACGATGACGGGAATGCCCACCGCCGCCTTCACCGTGGCGACGAAACGCCAGTCGGCGGTTCCGGTATAGAGCATCTGCCGGGTGCGGCCATGCACCGTCACCAGTTGGATGCCGCATTCCTCCGCGATTTTGGAGAGGCGCGGCGCGTTCAAACTGCTGTGGTCCCAGCCCATGCGCATCTTCAGCGTCACGGGCACCGGCACGGCCTTGACCACGGCTTCCAGGATGCGAGCGGCGCCGATCTCGTCGCGCATCAGCGCGCTGCCGGCCTGCTGGCCGATCGCCACTTTCTTCACCGGGCAGCCGAAATTGATATCGATGATCGCCGCGCCCCGGTCGGCGGCCAGTTTCGCGGCCTCGGCCATCACGGCGGGGTCGCAGCCGGCCAATTGGACGCTGGCAGGACCGCCGAAGCCATCGACCTCGGCCATTTTGAGCGTGTTTCGATTCTCCCGCACCATGGCCTGGCTCGCGATCATCTCGCTGACCACCATGGGTGCCTTCAGCGCGCGGCACAGGCGGCGGAACGGCAGGTCGGTCACGCCCGACATCGGCGCCAGGATCACCGGCGCGTCGATCCGCAGGGCCCCGACCGAGATCGGCCGCAGCAGGGGTGGCATGGCGGCCTCGACCGCGGCGGACGAGGCGGCAGGATCGCGCTGAGTGTCGATGCTCATGATTTGGGCAATCTAGGGCCGGCGGCGGCCGGCGTCCATGCTCAACCCATCGCAGGGCCGGCTGACCCCTGGCCAGTTCGCCGGGTGGCGGATAGGTTCCGGGCCATGCGCGTCATCGCCCTGTTGATGGCGGCCGGAAGCGGTTCCCGCTTCGGGGCCGCCGAACCGAAGCAGTTCATGCCCTTGCTCGGCCGCCCGATCCTGCGCCACGCGGCGGAGGCTCTGCTGCGGGGCGGCGAGGTCCAGGCCCTGCTGCCTGTCGTGGCGCCCGGCGAGGCCGGCCGTGTCATGGCCATGCTGGAGGGCCTGCCCTGCCTGCCGCCTGTGCAGGGTGGCGCGTCGCGGCAGGAGAGTGTCCGTGCCGGGCTGGAGGCGCTGGCCGCCGACCCACCCGATATCGTGCTCGTGCATGACGCTGCCCGCCCCATACTGCCGCCCGGCATTGTCCCTGCCCTGCTGGCGGCGCTGGACACCTGCCCCGGTGCCATTCCCGCGCAGCCGGTGACGGATACGCTGAAGGCCGGCCGGGACAGCACCATCCTGCATACCGTGCCGCGCGTCGGGCTGTATCGCGCGCAGACTCCGCAGGCTTTCCGCTTCGGGGCGCTGCTGAAGGCCCACCGCGCCGCGGCGGCGGAAGCCACCGACGACGCGGCCTTGCTGGAAGCCGCCGGCCTCGCCGTCGCCCTGCTGCCCGGATCGGAGGACAATCTGAAAGTGACCTATCCCGAGGATCTGGCCCGCGCCGAGGCCGCCCTGCTGCCGCGCTTCCTGCCCGCGATGGGCACGGGGTTCGACGTCCACCGGCTGGTCGAGGGCCGGCCGCTGATCCTTTGCGGCGTGACCGTCCCGCATCCGCTGGGGCTGGACGGACATTCGGATGCCGATGTCGGGCTGCACGCCTTATGCGACGCCATCTATGGGGCGTTGGCCGAGGGCGATATCGGCCGCCACTTCCCGCCAAGCGACATGGAATGGAAGGATGCCGACAGCGCCGCCTTCCTGCGTCATGCGGCCGGCCGTGTGGCCGCGCGTGGCGGTATCCTGACCCATGCGGACGTCACATTGATCTGTGAGCGCCCGAAGATCACCCCGCATGCCGAGGCGATGCGGCTGCGCGTGGCGGCATTGCTGGGCGTGCCGGTCACGCGCGTCTCGGTGAAGGCCACCACGACAGAACGGCTGGGCTTCACCGGCCGTGGCGAGGGCATCGCCGCCCAGGCGGCGGCGACGCTTCTTCTGCCGGCCTGAACGGCTCAGCGGCGGGGCAGGAAGCCCACCAGTTCCTCGGCCCGCGTCACGATCGGGTCGGCGATGGCGGCAGCGCGGTCCGCCCCCTTGCGGAGTGCGGCATCCACGGCGCCAGGGTCGGCCAGCAGCCGCTGCATCTCGGCCTGGATCGGGCTGAAATGGGCCACCAGTGCCTCGGTCAGCACCTCCTTGAAGGTGCCGAAACCTTTGCCGGCATGCTCGCGCAGCACCTCGGCGGGGGTCTGCCCGGCAATGGCGGCCAGCATGCCCACCAGGTTGCGCGCCTCGGGCCGCGAATCCAGGCCGCCCAACTCGGAGGGAAGCGGCTCGGCATCGGTCCTTGCCCGGCGGATCTTCAGGGCGATGGTGTCGCCGTCATCGGTCAGGTTGATGCGCGATTGGTCGGAGGGGTCCGACTTCGACATCTTCTTCGTGCCGTCCCGCAGCGACATGACGCGCGCGGCCACACCCTGGATCATCGGCTCGATATTCGGGAAGAAATCCTCGCCAAAATCGTGGTTGAACTTCTGGGCGATGTCGTTCGCCAGTTCCAGGTGTTGCTTCTGGTCCTCGCCCACCGGAACGCGGGTGGCGTGATAGGCGTGGATGTCGGCTGCCATCAGGTTCGGATAGACGTAGAGGCCGGCGCCGGCGTTCTCGCGGTCCTTGCCGGCCTTGTCCTTGAACTGCGTCATGCGGTTCAGCCAGCCCATGCGGGCGACGCAGTTGAAGATCCAGGCCAGGCGGGTATGGGCATGCACGTGGCTCTGCACGAACAGCACGCAGCGGTCAGGGTCCACGCCGCAGGCGATCAGTGCCGCCGCCATCTCCCGTGTCTGGGTGGCCAGCGTCTTCGGGTCGAAGGGCTGGGTGATGGCATGCAGGTCGACCACGCAATAGATGCATTCGTGGTCGTTCATCATGGGCACCCAGTTGCGGATCGCACCCAGGTAATTGCCGAGGGTGGGAATGCCGGAGGGCTGGATCCCGGAAAACACGCGCTGCATCGCCGTCATACCTTTCGCGCCAAGTGCGGGCGTGATCCCGCGCGGGGCTGCCCGCGTCAAGCCATACGGCCAGGCCCGGGAGATTTTGCGGCGCGCAAGGCGTGACTTTTCGCGCCGCAATGCGTTGCACCACGGCCATGCATCCCATTCTCGCACCCATCGCTTCCCGCCAGCCAGATGACCACCGGTCCTCCGCCAGTCCCTCTTCACCCTCCATCCTGGTACCGGGCGAGAATGTCTGGCGGCTGGAACAGGCGGAACGTGCCGCCGTCCTGGTGGATGCGTCCACCTATTACGGCGCATTGCGGCGGACGTTGCTCAAGGCCAAAAAAAGTATCCTGATCGCGGGCTGGGATATCGACAGCCGCACGGCGCTGGTGGGCGATGATGGGGAGACGGGCGACAGCCTCCCGGCCGCGCTGGGGCCTTTCCTCGCCGCCCTGGCCGAGCGCCGGCCCGATCTGCGCATCAAGCTGCTCTTATGGGATTATTCAGTGCTTTACGCGCTGGAACGCGAGTTGCTGCCCGCCCTTTCCCTGCAGTGGAACACTCCTGCCAGGGTGGAGCTTTGCCTGGATGACGAGGTGCCCCTGGGCGCCTCGCATCACCAGAAAATCGTCGTGGTGGACGATGCCATCGCCTTCTCGGGCGGGTTGGACCTGACGATCCGGCGCTGGGATACCCCGGCCCATGCCCCGATCAACCCGCACCGGGTCGATCCCAACGATAATCCGTACCTGCCCTTCCACGACGTGCAGATGATGGTCGATGGTGAGGCGGCCGGGGCCCTGGCCGACCTGTTTCGCGCCCGCTGGGCCCGCTCGGCCTGCGAGGACATGCCGCCGCGCGAACGTCCAGCCCCGGCTGCGGCGGATCTCTGGCCGGCGGCCGTGGTGCCGGACCTGCGCAGCGCCATGGTCGGCATCGCCCGTACGCAGGCGGCTTACGAGGGTGAGCCGGAGATCCGGGAGGTCGAAAGATCGTTCGAGGACATGATCGGCAGCGCGGAGCGGAGCGTCTATGCCGAGAACCAGTTCTTCACCAATCTGAACCTCGCTTTCCGCCTGGCTGAGCGGATGAAGGAACGACCAGACCTCGAGGTGGTGCTGCTCGGGCCCCACACTCACCATACCTGGCTGGAGCACCGGACCATGCTTGCCGGGCGTATCCGCTTCATGACGCTGCTGCGGCAGGCGGGCGTGGGGGACCGTGTCCGCCTGCTCTATCCCCAGGTGGGCGAGAAGCGCGGCCCGCAGGCGGATGTCATGATCCACGCCAAGGTCATGATCGTCGATGACCGGCTGCTGCGGGTCGGGTCGGCTAATCTCTGCAACCGCTCCATGGGCACCGATACGGAATGTGACCTGGTGGTCGAGGCAACGGATGAGACGACCCGCGCCGGCATCCGCGGCGTCCGCGACCGTATGCTGGCCGAGCATCTCGGCGTGACGCCGGAGCAGGTGGCCATCGCCACCCAGGGCGGGTCCCTGTTCAACGCATTGGATACCCTGCAGAGCCGGAGGCGCCGCCTGGTGCTGATCGCCGATGGTGAACTGGCCGAAGGCGAAGGAGTGCCGCAGATCGAGGCCGTGGCCGACCCGCGCCGTCCCATCGTACCCGGTATGCTGCTCGCTGATTTCGGTGCGGATGAAAACCCTGCCGGTGGCGGCATGGCGCTTTGGCTGCGGATCGCGCTGGTCGTTGCCCCCGTGCTCGTGCTGGGGGTGGCTTGGCGCTATACGCCGCTTTCCGAGTTCATGAACCCGGAGGCCTTCACCAGTTCCATGCAGGCGGGCGGCGCCTTTGGGCCGCTGATGGCGCTGGGGCTGTTCATGCTGCTCGGACTGATCGCCTTCCCGGTCAACGTCCTGATCGTGGCGACCGCGGCGGCCTTCGGCTTATGGCCCGGCCTCCTTTATGCCGCGGTGGGCGCCATGGTCAGCGCCTTCCTGACCTATCTTGTCGGCCGGCGCATGGGTCCTGGCCTGCTCCGCAAGATCATCGGCCCCCGGATCAACAAGGTCAGTCGTGGCATTGCCAAGAACGGCATCCTGGCTGTCACGATGGTGCGGCTGATGCCGGTGGCGCCGTTTACCCTGGTCAACCTGGTTGCCGGTGCCATCCGCATCCCGATTCTGGACTACATGGTGGGCACGGCGCTGGGGCTGGCCCCCGGCCTGCTGCTGATGACGGCGCTGGGCGACCGCCTGCTGCGCATCCTGACTGAGCCCTCATGGAAGGATATCCTCGGGTTCATCGTGGTGCTGATCTGCTGGGGTGCATTGTCCTTCGGGATGCAGAGCCTCATCAAGCGCTTCCGCCGCATGATGGACCGCAAGCGAGACGCTGCGGCGTGATCCTTCGCGTCATGACCTGGAACATCCATGGCGGTATCGGTACCGACGGCGCCTTCAACATGCCGCGCGTGCTCGGGCGGATCCGCCGTCACGCACCGGATATCCTGGCGGTGCAGGAAGTCGAAAGCCGTGGCCGCAGCCTGGACCATTGCGGCTTCGCGCTGCTGCGCGACCACCTGCCCGGCCATTCCACCCCGGCCGAGACCATCCGCGCGCATGACGGGGCCTATGGGCATATGCTGCTCAGCCGCTGGCCGATCGAGGAGAGCCATCTGCACGACCTCTCCCACCCCGGCCGCGAACCCCGTATCGCGATCGAGGCGGTCATCGCCACGCCTGAAGGCGCTCTACGGGTGGTCGCCACGCATCTCGGGCTGCGCCGGCGAGAGCGGCAGTATCAGGCCGCGCGGCTGGCGGCCCTGGTCACGCGGCTGAAGGGCCCACTGGTGGTCCTGGGCGATTTCAATGAATGGAGCTGGCGTGGCCCGGTCTGGCGGGCCCTTTCGGCCCAGATGCCGGCGCGGACACAGCACCGAACCTTCCCGTCCCGCTTCCCGGCCCTCAAGCTGGACCGCATCTTCTGCCGCCCTGCTTCGCTGATGGGCAAGAACTGGCGGGATCCGGCGGGGGTCATCGCTTCGGACCACCTGCCGATCATGGCCGAGCTGCATATGCCCTGCACGATCATGGAAGAAGCTGGCGCGCCCTGAGGGACTTGAACCCCCAACCAACCGGGTAGAAGCCGGTTGCTCTATCCAGTTGAGCTAAGGACGCAGATGGCAGGAGATTGGACGCTCAGTGCGTCCAGTTTTCCGACCGGCCGTAGCGGAAATTCTCGGCGTAGGATTTCGGCTTGATGGCCGCGGCCTTCGCGGGCTCCTCGATCTCATAAGCGAGGCCGTTGGCACGGGCATAGGCCTCGGCGGCCTCCCGCGTGGAAAAACTGATGCGCAACTGGGCGCGCGTATCGCCCGACCCGAACCAGCCCATCAAAGGGTCCGGCTTCCGGCTTTCAGCAGGCGCGAATTCCAGGATCCAGCCCTGCATGTTGCCCTTGCCGGACTGCATGGCCGAGCGCGGCGGGCAATGGATGCGGGCGATGGCGGCGTCGCGGCTCATGAGCTTGGCCTTTATCTCGATGGTCGGGGCGAGAGGATTCGAACCTCCGGCCCTTTGGTCCCAAACCAAATGCGCTACCAGGCTGCGCCACGCCCCGACTGGCTGCAAAATATGGGCGATTGGGCTTTCGCGCAACCGGCCCCGTCAACCTATGTGGCTCAGATTGCCCATCCAGGGCGCCAGCACCGCGGGAATCGCCACGCGGCCGTCTTCCTGCTGGTGGGTTTCCAGCACCGCGATCAGGGCGCGCCCTACCGCGACGCCGGATCCGTTCAGCGTATGGACGAAAGTCGTGCCCTTGGCATCCTTGGCGCGGTACCGCGCGCCCATGCGGCGGGCCTGAAAATCGCGGCAGTTGGAGCAGGAGGAAATCTCGCGCCACGCGCCCTGCCCCGGCAACCAGACTTCCAGATCGTAGGTCTTGGTGGAGGCGAAACCGGTGTCACCCGCGCAAAGAACGACGCGGCGCCAGACCAGCCCAAGTTCGGTCAGCACGCGCTCGGCGCAGGCGGTCATCCGCTCATGCTCCGCGACTGAATCCTCCGGCGTGGTAATGGCGACCATTTCCACCTTGGTGAACTGGTGCTGGCGCAACATGCCGCGCGTGTCGCGCCCGGCGCTGCCCGCCTCAGACCGGAAGCAGGGCGACAATGCCGCGAACCGCAGCGGCAGCGCCGCCTCGGCCAAAATCTCGCCAGCGACCAGGTTGGTCAGCGGCACTTCGGCGGTCGGGATGAGCCAGCGGCCATCCTCGGTGTGGAACAGGTCGTCCTTGAACTTCGGCAACTGGCCGGTGCCGTACATGGTGGCGTCATTGACCAGCAGTGGAACAGAGGTCTCGCTGAAGCCGTGCTCGTCCACATGCAGCGAGAGCATGTACTGCCCCAGGGCCCGCTCCAGCCGCGCCAACTGCCCCTTCAGCACCGTGAAGCGCGCCCCGGCCAGCTTGGCGGCGCCGGCGAAATCCATTTGCCCCAGCACCTCGCCGATTTCGAAATGCTGCTTTGGCGTGAAAGCGAAATCGGGCGGCGTGCCATGCTGGTGCACCACCACATTGTCCGCTTCGTCGCGCCCTTCCGGCACGTCTTCATCCAACAGGTTCGGCAGGGTTTCAAGCAAGGCAAGCTGGGCAGCGTCGGCTGTCCTGGCCTCGCTCTCCAGGGCTTCCATGCGGTCGCGCAGCGCGGTGGCCTCGGCCTCCAGCGCAGCGGTGTCGGCGCCCTGGCGCCTGCCCGTGCCAATCTCCTTGGAGAGCTGGTTGCGGCGGGCCTGTAGTTCCTGCAGCGCGGTCTGCGCGTTCCGGCGTGTCGTATCCTGCGCCAGAATAGCTTCGGCCACGGGCGGCAGCCCGCGCCGGCCCATGGCGGCGTCGAACGCCGCGGGGTCGGCGCGGACGATGCGGATATCATGCATGGCTCAGGCTCAGCTCTTGTCTTCGTCGTCGCGCTTCGGCGCCACCCAGCCGGCGGCAAGGATGGAAATCTCGTACAAGGCGATCAGGGGCACAGCGAGGCCGATCTGGCTGATGATGTCCGGCGGCGTGATGACGGCGGCGAGCACGAACATGCCCACCACCGCGTAGCGCCGTCCCTTCTTCAGGCCGGCGGCCGAGACGATGCCGACCTTGGCCATCAGCGTCAGCGCCACCGGCATCTGGAAGGCGACGCCGAAGGCCAGGATCATGTGCATGACCAGGCTGAGGTATTCGCTGACCTTCGCTTCCAACTGCACCGGCAGCGCGCCGGTGCCGGGCGGGGTCTCGAAGGAGATGAAGAACTTCCAGGCCAGCGGGAAAATGAAATAATACGCCAGCGCCGCGCCCATGACGAACAGAACCGGCGATGCCAGCATGAAGGGCAGCATCGCCCGCTTCTCGCTGCGGTACAGGCCGGGGGCGATGAACAGCCAGAGCTGCGTTGCCCAGACGGGGAAGCTGATGAAGGCCGCCCCGAAGAATGCCACCTTCAGGTAGGTGAAGAAAGCTTCGTAGAGCGCGGTGAAGATCATCCGCCGCTCCCCGCCGCTCTGCTGGTGCAGGATGTCCGCCAGCGGCTGGGCCAGGAAGCCGTAGATCTGCGTTGAGAAATAATAGCAGACGGTGAAGGCGATGATGAAAGCGCCAAGCGACCACAGCAACCGTGTCCGCAATTCGAGCAGATGCTCGATCAGCGGCATCGGCTTGTCGTCGATCTGATCTTCTTCTTCCCGGGGCAAGGACTGGTACTCAGACGGTCGGAGTTGCGGGCGGGGTCGCAGGCTTTTCCGGCGCGGGGGCGCCATCGATCTGCGGCGGGATCATCGCGGGCTTTTCCTCTTTCGCCACGGGCGTATCGCGCGCGGCATCCGCAGCGAAGGCGGCCACGGTCGGCGGGATGAAAGCCGGGACAGCCGGGGCTTCGGCCGGGGTGGCGCTGGGCGGCGGCGGCGCGTCACCGGCAATGGTGCCGGCGGCCGGGGCCGTCTCGGTCGCCACGGGGCCACCTTCGGGCGTCGGCTTCCAGGCATCCTTCAGCGGATTGTCGTTGAAGGTGCGGCGGATGTCGCCGTCATTATCCACCGCGCGCTCGATCGTGCCCTTCAGGTCGAAGTTGCGGATCTCCTGGATCTGCTGGCGAACGTCGTCGAGCTTGGCTTCACGTACCAGCTCGTCGGCATGGGTCTGGAACTCCGCGGCCATGCCGCGCAGCTTCTTGACGGCCTGAGCCACTTTGCGGATGGCATCTGGCAGGTCCTTCGGGCCGATCACCACCACCGCCACAACGGCGACCAAGGCAATCTCGGACCAGGCAAGATCGAACATGTGCTTCCCACTCCCCCCGGTTCCAGGGGCCGCTTTCCGTTAGCAGGAACCGGGGGCAGAGCCAATTAGGCAGCCTGCCTCCATCTTCCCGAACAAGATCTTATCTAGAGCAGATCGCCGCCAACCGAATGGCAGGATGCGTGAATTCGTGTCCAGCAAGCGGGGCGGCGACCCTGCGCTGCCTGTATCTAACCCTGCCCGGCCAGAAAGACGAACCCCGGCGCCTATTCGCCATTTCGCAGGTGCGGATTATCGCTGCTTTCATCGTGGTGGCCCGGTCGGTATCCGGTGGCTACCATCTCAACCATCTACCCCTGGCCCGGCTGGCAAGACGGGCCTCGCCCTGCGGCCTGGCCGCCATGGCCCCGCCGGAGCAAAGCAATATCAAGGCTGTGGAAGGTATGCCGTCTGCCGCCTCTCCGCCACGAACCTCTGGCGCGAAGCTTATGCGCCGCCGCTGCGGCCGCCCGGCAGGGCATTTGCCTCGCCCGCCAGCAATTCGTCGCGGCGCGGCAGGTCCGTCAATGCGCGCAGGCCGAACTGGTCCAGGAAGCGCGGCGTGGTGCCCCAGAGAATCGGCCGCCCCGGCACTTCCTTACGGCCACGTGGCGCGATGAGCCCGTTTTCCAGCAGCGCCTCCAGCGTGGCCTGAGACAGGCTGGCGCCGCGGATCTCTTCGATTTCGGTGCGGGTAACGGGCTGGTGGTAAGCGATAATGGCCACGGCCTCCATGGCCGCGCGCGGCAGGCGGCGCGGCACTTCCACCACCTTGGTCAGCACGGGCGCCAGATCGGCGGCGGTACGGAAGGTATAGCCGCCGCCGACTTCCGCCAGCTCGACCCCCCGGCCGGCATAGCGGGCAGTCAGCAGGGTCAGCACGGCTTCGGCCCGCAGGCCCGGGGGCAGGAAGGGTTGCAGCCGCTCCAGGGGTACGGGGCGGTCGGCGGCGAAAATCATGGCTTCCGCCAGCCGCAGCGCGTGCTCGACCGGGGCGGCGGATGCCAGCTCGGCGGCGGCGGGCTCAGGCTGCTGCATTGCGGTCCTCCCGCGCCAGGGAAGTCAGGGGCGTGCTCAGACGAAGCATGATCGGGCCGAAGGCGGCCTCCTGGCGTAGCTCGATATCGCCACCCTTCGCCATTTCCAACCCAGCGATCAGGGTACTGGCCAGCGCGGCACGCCGCTCGATGGGATCCAGCACCTGTTCCGGCATGAACTGCCGCAGGTCGCCCCAGTCCGGCAGGCCACCCACCAGACGCGCCAGCCGCTCCAGCGCCTCCTGCACCGTCCAGAGCTTGCGGTGCTTCGGGCGGTAGGGGCGCTTGGCGGCGGCGCGGCGCAGGGCATCGACGTAACCGCGCAACAAGGCCGGCAGTTCCGCCACCAGCCCGCTGCGGTCGGAGACGGTGAAGCTCTCCGGCACCCCCCGCGCGAAGACCTCGCGCCCCAGTTGCGGCTGGGTGTTCAGCCAGCGGGAGGCCGCGCGCATCCGCTCCAGTTCCACCAGCCGCTCGGCCAGTTGGCCGGCCAGGGCTTCGGCGTCTTCCTCCTGCTGGGGGTCTTCCGGCAGCAGGAGGCGGGATTTCAGCCAGGCGAGCCAAGCGGCCATGACCAGCCAGTCGGCGGCCAGTTCCAGCCGCACGCGCCGCGCGCCCTCGATCACCAGCAGGTACTGGTCCACCAGCGCCAGGATGGAAATTCGGGCGATATCGACCTTCTGGGCCCGCGCCAGATCCAGCAGCAGATCCAGCGGCCCCTCGAAGCCCTCCAGGCTGAGATGCAGCGTGTCGCTCACACCGGGTGCCCCGCCAGCCAAAGCACGAAGCGGAAGGCCGGGCCGGTGACGATGCCCGACAACCAGCCGATCACGTCGTAATCCGGGCCAAGGCGCGGCAACAGCAGGATCATCAGCATGACGGCCAGCAGGCCGAAGCGCTCGGCCCGGGCCAGCAGCATGGCCAGCGGGCGCGGTAGCAGCCCCACCATGATGCGCCCGCCATCCAGCGGCGGAATCGGCAGCAGGTTGAACAGGCCGAGCAGCAGATTGGCCATGATGGAGAGCGCGATGAAGCGGATGCCGAGGGCGAAGACCTCGCGCGGCAGGATATCCGCCATGGCTTCCCACGGGTGCGCCAGCAGCGCCGCCACCCAGGCCAGAAAGAAATTCGTCGCCGGCCCCGCGGCCGCCACCAGTACCATGCCGAAGCGCGGGTCACGCAGGCGCCAGGGATTGACCGGCACCGGCTTGGCCCAGCCGAACATGGCCACGACCCGCCCGATGGTCAGCAACTGCACCGTCAGCAGGATGCCCGGCAGGATGATGGTGCCAACCCGGTCCACATGGCGCAGCGGGTTCAGGCTGAGCCGGCCCGCCTGCTTGGCGGTATCGTCGCCGAGGGCCAGCGCGGCATAGCCATGCGCGGCCTCGTGCAGAGTGATCGCGATCACCGTCGCCAGAATGGCGACGACGAGTTCCGGCAGCCAGTCGATCACGCCATATCCTGCAGAAGCGCATCGCGGCGGGATGCCAGGGCGATGGGGTTGGGCGTCACGCCGTGGCTGGCGGCCTCACGGGCAGCGCGGGCGGCGGCCATGCGCGCCTCCGCCCGTTCGGTCAGCGGGGCCGCAGCCGCCAGGGCAGCGGCGGTATCCTCCAGCCGGCCCGAGCATTGCAGCGCCAGGTCGCAGCCCGCCGCCAGCGCGGCCGCCACCAGTTCACCGGGGCTGCCGGACAGCGCCTTCATGTCCAGGTCGTCCGATACCAGCACGCCATCGAAGCCGATCGCACCCCGCATGATTCCGGCGATGATGCGGGGCGAGAGCGTAGCGGGCCGCTCGGCATCCAGGGCGGTGTAGAGGAGATGCGCCGTCATGGCCCAGGCGCCCGAGCGTGCCAGGGCCGCGAAGGGCGCGAAATCCGCCTCCAGCGCGGCGCGGCCGGCGGTGACGCGCGGCAGTTCCAGATGACTGTCGGCCATGGCCCGGCCATGGCCGGGCATATGCTTCAGCACCGGTATGGCGCCGCCGGATTGCAGACCCCTCACCCAGCCTTCGGCCAGCCGGGCCACTTCCGCCGGTTCAGCCGAAAAGCCCCGGTCGCCGACAATGTCATGCGCGCCCGGCAGCCGGAGGTCGAGCACCGGGGAACAGACCACATCCAACCCCACGGCCACGCATTCCATGGCCAGTAGCGTGGCATTGGCCTCGGCCGCGGCGACATTGCGTGCCTCGAACACACCCGGCGCGGGGAAAGCCGGCCAGTGTGGCGGCCTGAGCCTCGCAA